>NZ_JBWKFN010000007.1:0-351256 GCF_056434245.1 Streptomyces sp. NPDC044064
CCGCGCCCCACAAAAAAAAGGAAGCACCCCGAGGCGGTACCAGTTGGGGAGCTGACAGCGCCCCCCCGGGAGGGGTGGGGGGGGGGGGGGGCGCCCCCCCCCCCCCCCGGGACCGGCGGTCCGTATGTCGGCTCAGCGGCCCGCGAACTTGGCGGCCAGCTGCGGGGTGGACACGAGCGAGACGTCGGTGAACCGGGACAGCACCCGGCCGTCCGGGGCGCACGCGGTCACCGTCAGAGTCGCGGTCGTCCCGTTCGCCGACACCGGCTCCACCACCACGACGAACGGCCCGCCGTCCGGCAGCGCCTCGTACAGGTCGACCCGCCCCACCGACATCGGCAGGCTCGCCGTGTCGCGGTACCGGCGCATCCACACCAGCGCGGCCTGCAGCAGCAGGTCGGCGGTGCCGGGCGCGTACCGGCCGCTGCCGAACGCGCCGCCGGCGGGCCGGTGTTCGGGCAGGGCGCACTCGACGACCAGCCGCGCCTCGGCGGACTCCAGCACCCGGCGCAGACCGCGCAGGGAGGCGCCGTGGAAGAGGGTGCCGTCGGTGTAGCAGACGCGGGCGTCGCTGCCGCCGCCCAGGGCGGGCAGACCGGTCAGGTGCGCCGGCCGCTGCCCGGTGGCGGCGCGCAGCAGCACGCGGGCCGCGTAGTGCGGGCGTACGGCGCCGTCGCCGGTGACCGACCGGATCGCCACGTCCGCCTCGGCGCCGTCGGGCGTCGGGTCGACCGAGAGCTGGAAGCGGCTGCCGTCGAGGCCGCCGTCGAAGACCACGCCCTTGTGGACCACGAAGTCCCGTATCTCCGCGACCGCGGCGCCGGTCAGCCGCTCGACGGCGCCCGCGGCCCAGCCGAGGGCCGCGGCGGCGGGCAGCACCGGCGCGTCCCCGATCACATGGTCGGCGACCAGCGGTTCACCGGCCAGGCCCGCCAGGTCCCGCTCCAGGACGACCGGGGACGTGGGTGCGTTGTGCTCCGGCTCCGACAGGGGCGTGGTCGGGCCGAGAACGGTGATCACGTCACCGGACCGTTCGGGCGCGAACTGCTCGGTGAACAGCCGGGTTCCGGTGTCCTCCGGGATGAGGGTGATGCCGCGCTCCTCGAACACCGCCTTGATCTGCGGCGACACCATCCCGCTGTCCCACGCGCCCCAGTTCAGGGCGGTGACGTGGGCGGAGGGGTGGCTGCGCCTGAACGTGGCGGCCCACGCGTTCAGCACCTCGTTGGCCATCGCGTAGTCGGACTGCCCGCGGTTGCCGAAGAACCCGGCGACCGAGGAGAACAGCAGCACGTGGCGCAGCCGCTCGGCCGGGACCGCGGCCGTCACGGAGCGCAGGCCGCCGAGTTTGACGGAGAAGACCCGCTCGACCTCGGCCGCCTTCTTCGCGCTGATCAGCTGGTCCGCGAGGACGCCGGCGCCGTGCACCAGGCCGGTGATCCGCTCCCGGTACGGCGCCAGGGCGGCCGCCGTCGCGGCGGCGTCGGTGATGTCCACCGGCAGGTAGTCGACCTCGCTGCCCGCCGCGCGGACCGCGTCGAGGGTGGCGCGGACCTCGCGCTCGCCGATCACCGCCCGGTAGAGCTGCTCGACCCGCTTCGGGGTGGGCTTCTCGCCCGTGCCCCTCAGGTGCTCCACGGCCGCGGCCTTGAGCGCGGCCGCGTCGGTCAGGCCGCCTGCCCACTCCGGCTCGGCGCCGAGGGCGGTACGGCCGAGCAGCAGCAGGCCGGGACGGTACGCGCCGGCCAGGGCGATGGCGCAGCGCGCGGTGATGCCACGCCCGCCGCCGGTGACGACGAGCAGATCGCCGGAGCCGAGAGGAGCGCCGGGGGCGGCGGGCGCGGCCGGCTGCTCGCCGAGCGTCGGACCGACCCGGCGCGTGCCGT
Organism: Streptomyces sp. NPDC044064; assembly: GCF_056434245.1. Lineage (NCBI taxonomy): Bacteria > Bacillati > Actinomycetota > Actinomycetes > Kitasatosporales > Streptomycetaceae > Streptomyces > Streptomyces sp. NPDC044064. The sequence continues at coordinate 1,887 of NZ_JBWKFN010000007.1, forward strand.
CACGGCCCACCTGGACGGGGCCCGCGGCGGCGTCGTAGACCTCCTGCAGCACCAGGCACGCGGCCTCGGCCGCGCCGAGGGCCGGGCTCAGGTCCAGCGCCCGGCAGAAGAGCGCGGGCTCCTCCACCGCGAGGGTCTTCACCAGACCGCCGACGCCGCCGGCGGGCGCCGCGTCCTCGGCGACACCGCCGTGGCCGAAGCATCCGTCGAGCCGGGTGACGGTGACGAACGCGGCCCGGTGGCCGCGCCGGGCGGCGGCGGTCAGCGGGGCCACCGTGTGCTTGGCGACCAGCAGCGTGTGCGCGAGCCGTCGTACGCCCTCCGCCCAGGGCAGGTCGTCCGCCGCGGCGAAGACGAGCACCAGATGCACCGGGTCGGTGGCCGACTCCTCGATGCGGGCGGCGAGTTCGGTGGCGCCCCAGCCGGTCAGGGCGGTGTCCCGTGCTCCCGTGACCCGCTGCGGCACGCCGGGCAGCCGGAGCACGCGCACCTGGCGGCCGGCCTCCCCGAGCCGGGCGGCCGTGGCCGCGGCGACCTCGCTGCCGTCGTCGACGACGAGGACGACACCGTCCTGCGGGTAGGCCCCGACGAGCTGGTCCGGATCGGGCAGCTCGGCGAGCGCGGCCTGCCCGCGGCCGAGGGCACCCGGGGCGGGGGCGTCCGGGGCGGGGGCGTCGGAGTCGGCGGCGTCGGTCTCGGCCTTCGGCTCGGGGAGAGGCCGGGTCACGGGCTCCGGGCTGCCGGACAGGCCGGTCACGAAGCCCACGATGTCGCTCAGGGTGCGGAGTTCGGCGAGCTGCTCGGGGCCGACGGGGGTGGGGCTGGGGAAGCGTTCCTGGAGGACGCCCATGATCTCGACGCGCTTGATGGAGTCGATGCCGAGGTCGGCCTCCACGTCCATGTCCAGGTCGAGCATGTCGGCCGGGTAGCCGGTCTTCCGGGACACCACGTCGAGCAGCGCGCCGCGTACGTCGTCGGCGGAGGCGGCGGGTGCCGTGGGAGCGCTCGCGGCGGACGCGGGGGCTGCCGAGGCCGGGGCGTTCAGCTCGAGGACGAAGCCCACGATCTCGTTCAGGGTGCGGAGTTCGGCGAGCTGTTCGGGGCCGACGGGGGTGGGGCTGGGGAAGCGTTCCTGGAGGACGCCCATGATCTCGACGCGCTTGATGGAGTCGATGCCGAGGTCGGCCTCCACGTCCATGTCCAGGTCCAGCGTCTCCGCCGGGTAGCCCGTCTTCTCCGAGACGACACCGAGGAGGGCGGCGGCGATGTCCGCGGTGCCGAAGACCACCGTGGGGGCCGCCGCGGTCACGGCCGTCGCCGCCGTCGGCGCGGGCGTGTCGCCGAGCACCCCGCCGAGGCTGAGCACGAAGTCCACGATCTCGCTGAGCGTGCGGAGTTCGGCGAGCTGTTCGGGGCCGACCGGGGTGGGGCCGGGGAAGCGTTCCTGGAGGACGCCCATGATCTCGACCCGCTTGATGGAGTCGATGCCCAAGTCCGCCTCCACGTCCATGTCCAGGTCGAGCATGTCGGCCGGGTAGCCGGTCTTCCGGGACACCACGTCGAGCAGCGCGGCCCGCACGTCCCCGGGGGAGGCACCGGAAGCCGGGGGCTCGGCCGGGGGCTCGGCGGGGGGAAGGGCCGCCGGGGCCGGGGCCGCCGGGGCTTCCAGGGCCGCGGGCGCCGGAGTCGCGGGAGCCTCGGGCAGAGCCGCCACGGCCGGTGCGGGTGTGGGCGCCAGGGCCGCGGGGGTCTCGGCGGCCGGAGCGGCCGCGGGGGCAGCGGTGGCGGCGCCGTACTCCAGGGCTGCCAGGTCCCGCAGGATCTCGTTGGCCCGCAGATGGGTGCGCCCGATCGCCAGACCGTGCTCCTTGACGGAGGCGACCCCCGGGAGCACGTCGTCGACACGGCCCTGTTCGTCGGCCCGCTCCAGCAGCCCCATCAGGCGCTGGGCGCTGGACAGCTGACCGGTGAGGTAGTCGTCGTGCAGGGCCAGGTGGTCGGCGAGCAGCCCGGCGAGCCGGTCGTCGGGCGCGGGGGTCCGGTGTTCCTCTGCCATGAACTCGTTCTCCAGGACGTCCGGTGGGGCGGGCCGCGCCGGGGGCGCGGCCTGCGGGGCGGGGGTCCGGTCGCCCGGCGTGACCTGCCGGGCGACCGGCTGCGGTGCGGGCGCCGGGGCGGCGGCGGGAGCCGCGACGATCGCCGGAGCCGGGACAGCCGCGGGAGCCGGAGAGCCCGGTGCGGCCGGGGCCGGAACAGCGGCCGTCGTCGGAACAGCGGCCGTCGGCGCAACCGCGCCCGCCGTCGGCAGCGAGACCCGGTAGCCGTTCTGCACGGCCTCCCGGTAGGCGGCCCGCCGGGCCTCGGGCACGTGGTTGATGCCGTTGAGCGGCACGGTCATGCCCTTGACCGGCTCCTCGCGCGGCGCCTCGGCCGCATAGCGGTCCGTGACGGCCAACGGCACGCCCAGGACGGCCAGTTGGGCCACGGCCCGCTTCAGGGTCAGTTCGGCGTCGCCCTTGTCGCCCGGGTCCAGCTGCACGGCGAAGTGCTCGCGCTCGCCGAGGATGCGTCGGACCAGCTGCGTCAGCACGCCCTTCGGGCCGAACTCGACGAACGTGCGGTGGCCCGCCGCGTACATCTCCTCGATCCGGTCGGCGAACTCGACCGGCTTGACCAGCTGCTCCACCAGGGTGCGCCGGTTGGCGTCGGCGTCCGGGCCGTAGGAGGCGCCCGGCGAGTTGGCGAACACCGGGCGGCGCGGCTCGCCCACCTCGGCGCCGGCCACCCGCCGTCCGAACTCCTCCACGGCGTGGGCGACGAACGGCGTGTGGAAGGCCGCGGACACCGGCAGCCTGAGCGCCCGGGTCCCGGCGGCGCCGGCCGCCTCGACCAGCCGCTCCACGGCCTCGGTGGCGCCGCCCACCACGACCTGGTCGGGGGCGTTGCGGTTGCAGACGATCAGCTCCGGGTGCGCGGCGAGGAGCTCGCGGACCCGCTCCTCGGAGGCGCTGACGGCGGCCATGGCGCCGGCGTCGAAGTCCGGGTCGGCGGGCGGTGCCATCGCCGCACCGCGGGCCCGGGCCAGGGCGAAGTAGGTGTCGTCGTCGAGGGCCCCGGCGGCCCACAGGGCGGCCAGCTCGCCGAAACTGTGCCCCAGGAACCCGTCCGCGGCGAAGCCCAGTTCGGTCAGGTAGCGGTAGTGGCCGGCCGCCAGCGCGCCGATCGCGGGCTGGGCGTACTCGGTGCGGCGCAGGGCCGACTCCTGGGCCGTGCGGGTCGCCTCGTCGAAGGCGGGCGGCGGGAAGGCGATGCGGGACAGCGGGAGTTCGTGCCCGGCGAAGGCCGCGTTCGCCCGGTCGAAGGCCTCCCGCAGGGGAGGCAGCGCGAGCACCGCCGTGCGGCCGGGCTCGACGTACTGGCTGCCCTGCCCGGCGAAGAGCGCGCCCACCTTGCCGGTGGGGGCGGCGGACCGGCGGAAGTAGATGCCCTTGGGGTGCGACCAGGACTCGGCCGACGGCTCGGCGCGCAGCTCCGTCGCGGCCAGGGCGCGCAGTTCGGCGAGTTCGGTGTCGCTGCCGGCGACCAGGGCGAGCCGGGGGTGATCCGCGGGGGCGGGACCGGTGCGGGGCTCCCCGCCCTCGCCGACCGCCCGCACCAGCTGCTCGATGTCAGGCTCATGCCACATGAACACCCGGTTCACGGGGAACATCACCCGCAGGTCGGACCCGTCGCCCAACTCCTCCAGCACGACATGGAAGTTGGTGCCACCGAAACCGAAGGACGACACGCCCGCCCTCCGCTGCGGCCGGGCCGGGTCCAGGATCCAGGGCCGGGTGCGCGTGCCGACGTAGAACGGGCTCTCGGCCCAGTCGAGCGCCGGGTTCGGCCGGTCCACGTTGATGGTCGGCGGCAGCAGCTTGTGGTGCAGGGCCAGCGCCAGCTTGATCATCCCGGCCGCGCCCGCGGCCGCCTTGGTGTGGCCGATCTGCGACTTCACGCTGCCGACCGCCGCGAACTGGCGCTCCTTGGTGAACTCCGACACGACAGCCGACAGCGCCGACAGCTCGGTCGCCTCACCGACCGCCGTACCCGTGCCGTGCGCCTCGAACAGCTCGACCGAGGCCGGGGAGCAGTCCGCGTCCTCGTACGCCCGGCGCAGCGCGGTCATCTGCCCCTCCTTGCGCGGGGCGTAGATGGACTTGAAGCGGCCGTCGCTGGAGGAGCCGATGCCGCGGAGCACGGCGTAGATCCGGTTGCCGTCCCGCTCGGCGTCGGCGAGCCGGCGCAGCGCCAGCATGCCGATTCCCTCACCGATGAGCGTGCCGTCGGCGTCGGCGTCGAACGGGCGGATGGCGCCCTGCTTGGAGAACGCGGGCGTCTTGCTGAAGCACAGGTACATGAAGATGGTGTTCTCGGCGTCGCAGCCGCCCACCAGCATCGTGTCCGAGCGCCGCTCCAGCAGATCGCTGACCGCCGCCTTGACCGCGCCGAGCGAGCTGGCGCACGCCGCGTCGATCGTCATGTTGGTGCCGCCGAGGTCCAGGCGGTTGGCGATGCGGCCGGCGACGACGTTGCCGAGCATGCCGGGGAAGGAGTTCTCCTCCCAGGGCGCGAAGGCCAGCTTGAACTTCTCCGCGATCTCCTCCGCGTCCCGCTCGGACAGCCCGCAACTGCGGACGACCTCCTTCAGGACCGGCGTCTGGAGCCGGGCGGTCAGCGGCTGGGTGAGCTGGTTGGCGCCGGTCACGCCCAGCACCACACCGGTGCGCGTGGCGTCGTACCAGTCCTGGTCGGCGCCCGCGTCCTTGAGCACGTCGCGGGCCACGACGAGGCTCAGCAGCTGCAGTACGTCGGTGACTTCGAGGGTGTTGGGCGGCAGCCCGAATTCCAGCGGGTTGAACGGCACGGTGGGGATGAAGCCGCCGCGCTTTGCGTACGTCTTGTCGGGCGCTGCGGGGTCGGGGTCGTAGTGCTCCGACACGTCCCAGTGGGTCGCGGGCACGTCCTCGATGCAGTCGGCCGCGGCGACGACGTTGGCCCAGAACGCGCGCAGATCACGCGACTTGGGATACAGGGCGGACAGGCCGACGATCGCGATCGGATCCCGGGCGAGCCGGCGATCGAGGTCGGAAGGGTGCGAAGCGTTCACGGCGAGGCTCTCTTGGTCGGAACGGCGGGGCCTGACGTACGGCGCCCCGGGGAGGTTCGGGACCTGCGGGTGGCGCGCGGGAGAGGGGCGAGGCAGGTTCAGGCTGCGTGCAGCAGCGGGGCGATCACACCGAGGGAGTCGGGACGGCTGAGCATCGTGTAGTGGTCGCCCGGACAGCCGTGCCGGGTCAGACCGTGCGGGGCGAGCGGCGTCCAGCCGAGCGTGGGGTCGTCCGGGACGAGGCTGCCCTCCGCCTGCACCAGCACCAGGGGCAGTGGCGCGGGGGCGGGCCGGTACGGGGCCGTCAGCCGGTTGTTGCGCAACAGCCCGTCCACGTAGGTGTCGTAGAGCTTGCGCAGGCCCGGCAGCGGAGTGCCCGGGAGCAGGGCACCGGCGGCGACGGCCGCGTCGAGCACGACGGGCAGCCCGTCGTCCGCCCCGCGTCCGGCCAGCGCCCCGGGGGCGAGTCCGATCGGCCTGTCCCGCTTGGCCCCGAGGTACATGGCGAACCAGCCGAGGAGCAGGTCGGGTTCGAGCGCCTCGTCGGGCTGCTTGTACTCCTCGGCGGGCGCGATGCTGTCGAGGAGCACCAGCCGCTCGGGGCGCCGTTCGGCCGGCATCACCTGGGCCATGGCCAGGGCGAGCACTCCGCCGAAGGACCAGCCGGCGAGCGTGTACGGCACCCGGAGCGGCTCCGTCGCGGCGAGCAGCCGGCCGGCCAGGGCCTCCACGGTCGTGTCGGCCCGGCCGCCGTTCAGCGCCGCCCGCGCGTACTCGTCGAGCGCGCCCAGATCCAGGACGGTCAGCCCGTCGCCCTCCGGCAGTGCGTCCGCCAGGCCCCGGTGGACCTGCGCCGCGAGCGCGCCGGGATGGACGACGTAGACCGTGCGGCCGCCGGCCGCGGTGGCCCTGAACTCCAGGGCCACCGGCGGCCGTCGGTCACGCGGCGGTCGCACGCCGGTCGCTCTCCTCGGCCAGGAAGGACGCCAGGTCCTTGACGGTGGGGTGGTACCAGAGCGTCGTCGTGCTCAGCTCGAAGCCGAGCCAGTTCTCCAGCTCGCCCGCGAGGATGAGCGCCTCGGTCGAGTCGAGGTCCAGTTCGTCGAAGAACACCTCGCGCGAGACCTCGCCCGGCGCCACGCCGAGGCGGTGGGCGATCTTCTCGATCAGCCAGGTCTCGGCCTCGGAAGCGGTCACTGCGGTCATGATGGGTCGTCCTTCCTCGGGCGCGGCTCCGGGCATGCCGGAGGCGCGTGCGGTTGATGTGGGCGTGCACCGGCCCGTCGTGATGGGGGTGTACGGGCGCACGAGGGCCCGTGGACGGTGCTGCGCGCATGACTGCTCGGCCAACCGGGTTTCCGCCCGGTCGCCGCGGTGCAATCCCGGAACGCCGGCTGGAAGTTGGGGCGCCGGACGAGGAATCGGGGAGATTTGAGCGGTGTTCTGCTTTGGGGATTCGGTGCCGGGGAGGGCAGAAAAAAACTCGTCAGTAATCTGGCGGGTGGTCGGGTCGAACGAAGGTGGGATCGCTCTTTCTGGTACAGACCTGCAGGTCCACGGTGTCTTCGGAGTGGCCGCCCGAAGCACGCAGGGCACAGTCTTGCCAGCTTCCGGATTCCCGAACAACCGCTCTTCCAGAGAGTGGAAAGAACTCCAGGTTAATCGTCGGATCCGGGCTGGTTGAGGGCCCTGGCGTCCCGCCGGAATGCACCGGGTGCCGTATTCACGCGCCGCACGAAGAACTTGCCGAAGTTGGTGACCTCGGAGAAGCCGAGATGGCGGGCGATGGCGGCGAGCGGCAGGTCCGTGTGGACGAGCAGCCGGCGCGCCTCGAGCGCGACCCGGGCGTCGATCACGTCCTTGGCGGACGTGCCGGCGACGGCGCGACAGGCCCGGGACAGGGCGCGGGTACTGCAGTTGAGCCTGGCGGCGTAGTCCTCCACCAGCCGGGTGGAGCGGTACGCGTCGTCCAGCTCCCGGCGGAAGCGGACGAACAGCTCGCCCGCCTCACCGCTGGGAGCGCCGGTGTGGACCTCGTCGTGACGCAGGCGGCACACCTCGTCGATACGGATGAGCACCACGGCCAGCAGATGCTTGAGCACCTGCTCGCCAAGGCCTCGGTCGGGCCGCGCGAACTCCTCCTGAAGCAGCGTCAGGCCCCTTTGTAACAGCGGTAGTTCGATGTCCGAGAGCTGCCAGTGGCTGGGGCGCAGCACATCGTCCAGCAGCCCGAGTCCGGCGTGCATCGGCAGCGGGAACGCCTCGGTGAACATGAGGAGTTCGCCTTCCATGTCCTCCGGCAACGCCTGGATCACCTGGTTCGGCCGGGTCCACAGCAGTGTGCCGGCCGAGCACGGTATGCAAGCGGAGTCCACCGAGTACTTTCCCCGGCCCTTCGTCACCAGCATGATCTGGTGGAATTCGAGCCGATGCGGAGCGGCGAGCAACTCCGTGGGCGCCCGTCGGCGCAGATCGCGCACGGTCGACATCGCGATACCGAGGCCAGGTCGGCAGATCGGGGTGTACGGGACGACAGGGATCGGTAACGAAGCGAAATCGACCATGAACGTTCCGGGATCGACCTTCCTAGGGCTGCTTGAAGACTTGATGATAGCGGTGGCCGCCCGTCACCGGTTCACGCCTGGTGCCAGCACGATTACACAAGCACCCCTGACGTGCAGGTGAAGGGAATTCAACGGGATGACCACCTCCCCCTCCGGTGCTCCGGAGCGCTCCGTCGTCGACCGGACGCTGAGCATCCTCGGCGCCTTCGACCGTGACAACCGGACCTTGACGCTGTCGGACATCAGCAGGCGCTCGGGGCTGCCGGTCGCCACTGTTCACCGCATCGTCAACAAGCTCACCGGCTGGGGAGCCCTGGAACGCTGCCCCGACGGGGGCTACAGCATCGGCCTGCGCCTGTGGGAGACGGCCGTGCTGGCCCCGCGCAGCTCGTCACTTGCCGAGGCCGCCCAGCCGCACCTGGTCGAACTGCACAGACAGACGTCGGTCGGTGCGACGCTGGCCATACGTGACGGCGTGGAGAGCGTATGCCTGTCCGTCGTGACCAACCAGGCCGATCTCGCCGAGCTGTACACCCATCCGGGCGGCCGTCTGCCGCTGCACGCCTCCTCGGTGGGCCTGGTGCTGCTCGCCCATGCCGGCGAGTCCGTGCGGAACGCGATCTGCGCCGGTCCGCTGCCCGCGTACACGCCCACCACCATCACCGACGGCGCCGCACTGGGCCGCTGCCTCGTGCGGGTCGGGCGCGAGGGGCACGCGCTGGTCCGTGGCATGCTCACCGAGGGATGGGGCGGGCTCTCCGTCCCGGTGCGCGACAGCCGTGGCGCCGTCGTCGCCGCCGTCGGGGCGGTCGGGCGCGTCGACCTCGTCCAGCCGGTCCGCCTGCTGCCCCATGTCCGCGCCACGGCCGAGGCCATCACGCGGAGCATCCGCCCGAACGGCTGGCGGGACGCGGAGGTCGGCACGTGACGCTCATGACAGCGGTCCGGTGGTGTCGCGGCCGACTTTTGCCCATATCAAGGTGATTTCGGGTCATATCGGGCGTGGTTGCCGGTCGTGCAACGAGGTCCGTGGTGGATCAGGTGCGCCGAGGCATTAGCGTGGTGGGTGCTGTGCGCGAGCCTGTCCGGGTTCGTGCAGGTCCTTGAAGTGTGGATGGGGTAGTCGTGCGGGCCGGAGCGGTTTCGTGAGAGTGCTGCACACGTCCGACTGGCATCTCGGCCGGGCCTTCCACCGGGTGAGCATGCTCGGCGCCCAGGCCGACTTCATCGGCCACCTCGTCACCACCGTGCGCGAACACGCGGTGGACGCGGTGGTCGTGTCCGGAGACGTGTACGACCGCGCGGTACCCCCGCTCGCCGCGGTCGAGCTGTTCGACGACGCCCTGCACCGCCTCGCCGCCCTCGGCGTGCCCACGGTGATGATCTCCGGCAACCACGACTCGGCCCGCCGCCTCGGCGTAGGCGCCGGACTCATCGACCGCGCAGGCATCCATCTGCGTACCGAGCCGTCCGCCGCCGGCACCCCGGTCCTGCTGGCCGACGCCCACGGCGACGTGGCCTTCTACGGGCTGCCGTACCTCGAACCGGCCCTGGTCAAGGACGAGTTCGCGGTGGACAGGGCCGGTCACGAGGCCGTGCTCGGCGCCGCCATGGACCGCGTCCGCGCCGACCTCGCCGGCCGCCCGCCGGGCACCCGCTCCGTCGTCCTCGCCCATGCCTTCGTCACCGGCGGCCAGGCCAGCGACAGCGAGCGGGACATCACCGTCGGCGGAGTCGCTGCCGTACCCGCCGGGGTCTTCGACGGCGTCGACTACGTGGCGCTCGGCCATCTGCACGGCTGCCAGACGATCACCGAGCGCGTGCGCTACTCCGGCTCCCCGCTCGCGTACTCCTTCTCCGAGGCCGGCCACCGCAAGAGCATGTGGCTCGTCGACCTGGACGCCGGCGGCTCGGTCACCGCCGAGCGGCTCGACTGCCCGGTGCCGCGCCCGCTGGCCCGCATCCGGGGTGCCCTGGACGACCTCCTCGCCGACCCCGCCCTCGCCCGTCACGAGGGCGCCTGGGTCGAGGCCACCCTCACCGACCCGGTCCGCCCCGCCGACCCCATGGCCCGGCTCGCCGAGCGCTTCCCGCACACCCTCAGCCTGGCCTTCGACCCGGAACGGGGCCCGGGCGACCCCGAGGTGTCGTACGCCCGGCGCCTGGCCGGCCGCAGCGACCGGCAGATCGCCCAGGACTTCGTGGCCCATGTGCGCGGCGCCGGGCCCGACGAGCAGGAGGCGGCCGTGCTCGGCGAGGCCTTCGACGCGGTGCGCGCCGACGACATGGTCCGGGAGGCGGCCCGGTGAGGCTGCATCGGCTCGACATCACCGCCTTCGGCCCCTTCGGCGGCGCCCGGAGCGTCGACTTCGACGCGCTGTCCGCCGCCGGGCTCTTCCTGCTGCACGGTCCCACCGGCGCGGGCAAGACCTCCGTCCTGGACGCCGTCTGCTACGCGCTCTACGGCTCCGTGCCCGGCGCCCGGCAGAGCGGCCAGGGCATGCACCTGCGCAGCGACCACGCCGAGCCCGGCACCCGCACCGAGGTCCGCCTCGAACTCACCGTAGCCGGACGCCGGTTGGAGATCACCCGGCAGCCGCCGTGGGAACGGAAGAAGCTGCGCGGCACGGGCACCACCGTCGACAAGGCCCAGACCTGGCTGCGCGAGTACGACGCCACCGCCCGCGTCTGGAAGGACCTCAGCCGCTCCCACCAGGAGATCGGCGAGGAGATCACCCAGCTGCTCGGCATGAGCCGCGAGCAGTTCTGCCAGGTCGTCCTGCTGCCCCAGGGCGACTTCGCCCGCTTCCTGCGCGCCGACGCCGAGGCCCGCGGCCGTCTCCTGGGCCGCCTCTTCGACACCCAGCGCTTCGCCGATGTCGAGAAGCGGCTCGCGGAGCGCCGGCGCACGACCGAGGCGCGGGTACGCGAGGGCGACGCGGCGCTCCTCGCCGACGCGCACCGCATGCAGCAGGCGGCGGGCGACGCGATGGAGCTGCCCGGACTGAGCCCCGGCGAGCCCGGCCTGGCCGAGGCCGTCCTCGGTGCCGCGGCCGTGGCCCGCAGCACCGTGCGGGAGCGCCTCACCGTCGCCCACAGCCGCCTTGCCGCCACCGAGTCCGGCCGCGCCGAGGCACAGCGCACCCTGGACGACGTACGCGAACTCGCCCGGCTCCAGGGCCGGTTCACCGAGGCCCGGCAGCGGGCCGAACGCCTCCAGGAGCGGGCCGGTGCCCACCGGGAGGCACAGGAGCGCATGGCGCGCGCCCGCAAGGCGGAGACGGTGGCGCCCGCGCTGGAGCTGCGGGAGGCCGCCGAGGCCGAGCACGGCGCGGCCGCCGGCGCCGAGGCGCGAGCACGCCGTACGCTCCCCGGCACCTACGCCGACGCGGGCCCCGCGGGCCTCGCGGCCGCCGCCCGCCGCGCCGCCGAGGAGCTGGGCGGCCTCGAGTCGGCCCGGCGCGCCGAGCGGCGGCTCGCCGAACTGGTCGAGGAGCGGGCCGGGCTGGACCGGCAGGAGCGTGCCGACGAGGACGTCCTGCGCGAGGCCGACGCCTGGCTCGCCGAGTGGGACGACGCGCGGGCGGCCCTCCAGTCCCGCACCGAATCCGCGCAGGAGGCGGCCACCCGCGCCGAACAGCTCGCCGTCCAGCGTGAACCCGCACGACGGCGCCTGCACGCCGCACGGACCCGCGACGAGCTGGCAGCCGACCTGGAGGAGGCGCAGCGCCGGGCCCTCGCCTCCGGACAAGGCGCCCTCGACGCCCGAGCCCACTGGCTGGACCTCAAGGAACAGCGCCTGAACGGCATCGCCGCCGAGCTGGCGGCGCACCTCAACGACGGCGAACCCTGCGCCGTCTGCGGAGCCACCGCACACCCCGCCCCGGCTCGCAAGGTCGCCGGACACGTCGGCCGCGAGACCGAGGAACGTGCCCAGGCCGCCCACCGGCGCGCCGAGGAACAGCACACCGAGGACGAACGACGCCTCGGCGTCGTACGCGAGGCCCTGGCCGCAGCCACCGCCGAGGCCGGCGACACCCCCACCGCACAGCTCGCCGCCGAGGCCGACCGGCTGGAGCAAGCCCATGCGCGCGCACGCCGCGACGCCTCCGCCCTGCACGCCGCCCAGGAGGAGCTGCGCCAGGCCGAGCGCGAGCGCGAGCAGCGCCTTCAGGCCCGCCAGGAAGCCGCCGTACGAGCCGCTTCCCGGCTCACCCGGCGCGAGACCCTGGAACGCGAACAGGCGTTCCTGGAGCAGGAGTTGACGCAGGCACGCGGAGCCGCGACCAGCGTGGCCGCCCGCGCCGCACAACTGGAGCGGCAGGCGACGCTGCTCACCGAGGCCGCCCACGCCGCGAGCGCCGCACAGGACGCATCGCAGCGGCTCAAGGGCGCCGACGCCCGCCTCGCCGACGCCGCCTACCGCGCCGGCTTCGACACCCCGCAGGCCGCGGCCGCCGCGCTGCTGGACGACGCGGCCCACCGCGACCTCCAACACCGCCTGGACGCCTGGCAGTCGGAGGAGGTGGCCGTACGCGCCGCACTGGCCGAGGCCGGCACAGCGGCCGCCGCACAGCAGCCGCCCGCCGACGTCGGCGCGGCGGAGCGGACGGCGGCCGAGGCGGAACGCCGGCTGCGCGCGGCCGCCTCCGCACGGGACGCGGCCGCCCGCTGCTGCACCGAGCTGGACCGGCTCTCCGCCCGTGCCGCCGCCGGAGTACGCGCACTCGCCCCGCTGCGTGCCGAGTACGACCGGGTGGCCCGTCTGGCCGCGCTCACGGCGGGCACGTCCGCGGACAACGAACGCAAGATGCGCCTGGAGTCGTACGTCCTGGCGGCCCGCCTGGAGCAGGTCGCCGCCGCCGCGACCGTACGGCTGCAGCGGATGTCGTGCGGCCGCTACACCCTCGTCCACTCCGACGACCGCACCGGACGCGGCCGCAGCGGCCTCGGGCTGCACGTCGTGGACGCCTGGACCGGCCGTGAGCGGGACACCGCCACGCTGTCCGGCGGCGAGACCTTCTTCGCCTCCCTCGCCCTCGCCCTGGGTCTCGCCGACGTCGTCACCGACGAGGCCGGGGGCGTCCGCCTGGACACCCTCTTCATCGACGAGGGCTTCGGCAGCCTCGACGACCAGACCCTGGACGAGGTCCTGGACGTCCTCGACTCGCTGCGCGAACGCGACCGCAGCGTCGGCATCGTCAGCCATGTCGCCGACCTGCGCCGCCGGATCCACGCCCAGCTGGAGGTCGTCAAGGGCAGGTCGGGGTCTTCGCTGCGCCAGCGGGGCGGCTGACGCTCAGCGGCCGAGCGGACGCCGGGGCAGCGGTGAGGAGTACACGACGCTCGTGGTCACCGAACCCAGCGCGCCGATCCGGCCGGATATCTCCTCCAGATGCGGCATCGACCGCGCGGCGACCTTGATGACGAAGCAGTCGTCACCGGTCACGTGGTGGGCCTCGAGGATCTCGGGCGTCACCGCCACCAGGTCGTGGAAGGGCTTGTAGTTGCCGTTCGGGTAGCGGAGCCGGACGAACGCGAGGATCGGAAGGCCGAGGCGCTCGGGGTCCACGACCGCCGCGTACCCCTGGATGACACCGGCCTCCTCCAGCCGGCGCACCCGTTCGGTGACCGCGCTCGGCGACATGGAGACGGCGCGCGCCAGCTCGGCGTAGCTGGCCCGGCCCTCCCGCTGGAGGACCTCGAGGATGCGCCAGTCGGTGGCGTCCGGGGAATACACGGTCATCCCGGATGGATAGCAGGGAAAACCCCGGCCGATCAAGGGGAGGCCCGGGGATCATCACTTCAGGGACCCGGCCGGGCGCCATAGATTTCTGGCCATGATCACCAACTCCGTGAACCCCGTCCTGCGGGTCGCCCCCGCCGCCCCCGCCGAGGCCGCCGCCCACTTCCGGGCCGCCCTCGCCTTCCACGCCGACGTCTCCGACGTGGCCGCCGCGCTCGCGGCCGACGGCGACCCCGGCTTCGTCGTGATCGACACCCGCTCCACCGAGTCCTGGGACCAGGGGCACATCCCCGGCGCCGTCCACCTGCCCACCGCGCTCATCCCCGAGCAGGCCGAGCAGCTCCTCGACAGGTCCGTGCCCGTGGTGACGTACTGCTGGGGCCCCGGCTGCAACGGCGCCACCCGCGCCGCCCTCGCCCTGGCCGAACTCGGCTACCGGGTCAAGGAGATGCTCGGCGGCTTCGAGTACTGGGCGCGGGAGGGCTTCGCCTACGAGACCTGGCAGGGGCCGGCGCGCCGGGACGCCGACCCGCTGACGGCACCCGTGGACGGCGAGTGCGGCTGCTGACACCCGCCGTGTAGGTTCTGCGCATGGCTCGATACGCGGATCCAGGCGCACTGGAGTGGGTGGAGTCGGGCGGCGGCCCGCTGATAGCCGTACCGGAGACGGTGCTGCCGTTCTGGGCGGGCGCCGACAGCGAGGAGCTCGCCACGGACTACGACCGCGCGTGCGAGGTCGACGGCCGGGTCGGCCTGCTCCCGGTCGGAGACAGCACCGCTCTCGTCTTCGGCGACGAACCCGCCTCCACCTCGTACCTGCCCGACCACGGCACCTTCGTGCGCTGGTCCGCCGCGAACTCCGAGAGCGAGCTGCTGGCCCAGATCCCCGGCGCGCTCGACGCGGCCGTGTGGGAACACGAGGTCCGCTGGAACGTGCCTGGCCCCGTGGTGCTGTTCGACTCGGCATGGCCGGGCGGCGCGGCGCAGGGCGAGGAGCACCTGCGCGTCGCGCTGGAACCGGGCGCGTACGCGGTGCGCGCCGCCTACACCCAGCCCGGCCCCGAGACCTGGGTCGGCCTGGTCCAGCTCAGGCGGCTCGCGGACTGAACCGGGCCGCGCCTGCCGTCACCGCAGGCCGTCGAAAGTGATGTCGAGGTGGCGCGGGCCGCGCAGCACGGCGTTCGGGCGGTAGGGCGGCGGGTCCTCGACCAGTTGGGGATTGTCGAGCCGCCGGGCCAGTTCGGCCAGCGCGATCTGGGCCTCCAGCCGGGCCAGCGGGGCGCCGAAGCAGCTGTGGATGCCGCTGCCGAAGCCGAGGTGCTGAATGTCCTCGCGGTCCGGGTCGAACCGGTCGGGGTCGGGGAAGCGCTCCGGGTCCCGGTTGCCCGCGCCGAGGACCAGCCAGATCCGCGAGCCCTTCGGGATGGTGACGCCGCGCACCTCGATGTCGGTGATGCAGGTGCGCTGCGGCACGAGCTGCACCGGCGGTTCGTAGCGCAGGAGTTCCTCGACGATCTTCACGGACAGGCCCGGGTCGTCACGCAGCCGCTGGAGATACCGCGGGAACCGCAGCAGTGTGAGCATGCCGTTGGTGATCAGGTTGACGGTCGTCTCGTGACCGGCGATGAGCAGCAGCACCGCCGTGCTCAGCACTTCCATCGTGGTCATCGCGCCGTCCGGACCGCGGCTGTTCACCAGGTCGGACAGCATGTCGTCGTGCGGTTCCCTGGCGCGCTTCTCCACCAGCCCGTTCAGGTACATGCCGAGCTGCAGCCGGGCCTCCTGCGCGGTCTTCATGGACTCGGCGCTCGTGCGGGTGTCGGGGTCCAGGCCGGCGACGATCGGGTCCACCCAGGAACGGAAGCGGGGCTCGTCCTCGCGCGGTACGCCCAGCAGCCGGCAGATCACGGTCACCGGGAAGGGGTACGCGAACTGGTCGACCACGTCGATCTGCCGCGCGTCCCCGAACCCGTCGATCAGGTCCGTGACGATCCGGGCGAGTTCGCCGCGCATCGAGTCGACCCGGGTGGGCCGGTGCGGCGGTCCGAAGGAGCTGTTGGCGATCCGGCGCAGCCGGTCGTGCTCCGGCGGGTCGAGCCGGATGAAGCTCGGCGGCAGCCCCGTCGCCTCCGGTCCGGACAGCTCGTCGTCGCCCGGGGCGGTGAGGTTGGCCGCGTCGGAGCTGATCCGCGGGTCGTGGAGCAGGTTCTTGATGTCCCAGTACGAGCTGATGACGTACGGACCGTCCTCCTCCTCGTGCAGCACCGGCGTCTTGCGGAGCTCCTCGTACAGCGGATACGGGTTGGCGCGGTTCGCGAAGTCGGTGATCTGGCGCAGGAGCGGGGCGTGCGTCATGCGGAGTCCTTGGGGCGTGAAGGTCCCGGGAAGGGGAGCGGAGTCCGGGCGCCGGGTCAGTGGGCCGGGGTGAAGACGAGCTGCCGGTCGGTCGGTGAGTAGCCGCTGAGGGTCACGCCCGGGCCGTGGGTCGGCAGCGACGGGTCGGGGAAGTCGGCCGGGACCGGCTGGCGGCCCTCGGGGCGTCGGTCGACCGTCGGGTACTCCACCGGGAACGGCGCTCCTCGCTCGATCTCCCGCTGGTAGAACTCGAGCCACCGGGTGTTGTCGAAGCTCACGGCGGCGATGACGCGGCCCTGGTAGCCGTACACGCCGACGAAACGGCGATCCGCCAGGGAGCCCTGCGTGATCATGATCTGTTCGCCCATGGGCGGGACGCCGACGGACTTGATGTTCACGCCGAACTGCGACGACCAGAACGCGGGCACCCACAGGTGCGGGCGGCGGTCGCTGCTGGGGCTGATCATGTTGTGCGCGGCGATCTCGGCCTGCGCGACGGCGTTGCCCCAGTGTTCCAGGGAGAGGAACTGGTAGCCGAACAGCGCGTGCGGGGACCGGGCCACGTCGCCCGCGACGAAGACGTCGTCGGTGACGATGCCCCGGAAGTCGAAGGCACGGCAGCCCGCGTCACAGGCGATGCCCCGGGGACCCGCGCCGAGCCCCGACCCGGTCAGCCACTCGGTGTTGCGCGTAGAGCCGAGCGAGACGACCACGAGGTCCGTCTCGACGACGGTCTCGTCGGACAGATGGGCGGCCTTCACCCGGCCCACCGAGTCGCCCTCAAGACCGGTGACCATGACACCGGTGCGCAGGTCGACACCGTTCTCGTGGTACAGCTCCGCCGACACCCCGCCGATCACCCCGCCGAGGGCTCCCACCAGGGGCGCGCCCGCGCGCTCCGCCACGGTGACCGCGAGGCCCATCTCCCGGCAGGCCGAGGCGATCTCGGACCCGGAGAACCCGGCGCCGATGATGAGGACGCGGCGCGGACCGGCCTTCAGCCGCCGGTACAGGGCGGCCGCGTCGTTCCGGGTCCGCAGCAGCAGGACGCCGTCCAGCTGCGCCTCCGACTCCTTCGGCCAGGGCCGGGCTCGCACACCGGTCGCGATCAGCAGGCGGTCGTACTCGACCTCGTCGCCGTCGGCCAGCCGCACCCGCTTCACGGTCATGTCGAGACCCGCCGCCGGCACACCGAGGCGCCACTTCGCGTCGATCTCGCGGCGCCGGGGCAGTTCGGTGTGGAGCGGGTCCGCCCTGCCGAGCAGGACGCTCTTGGACAGCGGCGGCCGGTCGTAGGGATCGTACGGCTCGTCACCGATCAGGGTGAGTTCACCGGCGAAGCCCTCGGCGCGCAGCGTCTCGGCGGCCCGCAGGCCGGCCAGCGAGGCGCCCACGATCACGATCCGGCCCTCGCGCCTGAGCCAGTCCACGTAGTCAGTGACCATCGGTCGCCTCCCGGCCGGAGGCGTCGTCCGCACCCGTGCCGTCCAGCCCGTCGGCCGTGATCGCCTGCACCGGGCAGGCGGCGACGGCACGGGCCAGTCGCTCCCGCTGTTCCTCCTGCGCCCGTGGGTTGTAGATCAGCGCCTCCTCGCCGTGCATGGCGAAGACGTCGGGCGCGAGGAACGCGCACTGCGCGTACCCCTGACACTTGTTGAGATCGACGACGAGCCTCATCGACGCTCCGTCCTTCAGGTGGCCAGGTCCGGTGCGCGCCACCACGTTCCGCGCGGACGCCTCCGGACGGCGGTCATGTCCCGCTCGCCAGCATGCGAGCGGCGCGCAGGACCCCGCGCGCTCAGGCACGCCGTTCGAGTGAAGGGCCCCGCGGCGTCACGCGGACGCCGTGCGACGCGACCCGGAGCGACCGCTCGCCACGATGATGTGGACGCTGAGCACCAGCGACCAGGCGGGGAAGACCAGCTCCGCCCAGGGGACGTTCGAGGAGACGAAGAGCAGGATCAGGGCGGTCAGGAAGCCCAGCACCGAGAGCCAGCGCGGGAGCACGCCGAGGCGTTGCCCGATCACCGACATGGAGCACACGAACACGGCCGCCATCCGCATCGCGTACCCCGTGATCAGCAAGTACGCGAGGTGGCGGCCGAAGTCCCAGGTGGGCAGCGCGGGGCCGGCTCCCTCGGAGTGCGCGAGGGCCAGTACGGATCCGGCCGCCGCGGCGGAGGCGAACATCGTGGCGGTGAAGACCAGTCCGCTGCCGAGGAAGACGGTCGCGAGGAACTTGTCCTCGACGGCGCCGACGTGGGCCCGGACGGCGCCGACGAACCACAGGAAGAAGATGCCGGCGAACGGTACGAGCGCGAGGGCGATCCGCACCGCGGTGCGCCGCGCGGAGCCGGTGACCCCCTGGACGTCGGCCGCGTCGGCCCCCTCGGGAATGGCCAGCCGGATCAGCACGATCGCCGCCGCCAGCAGCAGCGCGAACACCACTCCGGCCAGCCCCGCGGCGCGCGGGGTCTCCATCGCCTCCTGCCCCGGCCCCTTTCCCTGCATACCCGGCCCGCCTCCTCCGACTCGCCTCTCGCCACCAGCAAGCCGTCTCACCACCGGGGCCGCCACCGGGGCACGGCCGTACGGCCGAAAGGCCGAACGGGGTGCGGTCCATCGCCCGGGATCCGGTCGCGTACGGCGCGAGCGTTCAGCGGCGTCACCATGTGCCGCACGCCGGGGCGGGCCCGACGAGCCGGGCCGGGCCCCGGCGAGGTGATCAACTCCGAGGGCGGCTGAAGGCGTTGCGACCCGGACGGGTCAGAGCTGGGACAGCTCGTCCAGCAGGTCGTCCAGGCCCAGCGAACCCTGTGACAGGGCCGCCATGTGCCAGGCCTTCAGGTCGAAGGCGTCGCCGTGCCGCTCACGGGCCTTCGCACGGCCCAGCAGCCACGCCCGCTCGCCGAGCTTGTAGCCGATCGCCTGGCCCGGAATCGTCAGGTACCGGGTCAGCTCGCTCTCCACGAAGTCCGCGGGCCGGCTGCTGTGCGCGCCGAAGAACTCCTGGGCCAGCTCCGGCGTCCAGCGCTCACCGGGGTGGAACGGGGAGTCCGCCGGGATCTCAAGCCCCAGGTGCATGCCGATGTCGACGATCACCCGGGCCGCCCGC
Source organism: Streptomyces sp. NPDC044064 (assembly GCF_056434245.1). NCBI lineage: Bacteria > Bacillati > Actinomycetota > Actinomycetes > Kitasatosporales > Streptomycetaceae > Streptomyces > Streptomyces sp. NPDC044064. The sequence continues at coordinate 20,816 of NZ_JBWKFN010000007.1, forward strand.
ATCATCTGCGCGTCCAGGTAGCCGAGCCGCTGCTCCGGGTCGGTGAGGTAGCCCAGCTCGTCCATCAGCCGCTCCGCGTACAGCGCCCAGCCCTCCGCGTTGGCGCTGACCCCGCCGACCGTGGCCTGGTAGCGGGAGAGGTCCTCGGCGACGTGCGCCCACTGCGCGAGCTGCAGGTGATGCCCGGGCACGCCCTCGTGGTACCAGGTCGACACCAGGTCGTACACCGGGAACCGGGTCTGCCCCATGGTCGGCAGCCAGGTCCGCCCGGGACGCGAGAAGTCCTCCGTCGGGGGCGTGTAGTACGGGGCCGCGGCACCGCCGGGCGGGGCGATGCACGACTCCACCTTCCGCACCCGTTCGGCGAGGTCGAAGTGGGTGCCGTCCAGATCCTCGATGGCCTTGTCCATCAGGCCCTGCAGCCACTCCCGGACCTCGTCGACACCCTCGATGTGCCGGCCGTGCTCGTCCAGGTGCGCGAGCGCCACCCACGGGGTGTCCGCACCCGGCAGGATCTTCTCCGCCTCCTGGCGCATCTCTCCGAGGATGCGGTGGAACTCCGACCAGCCGTAGGCGTACGCCTCGTCCAGGTCCAGGTCGGTGCCGTTGAAGTAGCGGGACCAGCGCGCGTAGCGCTCGCGGCCCACCGTGTTCGGGGCGCCCTCGACGGCCGGCGCGTACACGTCCCGCATCCAGTCCCGCAGCTCCACCACGGCGGCGCTCGCCGCGCGGGCCGCCTCGTCCAGCTCCGCGCGCAGCGCGTCCGGACCGGCGGAGGCGAAGTCCTCGAACCAGCCCAGGCCCTTGCCGTCGGTGTCCGACCACTCGGTGAGCTGCTCGACGAACGTCGCGGTCGGCCGCGGCGCCGCGTACAGCTTGCGCTCCAGACCGAGCGCCAGGGACTCCTGGTAGCCCGCGAACGCCCCCGGCACGGCACGCAGCCGCTCGGCGATCGCTGCCCAGTCCTCCTCCGTCTGCGTCGGCATCACCGTGAAGACCTCACGCACCGAGTGGCCCGGCGTGCTCAGGTTGCCGACCTCGCGCAGGTGCTCGTCGGCCTCGTGCACGGCCAGGTCGGCGGTCAGCCGCTCCCGCAGGAGCCGCCCGCAGCGACGCTCGACATCACTGTCGGCGCCGGGGCGCCGCTCCGCCTCGTCGAGCCGGGCGAGGGTGGTCCGGGCCAGCTCCGCGAGGGCCTCCCGGCCCCGCGGCGAGTAGTCGGGCAGCCTGCTCGAACTCTCCTTCACACCGAGGTAGGTACCGGTGACCGGGTCGAGGGCGATGAGGTCGTCCACATAGGCGTCGGCGACCTGGCGGGGCAGCGGGCTCTGGATCTCAGACATGCCGCCCATCCTCGTACGGGGACTATGCCTGCGTCACCCAGGTATTCGTGATTCCGCTCTGGGCGTCGCCGGAGGCAGCAGCGGCCCGCAGTCCCACTGCTGGAAGATCAACCGGGTCTCCACCCGGGCCACTTCGCGGTGCGCCGTGAACTCGTCCAGGACCAGCCGCTGCAGATCGGCCATGTCCGCCACGGCCACATGCACCAGATAGTCGTCGGGCCCGGTCAGATGGAACACCGTGCGTGACTCCGGCAGCGCCCGGATCCGCTCCACGAACGGCCCGACCAGCTCCCGCCGGTGCGGCCGGACCTGCACCGACAGCAGGGCCTCCAGACCGCGACCCAGCTTCGCCGGATCGAGCCGCAGCTGGTGGCCGAGGATCACGCCCGCACGGCGCAGCCGGGTCACCCGGTCCAGACAGGTCGACGGCGCCACGCCCACCTGCGCGGCGAGATCGCGGTAGGTGGTCCGGGCGTCGTTCTGCAGCAGTCGCAGCAGGTGAAGATCCACCGGATCCAGTACGACGGATTCAGCCATTGGCCGAACGTAGCACGGTGTTCGATTCCTGTGGCCCGTCCTGTGTTCAACCTTCCGCCCATGGACACAGCGAGCACGGGTGCCTACGACGCCGTACGCACCGCATCGAGAGCACTGGCCACCGAGGCCGTGCACGCCGGCCGCGACGACCTCGCCCGGCAGGGCCTGCACGCCCCGCCCATCGACCTGTCCACCACCTACCCCTCGTACGACAGCCGGGGCGAGGCGGCTCGCATCGACGCCTTCGCCACCGACGGCGCCGACCCGGTCGGCCCGCCGATCTACGGCCGCCTCGGCAATCCGACCGTCGCCCGTTTCGAGACAGCCCTGGCCAGGCTGGAGGGCACCGAGTCCGCCGTCGCCTTCGCCAGCGGCATGGCGGCGCTCAGCGCGGTCCTGCTCGCCCGCTCCGCCATGGGCCTGCGCCATGTGGTCGCGGTACGACCCCTGTACGGCTGCAGCGACCATCTGCTGACCGCCGGCCTCCTCGGCACGGAGGTGACGTGGACCGACCCGGCCGGCATCACCGACGCGCTGCGTGCCGACACCGGTCTCGTGATGGTCGAGTCCCCGGCCAACCCCACGCTCACCGAACTCGACGTGCGGGCGATCGCCCATGCCTGCGGCTCGGTCCCGCTGCTCGCCGACAACACCTTCGCCACACCCGTCCTGCAGCGCCCCGTCGAACAGGGCGCGCGACTGGTGCTGCACAGCGCCACCAAGTACCTCGGCGGCCACGGCGACGTGCTGGCCGGTGTGGTGGCCTGTGACGAGGAGTTCGCCGGACAGCTTCGGCAGATACGTTTCGCCACGGGCGGGGTCCTGCATCCGCTGGCCGGCTATCTGCTGCTCAGGGGCCTGTCCACACTGCCGGTGCGGGTCCGGGCCGCCTCCGCGACCGCCGCCGAGCTGGCCGCCCGGCTCGCCGCCGACCCGCGGGTGTCCCGCGTCCGCTACCCGCGCCTGGGCGGCGCGATGGTCGCCTTCGAGGTCCACGGCGACCCGCACGAGGTGATCTCCCGGGTTCGGCTCGTCACCCCGGCGGTCAGCCTGGGCAGCGTGGACACCCTCATCCAGCACCCCGCCTCCATCAGCCACCGCATCGTCGACGCCGACGACCGGCGCGGCGCCGGGGTGAGCGACCGGCTGCTGCGGATGTCGGTGGGCCTGGAGGACGTCGACGACCTGTGGGCCGACCTGGACCAGGCCCTGGGGGAGCGGACCGCCACGCCGGTGCCGCTCCAGGAAGCCGTGCGCTGACGGGGGTGCGCACGACCACGGCCCGGCGGGAGACCGCCGGGCCGTGGTTCCGTCGGGCCGTTCGTCCGTCGGGCCGGGCTCAGTCGCGCCGGCTCGCCCCGCCGAGCCGCTCCTCACCGCCGCCGTACGGCGTACGCGCGGCGACCGGCGTGGCGTCCAGGCGGGCCGTGATGACCAGGGTGCCCTCCTCGATCTGGTAGTCCAGGGGCAGCCCGAGACCGCGCATCGCGGCGACCATCCCCGTGTTGGAGGCCTGCGTCACCGCGTAGACGCTCTCGCAGCCCGCCTCCACCGCCATCGCCACCAGGCGGCCGAGCAGTTCGGCGCCGACGCCGCGCCGCTGCCAGGCGTCCTCGATCAGCAGCGCGACCTCGGTCTCGTCCCCGTCCCACAGCAGATGCCCGAGGCCGACGATCCGGCCCGCGGGGGTCTGCGCGGCCAGCGTCCGGCCGAACCGGGGGCTGAGCAGGTGGTTCAGATAACGTTCGGTGTCCCCGACGGGCCCGTGGTACCGCATGCCGAGGGTGCGCTTGGAGCACCGCTCGTGCATCGCCCGGGCCGCCGCCAGGTCGCCCGTGTCCGCCCGGCGCACGGCGATGTCGTTGCCCTCGGGCAGCGTCAGCACGTCCTGGCCGCGCGGGATCCGCGGACCGAGCCGGCTGTCCAGCTCCACCAGAGCCCTGGCCCGCGCGAACTCGGTCGGTGTGAACGGCAGATACGGCCGCTCCACGGTGAGCACACCACCCTCCGGCGCCGGCAGCCGCATCACGGTGTCCTCGAGGACTCCCTCGACCGGTACCGGCTCCGGGCCGCGCCCCCCGCCGACCGGCCGGGCGGGCAGCGAGCGGATCGTGCACCGGCCCAGCAACTGCCTCAGTGCCAGCGGCAGTTCGGCCGCGTCCAGCGCGGTGCGTGCCGCGAGGCCGAGCACCCGGGTGGGGGCGTCCACCAGGTCGTGGGCGTCGGCCCGCTCGATCCAGGTGTACGTACCACCGGCCAGCGAGACCGCCCGGGTGATCTCGGCCCCGGTCAGCGCCTCGGGCGACCGCAGCAGGAACTCGTCGACCGTGCCGTCGGCCAGCGGATGCGTCTGCAGGCTCAGGATGTCGACGCGCCGCCCGGCCAGCGCCGTGCACAGCGCGGCCAGCGAACCGGGCTCGTCCTTCACCGTCGTCCGCATCCGCCACAACGCGCCGGTCCCGGCCACGTCCTGCGTCTCCGCTTCCTGTACGGGCCCGGCCGAACGCGCAGCTGCGGCCGACCGGGCACCGGTATCCTCGGCCGGCGGCGGCGGTGCGTGACCGTGGCGCCGAGCCCACCATGTGTGGAAGCCCGCCGTCGCGGCCAGCGCGATCGCCGAGATGACCAGCAGCGCCGGACCGTCGGGCCCGTGCCCGATCAGGTTCGCCACCCCGTCGGCCACGGCAACGGCCGTGAACACGGCGGCGAGCTCGACGAGGTCCCGCCGCCAGTGGTGCACGGGCCGTCCGTGCTTCGTCCGGGTCACTTGAGACATGTCTGGAGTCATGCACTCACTGTGAAGGAACGGTGTTGCGTGATCACGAACGGTTTGTGACCGATGGGTAAAGCATGCTTCCGCCCTTTTTGTTGCGCCTTCTACTGTTCTGGTGAGTGGACATACCGGCCCGGCTCAGGCGGCCACCTCCTCGGCCAGTGCGTCCCGCAGCCGCCGCGCCTGGACGACCAGGCGGGAGGAGCCGCCACGCGCGGCGGCCTCCGCCAGATGCGGCACCTCTCCGCGTGCCCCGGACCGCTCGGCGCACTCCGCCGCCACGGCCATCAGGTCCCCGAGACCCCGGGCCGCCACGGCCGCCGCCTCCGGGCGGGCGGTCGCCAGACCGGCCAGCGGAACGGGCAGGGCGTGCCGGAGCAGCTCCCATATCGTCGCATTGGCTCCCGTGGCCGCCGCCGTCCGCACCGACTCGGCCAGCCGCTGCGGCTTCACCGCGCCGCGCCCCACCAGCGCGCCCAGATCCGCGCCCAGCCGCGCCGCGTCGAGCTGCCCCCGCGCGGCCAGCACCAGCAGGGCGTCCACCGCCGCGAGCCGGTCCTCCTGGTGCCGCGCACCGAGCCCGTACGCCACGCACAGGTGCACGGCCTCGCCCGCCGCGCCGCCGGATTCGGCGAGCAGCGGAAGGACGCCGGTACCGCGCTCGTCGTCCACCGCCGTGTCGGCCAGATCGTGCAGCATCCGGGCCGCGACCAGCTCCCGCCGCTCCGGGAGCGCGGCGAGCCAGTGCCGGCGGGTGGCGTGGTTCCAGTGGCTGCAGTGCCAGCGGCCGGAGAAGACGGACAGCGGCCGGCCGAGCCGGTGGAACTCCTGCGGGAAACCGTCCTGCAGCTCGGGGAGTTCGGCCAGCTCCAGCAGGATCCGCTCGCCCCTGGTGTGCCGTCTGGTCTCGGGGAGGGCAGCGTTGGTGCCGCGCAGCCAGCGGGCCAGCCGCACCCCCTCCGGAGTGCCGAGCGCCCTGGCCCGCCCCGCCGCCTCCTCGGCCGCTGCACGGTCGTCCCTGCGCACCCGCAGCAGTGCCTGGGCGAAGTCGGTCGCGCACACCCGGGCGTCCAGGCGCCGGTACTCCGCCAGGCGGGCCACCAGCTCCGCCGGCTCCAGCAGGCCCGTGCTCCAGGTGGGCGTGGCGAGCAGCAGCGGCATCGGTTCCGTGCGCAGGCGGTACGCCACCTCGCGCAGCCGCGCGTCGAAGACCCGGGCGAGGCCGCTGTGCGGGCATTCGTGTTCCGACGGCCCCTTACGCACCGCGGCGTGGAGCGTCGCCGTGCTCACCTTGCCGTGCAGGGTCGCGAGGAGCAGTTCGAGGCCTTGCTGGGCGCTGAAGAGGCCGTAGCGGGAGTTGCTGAACATGTCGTCCGTACGCGGCCACTGCCGGTCCTCGTCCGTGGCCCACCAGCGGTTCGCGACCACCGGCACGAGCGCCCGGCGCAGTGCCTCCGGATCCTGGTACGCGTGCCGCACCAGACCGTCCAGCGCCCGCTCGAACGCGGCCACGTCTCCCTCGGAGGCCAGCAGCGCCCCCATCTCCTCGGCCACCTCCTCGGCCGTCAGCGGCGCGGGCTCCAGCCGGAACGGCTCCGGGGCGGGCGGCAGCACCTCCTCGTACACCTCCTCGGACCCGCTCGCCACGACGCCCAGTGCCGCGGCCGCCCGGGCGCGCAGCGCCGGGGACAACTGCTGTGCGGCTCGGGCGAGTTCCTCGCGGACCTCGTCGGCGTCGAGCACCTTCAGGTGCCGCTCGACGAGCTTGAGCGCCCGCTCCTGCACCTGGGTGTCCTCGTGCCCGAACGCCTGGGCCACGACCGGAAGCAGCTCCGCCGCCGTGCCGGGGTCGCGGGCGAGCACCTTGCCGAGCAGGACGAGCTGGGCCCGCACGAGCTTCTTCTCGCTGCGGAACAGCAGCCCTTCCGAGGCCTCGGCCAGCTGCCGGGCGGTCAGATCGCCCTCCAGCGCCAGGCCGGTGAGCACCGCCTGTGCGTGTGCGGCGACGGGGGAGACCGCGTCGCGGGACAGCGCCGTCCAGTCCGGGATCCGCGCCCGCTCCTCCTCCCGGGTGAGTGCGAGCCCCGTCAGCACCGGCAGGAAGATCCGGTGGTCGGTGGGCCCGCCGCCGCGCACCAGCCGGGCGACACAGGCATCGACCAGGAACTCATGGTCCAGGGAGCCCTCCTGAGCGAGTGCCGCGAGGGCGCTCTGCCAGGATCCCGGCCCCTCACCGAGCAGCCAGCGGACCTCGGAGAGATCCGAGAGCGTGAACAGCCCGCCGACCAGCGTGACCAGGTTCGGCTCGCGGCGCAGCACGTCGGCGACGCCCTCCCGGCGCCGGCCGCGGTCGCCGACGCTGACGTGCCGGATCCAGCCGGCCACATAGGCGTCCGTCACCGGGACCTCGCAGCCCGACCGGCTCACCAGCCCCGCCATCAGGGGGTACGACACCTGCGCGGACACCGGCCGCTGGGCCAGCCGGTGCGCCACGTCGGCCAGCCAGCCCGTGTCCCGGTCCTCCAGCACCCGCAGGAGCGACTCCGCGGACGCCTGCCGCCACCGCAGGTCGCTCGCGGCGAGCCAGGCCGCGGCCGCCGCGGCTCCCGTGTGACAGGCGGCACCGGCCAGGTGCAGCGCCGGTCGGATCTTCTCGAACCGGCCCTCCCACGGCGGCACGGCCCGCAACTCCTTGCGCAACTCCTTCAGATCCGGCAGTGACGCGCGCCGTTCGGCCGCCGTCATGCCCTTCACCAGCCGCAGCGTCTCCGCCGTGCGCCCGGCCCGCACCGCCTCCATCAGCTCACTCATCGCACGCCCCCGTCGATCGCCGCCATGTCCTGTCCCACCTCGGCGCCCCGCCGCACCATCCGCACCGCCAGCGCGTGCTTGCACGGACCGCGTCCGCCCCGGTACTTCGCCCACCACAGACAGCTGCAGGTGAGCACCCCCGCGGCGTCCCGCACCCGGTGCACATGTCCGTCCTCGGCGGTCACCGTGGCCAGGGCGCCGTCCAGGGCCACCGCGCCCGCCGCCACCAGGGCTCCGGCCGAGCGCAGCCGCGGATTGTGCTTCTCGACGCGCTCTGCGTCGTAGGGCAGTTCCCGGTGGAAGTAGGCCGCCTCCGCCGTGTCGTATCCGACACGCCCCGAGGTGCCGAGGCGGACCAGGGCGGCGCGCACCCGCTCGGGCGTGAGTCCCGAGGCAGCCGCGAGGTCGGCCACGTCGATGCGGGGCTCCCACGCCAGCAGCACGGCTATGAGCTCGGCGTCCCCGGCGGCCTCGTCGGTGGCGAGCGCGTCCAGGACGCCGCCCTCGCCGGAGAAGCCGCGCGAGGCGTCCGGCGACAGCGTGAGCGTGAGACGCATGCCGGGCAGGACGGCCTCCCAGGCTGCGGCCGTACTCGCCGCACCACCGACCGCGGGGCCGTACACCCGAAGGGCCGTCGCATGCCGCAGCACCCGCTGCAGCGCGGCCAGCCGCTCCGGACCCGGCAGGCACACCGCGCCCGGCACCGGCCGTGTCGTGGGCCGCAGTCCGCGGCCCACCGGGACCACCCAGCGCGGTCCGCCCGAGGCCCGCCGGGCCCCGCCCGCCTTCGGCAGCCCGCGCAGGAACCGCACCGCCTCGTCCGCCGGCAGCTCGGCCCGCAGGTCGAACGCGGCCGCGATCACCTGGGCCTCGGCGAAGCCGCGCAGCCACCGGTCGGGCAGCGGGACCTTCTTCTCCACCAGCGGGCCGTCCAGCGTGGTGACCGCCAGCTCGTCCGGGCCGACGCGCAGATGGAGCGGATCGGCGGTGCCGATCCGGGACAGGGCCTCGCGCAGCGGATTGTTGACGTCGACGTTCGTCGTGCCGTGCCCCACCTCGCCGCCGTCGAGGCCGGGGGTGAGGACGTCCAGCCGTGCGTACACCCCGCCGCAGCCGGAGAAGGACTCGAAGCGCAGCCGGTCGCCGTTGCCGGTCACCACCGGGTCGAGCGAGGCGCGCAGCTGCGGCTGGTAATAGCGCGCGGCCGCCACGTCGGCCACCGCGAGCAGCGCCGCGGCGGCGACCTGAGGCGAGGTCAGAAAGCCCGCGAAGAAACGCGGATGGTCCTGCACGCCCGTGGGCGTCGCACCCCGGGACGTTTCCAGCCCGAGGCGGCGCCCGTCCGCCGCGGACTCGAGCGCGGAGGGTCGTCGATAGGCCACGGCCTGCAGTGATCGCGTCATGGGAAAAACCGTAGAGGCGACCACTGACAATCGGTCTGACCTGCGAAAACACAGTCCCGGCGCAGGAGTTGACGGGCGGCTGACCGTGCCGCGCTCCGGGGGATGACGCCGGTGCGCGGCACGGCTTCGAGCGTACGGGACCAGGCGGCCCCACGATGTCCTGACGGGACCAGGCGGCCGCGCGGTGCCCTACTGGCCGACCCGGCCCGGCTGCAGCGTCTGCGTGAACAGCACCGTGCCGTCCTGCTCGCGCAGCCGTACCGTCAGTTCTCCGTTCCCGCCGTCGATGTCGACCTCGCCGAAGAACTGGTAGCCGCCGGCGGGCGAGACGTTCGACGCGGTCGGCGCCTTCACGAACACCCGCTCGGGACCGAACGTGTTGTCCAGCGCGCTGGCCGGGAACGCGCCGGCGTTCAGCGGCCCGGAGACGAACTCCCAGAACGGCTCGAAGTCCGTGAACGCGGCCCGCGCCGGCTGGTAGTGCTGGGCCGAGGTGTGGTGCACGTCCGCCGTCAGCCACAGCGTGCCGGTGATCCGCCGGTGCTTGATGAAGCGCAGCAGCTCTGCGATCTGCAGCTCACGGCCGAGCGGCGCGCCCGGGTCGCCCTGCGCCACCGCCTCGAAGTTCGGCAGGCCCTCCATCGGGTCGGGCACGACGAGGCCGAGCGGCATGTCGGCGGCGATCACCTTCCACACCGCACGCGAGCGGGACAGCTCCCGCTTGAGCCACTCCAGCTGCTCCCGGCCGAGGATGCCCTGCGGGTCCACGGTCTGGTTGTCGGGCGAGTTGGCGTTGCGGTAGGTGCGCATGTCCAGCACGAACACGTCCAGCAGCGGCCCCTGGCGGAGCACGCGGTGGACGCGGCCCTCCTGCGCGCCGGGCCGCAGAGTGGAGACCGGGAAGTACTCGCTGAACGCCCGCCGGGCGCGCGCCGCCAGCACGTCGATGCTCTTCTCGGTGTACCGGGTGTCGGCGGAGGTGATCACCTCGCCCGGGTACCAGTTGTTGCGCACCTCGTGGTCGTCCCACTGGATGACGGAGGGCACCTGGGCGTTGAACCGCTTCAGGTTCTCGTCGAGCAGGTTGTAGCGGAAGTTGCCCCGGTACTCGGCGAGGGTCTCGGCGACCTTCGCCTTCTCCTCGGTGGTGATGTTCCGCCAGGTGGAGCCGTCCGGCAGGGCCTGGGTGGCGCTGATCGGGCCGTCGGCGTAGATGTTGTCGCCGCTGCACAGGAAGAAGTCCGGGTCCAGCTTGCCCATCGCGTCGTAGATCCGGTAGCCGCCGAGGCCGGGGTTGATGCCCCAGCCCTGCCCGGCCAGGTCGCCCGACCACAGGAAGCGCACGCCGTCGCGGCGGTGCCGGGACGCGGTGCGGAAGGTGCCGGGCACGGGCTCGCCGGTGCGGCGCGGGTCGTCCGGGTCGGCGAGCAGCACGCGGTAGTGGATCTGCTCGCCGGAGGGCAGGCCGTACAGCCGGGTGGTGCCGGTGAAGTCCGTGTCTGCGCCCAGCAGCGGGCCGTGCCATCTGCGCGGGTTGCGGAACGACTCGGTGGCCGAGGTCTCCACGATCATCCGGGCCGGCCGGTCCGAACGCACCCACACCAGGCCCGAGTCGGCGGTCACGTCACCCGTCTGAACGCCCCAGCCCGCCCGGGGGCGGCCGGAGAGGGCGAACGCCGGTGCCGCGCCGAGGCCCGCGGGCAGGGCCAGGGCCGCCGACGCGGCGAGGGAGCCGCGCAGAACGCTGCGGCGGCCGGGGAAGGGACTGTGGGACATGGCTGTGCCTCCAGGAGCGGGATCCGGCCAGTGTGCAGAGCCACACCTACTGGGGCGCTGCGGCGCGCGCGCGAACCGCAGGTGAACAACCGGACACCCGGCCGGAGATCACCCGCCCAGGGCCGCCGCCATCAGGCGTACGCCGGCCCGGATCCGGGCCGGCGGCAGATGCGCGTACCCGAGCACCAGGCGCACACCGCGGTCACCGGTACGCGCGTGCGTGCAGGCGCTGAGCGGCCGTACGGCGACGCCGGCGGCGGCGACCCGCTTCATGAAGTCCTCCTCCGGGCCGTACCGCTCTGGGAGTTCGGCGATGGCGTGCAGGCCCGCGGCGATCCCGGACACGCGCGCCTCGGGGAAGTGCCCGGCCAGGGCGGCGACCAGGGCGTCGCGCCGCTCCCGGTAGGCGCGCTGGCAGCGGCGCAGCTGCCGGTCGTAGTCGCCGCGCTCCAGGAAGTGCGCGAACAGCGCCTGGTCGAGCGAGGGATGACCGAGGTCCATGGTCCGTTTGCGCTCGACGATCTCCTCCGTCAGGGCCGCGGGTACCAGCAGCCAGCCCAGCCGCAGCCCGGGGGCGAGGGACTTGCTGACCGAGCCCATGTAGGCGACGCGTTCCGGATCGAGGCCCTGGAGGGCGCCCACGGGTGCGCGGTCGTAGCGGAAGTCCCCGTCGTAGTCGTCCTCCAGCACCAGACCGTCCACCGACCGTGCCCAGCCGAGCAGTTCGGCACGCCGCCGCGCCGAGTACGCGATCCCGGTGGGGTACTGGTGGGCGGGCGTGGTCACCACGGCCCGTACACCCGACGCGCGCAGCGGGCCGAGGGCCAGGCCGTCCTCGTCCAGCGGCAGCGGAACGGTGCCCAGGCCGGCCGCCGCGTACAGGCCGTCGTGCTGCGGGCTCCCCGGGTCCTCGACCCCGATCGAGCGCAGACCGCGTGCGTGGAGCACCGATCCGGCCAGGGCACTCGCCTGGGCCACCCCGGAGACCACCACGATCCGTTCCGGGTCCGCCACCACGCCCCGGCGGCGGGCCAGAAGTCCGGCGAGCGCGGTGCGCAGCCGGGGCAGCCCGCGCGGGTCCGGATAGCCGAGGTCGTGGTGCGCCAGTTCGGCCAGCACGGCACGCTGTGCGGTGGCCCAGGCGGCCCGCGGGAACAGCGACAGGTCCGGCGTGCCCGGCACGAAGTCGGCCCGGGGGCCGGGTGGGCGGTGCGTGAGGTCCCGCGCGCCGGGCCGGGCCGCGCGTACCGCGTCGCCCACCCACGTTCCCGCGCCCCGGCCGCTGCGCAGATACCCCTCGGCCGTCAGCTGCTCGTACGCCTCCGTGACCAACCCCCGTGACACGCCGAGGTCGGCGGCGAGGTCCCGGCTGGACGGCAGCCGGGTGCCGGGTGTGAGCCGGCCCGAGCGGATGGCCTCGCGCAGCGCCGCCTGGAGGGCACGGCCACGCGCGCGTGCCGGTGCCGAGGCCGCGGGCAGCAGCAGCTCCCACGCGGCGGAGCCCGTGAGACCGGCCGCATTGGTCCCCGATGACGTCATGGAAGTGGACCTTAGACCGGACCGCGCCGCTTCCTGACGTCACGGTCATGAACGCCACCACCACCCGCGGTGCCCTCCTCGCCGCCCTCGCCGGACGGGACGCCGGCCGTCGGCTGCGTGCGCTCGGCCCCCGCCGGTGGCTCCGCCTCGGGCTGCCGGCAGCCGTCGGCATGGTCGGTTTCAACCTGGCGGTCGTCGGGGCCGAACGCAGCGCGGAAGCCGCGGTGCCGGGTGTCTTCGTCGGCTGCACACCGGTCGTGGTGGCCGTAGTCGTGCCGCTCCTCGACGGGCGCCGCCCGCAGCGCAGGGTGCTCCACGGCGCCCTGCTCGTCGCCGCCGGCGCGCTCACCGTGCAGGGCTGGGGCCGTACGGACGGGCCGGGAATCGCGTTCTCGGCGTGCGCGCTGGGCGGCGAGGTGGGGTTCGCCGTCCTCGCCGTGCCGGTGCTGAGGCCGTTCGGGCCGCGGCTGCTGTCCGCGACGGTGTGCGCCGTCGCCGTCGCCGAGGCCGCGCTCGCCGGGGCGGCCCTGGACGGTGGCGCGTGGCTGCGCCGTCCCGACGCCGCGGAGACCGCCGCACTGCTGTGGCAGGCGGCGGTCGTCACGGTCGTCGGCTTCGTGTGCTGGTACATGGGCATGCAGCGGCTCGTAGCGGAGCGCGCCACGCTCTTCTCCGGGCTCATCCCGGTGGCCGCCGCCTGCACCGCCCCGCTGGTCGGCACCGGCTCCTACGGCCCCGCGCAGGCAGTTTGCAGCGCCCTGGTCGGCGCCGGGGTCGCCCTGGGCTCCGGCTGCGCCGGGATTCCGCGGCGAACGCCTGCCCGGTGCGCGCCGTTCCGCTCGCCGTCCCGTTCGCGGGCGCCGGTCAGCGGCTGCCGTCGAGGATCACGCGGGCGACCAGCGCCGGGTCGTCGCTCATCGGGCAGTGCCCGCAGCCGGGCAGCCGCACCAGCCGGGCGTGCGGGATGATCGTCTTGGCGCGGACGCCCTGGCGGCGCACGAGGAGCCGGTCCCGGGTGCCCCAGGCCACGGTGACCGGCATGCCCGGCAGGTCGTCGGTGAACTGGACGGTGGTGCCCGCCCGCAGCGTCGCGTCGAAACCGGTGGCCCCGCCGAGCGCGAGCGTCTCGGCGACCACGGCCTCGGGTGAGCGGCGTGCCGGACGGCCGTAGATGGTGCTCGTCAGCGCGGTGCGTCCGGCCGCCGTGCGCGACAGCCGCTCCACCAGGGGCAGCGGGAGCCGCTGGGCTATGCCCCGCATCGTGAGCAGCAGCGCGAAGGCGTAGCGCCGCTCGGGCTGCGTCCAGAATCCGGCCGGGGAGAGTGCCGTGACGGATCGTACGAGCTTCTCGCGGCCCAGTTCGAGGGCCAGCAGGCCGCCCAGCGAGTTGCCGGCCACGTGCGGGCGGTCCAGCTCCAGTGCCTCGAACAGGGCGCCGAGCACGGCGTCGGTCGTGGGCAGGTCGTAGTCCAGGCCGGCCGGCAGGCCGGGGGACGCGCCGAAGCCCGGCAGGTCCACGGCGATCACGTCGCGCTCGGTGGCGAGGATGTCCACCACCGGGTCCCACGCCTGCCGGTGGTGGCCGATGCCGTGCAGCAGGACCAGCGGTTCACCGCGTCCCACGCGCGCGTAGGAGACGGTCACGTCCTTCGGGCCGTGCGGAGTGGGGACCGTGAAGGAGACGGTGGCGGACATGAGGGTGCTCCTCGTCTGGGCTGCTGACGGACGCCGTAGACAGCTTGTCAGCAATTGCTACCGACGGGTAGCCCCTGGTTCGGCGGCGCCGCGCGCTCGCGCCGTCCTCAATGCCCCCGGTGCACCGCGAAGTTGAAGTCGGCGTGCCCGAACTTCTGGAAGAGGTTGAACCACAGGGGCAGCAGCATCTCCACGGACCGTGCCGACCGGATGCCGCCCAGGTCCAGCACCCGGTCCGCCGGCCAGCCGAACTCCCCGAGCAGTTCCGTCGCCTGCTGCTTGGCCGCGGCGTCGTCACCGCACACGAACAGGTTGTGCTCGCCCGGCACCCGCGCCGGAGCCACCATCACCTGGCAGTTGACCGTGTTCAGCGTCTTCACCACGCGCGCGTGCGGGAAGGCCCGCTGGATCCGCTCGGCCACGCTGTCCGACTCCACCGGGTCGAGACGCAGTTGTCCGTCCTCGAACGCCACGGGATTGCAGACGTCCAGCAGGACCTTGCCGTGCAGGTGCTCCGCACCTGCCGCCCGCAGTGCGTCGAGCGCCACCCGGCCGCCCACCGCGTTGATGACCACGTCGGCCGCCGCGGCCGCGTCCCCGAACGAGCCCGCGTGCGCCCGGCCGCCCGCGGCCGTCGCCCACTCCACCGCGATCGGATTGTCCTTCGTCCGCGACCCGAGGGTCACCTCGTACCCCAGCTCCACCAGCCTGCCGGCCAGCGTGCGGCCCACCTCGCCCGTGCCCAGCACCGCGTAGCGCATCGGTCACCTCCCGGACCCCGGCCGCCGGCCACCGGCGGTCCGCGGACATTGTGGTCCGGACCGGTACGGAACTGGTCGATTCCACCGGAGCGCCGGAGGGCGTGTCGGGCTGGACGGTGAGCGCGGGCACGTCGAGGTCAACGGGGCGGAGGCGATGCTCACCCTTTCGGGTGACAGGCCCGACGCCGTCTTCCGGGTGGACATCGCTGACCGTCGCATCAGCACCGTGTGTCTCATCCGTGACTCCGGCAAGCCGCGGTCCCTGGCGCTCCGCCGAGTCCTGCGGGGGCGAAAGCCCAGGTCGTACGACGGGGGCTTTGCCGCGATGTCACACATGCGGCCGCGTGCGAACGCCTCGTGAACGCTCCACGGCGTCGCCCCTGTGTGTTGCCTCAGGGATCGAGGATTGGTCTTGACCAAGGGTTTCGGCCGCCCTATGGTCACAGATAAGTGCAACAACCTTTAATAAACAAGGGCGCTAAAAACCGCCGGACCACGGCTCTTGCGGAGGACAGGGTGGGGACCCAGCAGCTGGAATCGGTGCCGGAACCGAAGTACTGGCATCTCAAGACCGTGCTCAGTGAGGCACTCGACTCCGAGTTCTCGGTCGGCGAGATCCTGCCCAATGAGCGCGACCTCGCCGCCCGCTTCGGCGTGGCCCGCGCCACGCTCCGCCAGGCCTTGGAGCAGCTGGAGCTGGAGGGCCGGCTGCAGCGCCGCCGCGGTGTCGGCACCACCGTCGCGCCCCCGCGTGTGGGTGTGGCCGTCGGCAGCCGGCAGCACGCCTGGCCGGGGGCCGCGGACGACGCCTGGCAGCCGGTCGACTGCGACCAGTCCGCGCCGCCCGTGGCCGTGGCTGTCGCCCTGGAGGCAGACTCCGGCGAGCCCGTGCACGTCGTGCGCCGCTCCCGGATGTCCCACGGCCAGCTCGTCGCCACGGAGCTGCTCTACGTCCCGGCCGCCTCGGTGCCCGACCTCACCGCGATCGACGCCCCGTCCGGCCCGGCACGCGCGCGTGCCGTGCTGCGCGAGCTGCAGCGCCAGGAGCTGGAGGGCCAGGACCGCGCCGTCGAGCTGGGCTCGGCCCGCGCGGACGACGCCAAGGACCTCGACCGGCTGCCCGGCGCACCCGTCCTGGTCGTCACCACCCGCTTCTTCGCGGGCGGCCGGACCGCGGCACTCTCCGTGGCGACCTACCGCGCCGACACCTGCCGCCTCACCTTCGGCGACTCGCCCGGCGTGGAGATACACCACGACCCCGAGCAGCGGGCCTCCTGAGCCCCGGCCCACCCCACGGCGCCCCGGAACCCCTCCGGGGCGCGCGGTGTCCCACCGGTCAGGCTCGCGGCCTCACGCACCGGGTCCCGCTCAACCGTGCTGATCAGACAGCGCCGCCTCCGCGCCACGCGGTCCGCAGGGCAGGCCCTATCGCCGTGCCGTGACCGTGCCCTCCACCGCGAACAGCTGCTCCTCGACGTGGTCGAGGGCGAGCCGCAGGGCGCCGGTGGCCACGGCTGCCTCGCCCAGGAGGGACAGCGTCACCCGGGGCGGACGCAGGCAGTAGCGGGCGAGTTCGCGGCGCAGGGGATCGAGTACGCCGTCCAGGCCGGCCGCCCAGCCGCCGATCACGACCAGCTCAGGGTCGAGGGCCAGGACCAGCGCGGCCACGTCGTGGACGAGGCGCTGGATGAACCGCTCGACGGCCGCCCGAGCCCGCTGGTCGCCCTCGCGGGCCAGCGCGAACACCTCGGCGACAGCCTGTTCGTCCAACGGGTGCAGCGGCTCGTCGGTGGTGGACAGCAGCGTCTCCGGGGTCGCCTCCCGGCCCAGCAGATGGAGCGCGCCGATCTCACCGGCCGCCCCGCCGTAGCCTCGGTGCAGCCGTCCGCCGATCAGTGAACCCGCCCCCGGGCTGAGCCCGGCCAGCACGAACACCACGTCGTCCGTCTCCGTCGCCGCACCCTTCCAGTGTTCGGCGACGGCCGCCGCGTTGGCGTCGTTCTCCACCAGCACCGGGCACTTGAAGGAGCGGCTGAGCCGCTCGCCGAGGTTCAGGCCCGTCCACTGCGGCAGGGCCGTGCCCAGCCGTACCGTGCCGCCGGCCTCCACGATGCCCGGAGTGCCCACGCCCACCGCCCGCAGCGAACTGCGTGCGACCCCGGCCCGGCGCAGCAGCTCGGCGACGGCGCCGCGCAGCCGCTCCAGGCGTTCGTCCGCCGGAGCCGTCTCGTCCACCTCTTTGGCCTGCGCGCCCAGCACCCGTCCGTCCAGGTCTGACAGGAGCACAGCGACGCGGTGGGCGCCGATCTCCAGACCCAGCAGATGCCCCGCCTCGGCGCGGAACCGGAAGCGGCGAGCCGGTCGCCCCTGACGGCGTGCGGTGCCCTCCTCGGCCGCCTTCTCGACCACGAGCCCCGCCTCGATGAGCCCCTCCACGACTCCCTCGACGGTCGGCCGGGACAGTCCCGTGACCCGGGTGATCTCGGTGAGCGTCGCGCAGTCCGTGGCACGCAGCGCGTGCAGCACCACCGCGGAATTGATCCTCCGCAGCAGCGAGGGATCGCCGCCGGTCAGCTGGCCCACCGTCCGTCCTCCCAGCTCGCGGGCGTGTTGGGCGGATCGTACTCGGCCGGGCCCACCCCGGCGAGTGCCGGGCTCCGCCGGCCCGCGGCACGGGGGATGCTTGACGGCCCGGCATGGGACGCCTGACGGCCCGGCACAGGCATGGCTGACGGCCCGCCAATTGTCAGTGGGCCCCGCTTTACTGGATCACATGGACATCGCGAAGTGTCTGACCCTCATCGACCTGCTGTGCGCCCGGGAGTTCCCCACGGCACACGGCAGGACGGAGCACGGCGAGAGCGGACCCGGCTATCACCTGGTCGCCTTACAGACCAGTGGCGAGTTCTGGGAGGACGACGGCACCGGCCAGGAGGAGACCGCGGCGCAGTACGAGGCCGACCGGGACGGCCTCGCGGAGCGGCTCACCGACCGGTGGGGACCAGCGCAGCTCTTCAGCCTGCACAGCCTCTTCGGCCGGACGACGGAGGGCGAGGAGATAGCCGAGCCGTGGGCCGGACTCAGCGGACACGTACCGGACGTCCACCTGTGGGAGGCGGCCGGGACGGGCCGATGGGTCGCCCTCGGCGTCTCCCAGTGGGGCACGGAGCTGCCCTTTCAACTCCTCGGTGTCGTGACCGAGACGGATCCCCCCTGATCCGGCGCGCCGCCCGCGGCCTCCCGCAGCCGCGCGAACTCCTCCGCCATCGTCGCCGCCGTCCAATGCGCGTTCAGTCCGCTGGGATTGGGCAGCACCCACACCCGGGTGTCCCCGATGGTCCGCTCCTGCGGCCCCACTTGAGCCTTGCGGTCCCCGAAGGCCGCCCGGTAGGCGGTCACCCCGACCACGGCCAGCCACCTCGGCCGCCGTAGCGTCACCTTGGCCGTCAGCAGCCGCCCGCCCTCGACGTACTCCTCGGCGCTCAACTCGTCGGCCCGCGCGGTCGCCCGGGCCACCACGTTCGTGATGCCGAGCCCGTACGACAGCAGCTCCTGCTGCTCCGCGGGCTTCAGCAGCCTCGGGGTGAACCCGGACAGGTGCAGCACCGGCCAGAAGCGGTTGCCAGGGCGGGCGAAGTGATGGCCTGTGGCCGCCGTCATCAGTCCCGGATTGATGCCGCAGAACAGCACCTGGAGACCGTCCGCGACCACGTCAGGGACGAGACGGTCGCGGGCGGCCTCCAGTTCCGCCTGGGTACGGGGGCGCTTCCCTGCTCGAGCGGAGCCGAGAGCTTCGGGGAGGGTCAGAGGATTGCTCCGGGCGTGTAGCCGGCGGCCTCCGGGCGCTGCTTGACGATCTCCTCGATCCGGCCGACGACCACGCCGACCTGGGCGGCGGCCGCACCGGTGAAGGACAGCTTGTCGGCCATCAGCGCCGACAGCTGCTCCCGGTCGAGCGGCAGCCGCTCGTCGGCGGCGAGCTTGTCGAGCAGGTCGTTGCGCTCGGCGCCCTGCTCGCGCATCGCGAGCGCGGTGGCGACCGCGTTCTCCTTGATCGCCTCGTGCGCGACCTCGCGGCCGACCCCCGAGCGCACGGCGCCCATGAGCACCTTGGTGGTGGCGAGGAACGGCAGGTAGCGGTCCAGCTCACGGGCGACCACGGCGGGGAAGGCGCCGAACTCGTCGAGCACCGTCAGGAAGGTCTCCAGCAGGCCGTCGAGGGCGAAGAACGCGTCCGGCAGCGCGACGCGGCGCACCACCGAGCAGGAGACGTCGCCCTCGTTCCACTGGTCGCCCGCCAGCTCGCCGGTCATCGAGGCGTAGCCGCGCAGGATCACCATCAGGCCGTTGACACGCTCGCAGGAGCGGGTGTTCATCTTGTGCGGCATCGCCGACGAGCCCACCTGGCCCGGCTTGAAGCCCTCGGTGACCAGCTCGTGCCCGGCCATCAGCCGGATCGTCTTGGCCAGCGAGGACGGCGCCGCCGCCAGCTGCACCAGCGCGGTCACGACCTCGTAGTCCAGCGAGCGCGGGTAGACCTGGCCGACCGAGGTGAACGCCTGCGAGAAGCCCAGGTGCCGCGCGATCCGGTCCTCCAGCTCGGCGAGCTTCGAGGCGTCCCCGCCCAGCAGGTCCAGCATGTCCTGCGCGGTGCCGACCGGGCCCTTGATGCCACGCAGCGGGTAGCGGCCGAGCAGCTCCTCGACCCGGCCGTGGGCGACGAGCAGCTCGTCGGCGGCGGTCGCGAAGCGCTTGCCGAGGGTGGTGGCCTGCGCGGCGACGTTGTGCGAGCGGCCGGCCATGACCAGCTCGGCGTACTCGCCGGCCAGCTTGCCCAGCCGCGCCAGCACGGCCACCGTGCGGTCGCGCATCAGCTCCAGCGACAGCCGGATCTGCAGCTGCTCCACGTTCTCGGTGAGGTCGCGGGAGGTCATGCCCTTGTGCACGTGCTCGTGCCCGGCGAGGTCGTTGAACTCCTCGATCCGAGCCTTCACGTCGTGCCGGGTGACCTTCTCGCGCTCGGCGATCGAGGCCAGGTCGACGGTGTCGAGGACACGCTCGTAGTCGGCGATCGCCTCGTCAGGCACCTCGATGCCGAGGTCCTTCTGGGCCCGCAGCACGGCGAGCCAGAGCTGCCGCTCCAGCTTCACCTTCTGCTCGGGCGACCAGAGCGTGGCGAGCTCGGTGGAGGCGTAACGTCCGGCGAGGACGTTCGGGATGCGGGGCTTGGCGGGCGCTGAAGTCACGTACACGGATTCTACTGGCGATTTGTGCAGGCCAGCGCCATGGGGTTGTTCGGCGGATGCTACGAGAGCTGCGCCACTTCGTCCGTGTCGGCCAGTTCCGCCAGCACACCGGCATGGCACAGCTCGGGCGCGCACCAGCAGGCCAGGGTCTTTCCGCGCAGGTCCGGGACCAGGTCCAGCAGCTCCGGGCGCTCCAGGAGGCGGGCCCGGTACAGCGCCATGACCTCGGCCCGGGTGCCGTCCCGCTTCTTCTTCGGTGTGTCGTAGGCGAACGGGTTGTACAGCGGGTGGCGCGGGAGATCCCAGCCGCCCATGGTCCAGCGGCGGCCCACGTAGACGACGTCCGCGGGGGCGTGCTCCAGCCGGGGGCCGAACTCGTGGATCCGGCCCCTGAGGCTGATCACCCGGGTGGTCATGGCCGGAACGCTACGCCGGCCCCTCGTACGGCAGCAGCTCCGGCCGCTTCGCCGGGAGGCCGTCGCCGGAGGAGCGGCCGGTCAGGCGACGGCCGATCCACGGCAGGAGGTGCTGCTTGGCGAACCGGGCGTCCGCGACCCGCCGGGTGCCCCACCCGGGCGGCGCGGTGGCCGGCATCGGTGTGCGCCACTCGGCGTCCTCGGGTTCGTAGCCGAGCGTCTGCCACACCGCCTCCGCGACCCGGCGGTGACCCTCGGACGTCAGATGCAGCCGGTCCACGTCCCACAGCCGCGGGTCGGCCAGCGACGGCGCCCCGTACAGGTCCACCACGAGGGCGCCGTGCCGCTCGGCCAGCTCGTCGACGCAGGTGAACAGCTCCTCCATGCGCGGCCGGAACCGCTCCAGCACCGGGCCCTGCCGGCCGGGGCTGCGCATCAGCACGAGCTGCCCGCAGCTGGGGGCCAGCCGCTCGACGGCCTCCGTCAGCAGGCCCCGCACCCGGCCCATGTCGCACTTGGGCCGCAGGGTGTCGTTGAGTCCGCCGACGAGCGTGATCACGTCGGGGTTCATGGCGGCCGCCACCTCGACCTGCTCGTCCACGATCTGCCCGATGAGCTTGCCGCGCACCGCGAGGTTGGCGTACCGGAACCCGGGGGTCCGGGCGGCCATCCGCGCGGCGAGCAGGTCGGCCCAGCCCCGGTAGGAGCCGTCGGGCAGCAGGTCCGACATGCCCTCGGTGAAGGAGTCGCCGACCGCGACCAGGCTGGAGTGCGTGGGAGGTATGGGATTCGTCTGCATGGCGACAGCGATGGTATCCCGGCTCCATACCCAGCGGTCGGTCACCCCGGGCGATCCAGGACGCCCCTCACGCGGGCTGCGCGAACAGCTCCCGCAGCACGTCCTCCATGGTCACCAGACCGGCCAGCCGCCCGTCGTCGCCGAGCACGCCCGCGACGTGCGTACGGCTGCCCCGCATCGCGGTGAGGACGTCGTCCAGCGGGGTGCTCTCGCGCACCCGGGCGATGGGCCGCATGTCGCGCAGCCGGAACGGCGTGTCCCGGGGCAAGGCGTCCAGCGCGTCCTTGACGTGCAGATACCCCACGATCCGGCGGCCCTCGTCGACCACGGGGAACCGGGAGAAGCCCGACTCGGCCGACAGCCGCTCCAGCTGCTCCGCCGTGACGCCCACGCGTGCGTACACCACCCGCTCCAGGGGCACGACCACGTCCCGCACCGGCCGTCTGCCCAGCTCCAGGGCGTCGTGCAGCCGCTCCTGCGCCCGGTCGTCGATCAGTCCCGCCGCGCTGGCGTCCTTGACGATCTCGGCGAGTTCGGTGTCCGTGAAGGTCGCGGCCACCTCGTCCCTGGCCTCCACCCTGAGCAGCTTCAGCAGCCCGTTGGCGAAGACGTTGATCGCGAAGATCACCGGGCGCAGTGCCCGGGACAGCGCGACCAGGGGAGGGCCGAGCAGCAGCGCGCTGCGCACGGGCTCGGCCAGCGCGATGTTCTTGGGCACCATCTCGCCCAGCAGCATGTGCAGATAGGTGGCCAGAGTCAGGGCGATCACGAAGGACACGGCGTGGCCCACGCTCTTGGACACGCCGACCGCGTGGAACACCGGCTCCAGCAGATGCGCGATCGCGGGCTCGGCGACCACACCCAGGACCAGCGTGCACAGGGTGATGCCGAGCTGGGCGGCGGCCAGCAGCGCGGAGACGTGCTCCAGGCCCCACAGCACGCTCTTCGCGCGCCGGTCGCCCTCCTGGGCGAGCGGCTCGATCTGGGAGCGGCGCACGGAGATCAGCGCGAACTCGGCGCCCACGAAGAAGGCGTTGACGACCAGCGTCGCCAGACCGATCAGCAGCTGTACGGCGGTCATCGCGCCCTCTCCGTCCTGCCGTCGTTGCGCTCGGCGTCCTTCGCGTCGTCCAGCGGCGCGTGCAGCAGCACCCGGGCCGACCGACGCCCCGAGGCGTCCACCACGTCCAGCCGCCAGCCGGCCACCTCGACGCGGTCCCCGACCTCGGGTATGCGGCCCAGCTCGGTGGCGACCAGGCCGGCCAGGGTCTCGTACGGCCCTTCGGGCACCCGCAGACCCACGCGCGCGAGCTGGTCGGTGCGGGCGGCGCCGTCCGCGGAGTACAGGGCCCGGCCCGTCTCGTCGGCGCCGGCGGGGGCGAGGTCGGGCGTCTCGTGCGGGTCGTGTTCGTCCCGTACCTCGCCGACGACCTCCTCGACGATGTCCTCCAGCGTCGCCACGCCCGCCGTGCCGCCGTACTCGTCGATGACGACGGCCATGGTGCGCTTGCCGGAGAGCCGGTCCAGCAGCCGGTCGACGGTGAGGGACTCGGGCACCAGCAGGGGCTCGCGAACCACCTGGGTGACCGAGCGGCGGGGCCGCTCCTCGGCGGGCAGGGCCAGGACGTCCTTGACGTGGGCGACGCCGACGACCGAGTCGAGGCTGCCGCGGTAGACCGGGAACCGGGACAGGCCCGTCGCCCGGGTCGCGTTCGCCACGTCCTCGCAGGTCGCAAGGGTGTCGAGGGCGACGACCTGGACGCGCGGGGTCATCACGTTCTCCGCGGTGAGGTCGGCCAGGTTCAGCGTCCGGACGAACAGTTCGGCGGTGTCCGCCTCCAGCGCGCCCGCCTTGGCGGAGTGCCGGGCGAGGGCCGCCAGCTCCTGGGGCCCGCGCGCGGAGGCCAGCTCCTCGGCGGGCTCGATGCCGATCCGGCGCACGGCACGGTTGGCCGTGTTGTTGAGATGCGTGATGAACGGGCGGAAGGCGGCGCTGAACCAGCGCTGCGGGTTGCCCACCCGCTTCGCCACGGCCAGCGGCGAGGAGATCGCCCAGTTCTTCGGCACCAGCTCGCCGACGACCATCAGGAACACCGTCGACAGGCCCGTGCCCAGCAGCAGCGCGGCCGTGCTGGCCGTGGGGGACGAGAGACCCAGCGCCTCGAACGGCCCGGCGAGCAGCTTGGCGATCGACGGTTCGGCGAGCATGCCGACGACCAGGTTGGTGACCGTGATGCCGAGCTGCGCGCCGGAGAGCTGGAACGTCAGGTTCCGTACGGCCTTCAGGGCGCCGGCCGCGCCGCGCTCGCCGCGCTCGACGGCCCGCTCCAACTCGCCCCGCTCGACCGTGGTCAGCGAGAACTCGGCGGCCACGAAGGCGCCGCAGGCGAGCGAGAGCAGGATCGCCACCAGAAGGAGCAGCACTTCGGTCATCGGGTCACCCCTGTCCCATGATCGGACAGGGCGGGGCGGAACGCGCGGTGTCGCGGACCGGGAGGATCGCCCATGGGTGGACGCTCACAACCTTTCATCGAGGGCCGAGTGCTCCCTCAATGGTAAAGGATGGGCAAAGCGACCTAGTCGGTGAGCGGCTTCGTCCAGCGCCGCCACTGTTCCTCCGGCGCGTACCCGGCCGCCCGCCAGGCGTGGTGCGCGGTCTCGTTGCGGACCAGCACCATCGCGTCCCCGCGCCGCCCGCCGAGCCGTACGAACCGCTCCTCGGCGGCGGCCAGCAGCGCCGAGCCGATGCCCTGGCGCCGCCGCTCCGGATGCACCGCGAGCCGGTACAGATGGCAGCGCCAGCCGTCGAAGCCCGCGATCACCGTGCCGACCAGCTCGCCCGCCTGCTCGGCAAGGATGAGTGCCTCGGGATCGCGGGCGACCAGCCGCTCCACTCCCGCACGGTCGTCACTGATGCTGGTGCCCTCGGCGGCCGTCTTCCAGAAGGCGAGGACGGCGTCGAGGTCGCAGGGCCGGGCGGAACGTGTGCTCGATTCGATCATGGACCCAGCCCAGCACACCAGGCTGCTCGCGCCCGGGAATTCCATCATGCGGACTCCTCCCGCAGCCGGGCGATCACCGGAGCGAACGCCTCCATGTGCGGTTCCAGGACGGTCAGGTACGAGAACCCGAACCGCTCCCGCTGCGCCCGCACCCGCGCCGCGACCTCCTCCAGCGGGCCGGCCAGCACGACGGGCAGCGCCAGCGCGCGGTCCAGGGTCAGCCCGGGCTGCCGCTCCAGCAGCGGCCGGAGCACGGGCTCCGGGTCGTCGGTGACGGCCACCAGCTGGAGGAGCAGATTCAGCTCGGCGGGTTCCGTCCGGCCCGCCGCCAGCTCCCGGTAGCGGGCCACCCGCTCGTCCACCCCCGCCGCGTCGACGGGCTCCAGCTTCCCCGTCGTGGTGCCCGGCACCAGCCGTGCCCCGGTGAAGCCGACGACGTCCGCGTGCTCCGCGGCCAGGCGCAGCATCCGGTCGCCGTTGCCGCCGAGCAGCAGCGGTACCCGGCTCCGGGCCGGGCGGGGCGCGGGGGTCCCGCCGCTCGGGCGGAGCCCGGAGTCGGGGAGATCCGCGGCGCCGAGCAGCCGGTCCAGCTCCTCCACCGTGCGCCGCAGGTGGTCCACCCGCTCGCGCGGGGAGCCGTACGGCAGCCCGGCCGCCTCGTGCTCGGACTGGACATAACCGGTTCCCAGGCCGAGTTCGAGCCGGCCGCCGGTCAGCGCGTCGGTGGTCGCGACCTCGCGGGCCAGCAGGGTGGGGTTCCAGAAGCCCGCGTTCAGTACGAACGTCCCGAGCCGGGGCCGTTCCGTCGCCTCGGCGGCCGCGACCAGCGCGGGGAACGGCGCGACCATCCCGAGGTGGTCGGGGACCAGGATCACGTCGTACCCCAGCTCCTCGGCGCGGCGGCACTTGGCCCGCCACTCGGCGGCGGACGACGGCGTGAGCAGACTGACCCCGAAACGGAACGCGCGCGGCATGAACTCTCCTCAACAGAAGGTGACTTGAGTCTGTGCCCGGGGTTCCATCACGCCCGCGACACGCGCAGGGGCAGGCCTGCCGCCCGGGAGCAGGCGCCTCGCTCGGGGGAGGAGGCGCCTCGCTCGGAAGAATCGGAAGAAGGTGCCGTCACTCGTGCGCGATCGCCGCCAGCACATTCATCCGGGACGCCCGCAGCGCGGGCAGCAGGGCCGCCACGATGCCCACCACGGCCGAGCCGATCACCACCCCGACGATCGTGCCCCACGGGATCGCGAGCGCGCTCATGCCCTGCAGGGCCAGCACCTGCTGGGTGCACACGCCCCACACGAGTCCGAGCCCCAGCCCGAGGACCGCGCCGAACACGGCGATCACCACCGACTCCAGCCGGATCATCCGCCTGAGCTGCCGCCGGCCGAGACCGATCGCGCGCAGCAGCCCGATCTCCCGGGTTCGCTCCACCACCGACAGGGCGAGGGTGTTGACCACGCCGAGCACGGCGATGACGATCGCGAGTCCGAGCAGCGCGTACACGAGGTAGAGCAGCACGGCGATCTGGTCGTGGACGAGTTTCTTGTAGTCGGCCTGGTCGCGCACCTGGACCTGCGGATAGGGCTTCAGCGTCCGCTCCAGCCGGGAGCGCAGCCGGTCCGCGCCGGTGCCGGCGGCCTTGTCGACGTAGAGCGCGGCGTCCTGGCCGCCGGGCACGTACTTCTCCACGGTGGCGATGCCGAAGAACAGCCCGCCCTGCATGCCGAATCCGCCGCTGCCGCCCTGGTCGGTGAGGGCGCCGACCCTCATCTCGGTCGTGCGGCCGCCGGGGAACTCGACGGGAAGCGTGCTGCCCAGGCGCACGTGGTGATCCCTGGCGAAGGTGACGTCCATGCCGAGGCCGCCGTCCGCGAGGGCCGCCGCGCTGCTCCCGGCTGCGTAGGTGACATGGGCGACCTCGTCCACCTGGGGGTCGTAGCCGGCGGCGGTCGTCTCCACCCGCTTGCCGTCGGGCAGGCGTACGGCCACGGGTGCGAAGCGCTGCCGTACGACGAGCCGTACACCCTCGGTGCCACGGACCTTGTCGGTGATCTCCCGGGTGAACGGCAGGAAGTTGGTGTTCTGGACGGTGAAGTCGGCGCCCAGCGTCTTGTCGATCTGCCGGTCGAACGACGCGGACATGGAGGCGCTCGCCACCGACATCCCGCCGACCAGCGCGAGACCCACCATCAGCGCGGCCGCCGTGGCGCCGGTACGGCGCGGATTGCGCAGGGCATTGCGCTGGCTCATCCGGCCGACCGATCCGAACAGAGCGGGGAAGGCACCGCCGAGCACCCGGATCACCGGGCGTACCAGCAGCGGCCCCGCGATCACGGTCGCGATCAGCGTCAGCACCACGCCGAGGCCCAGCAGGGAGGCCGCCGAGGCGGTCTTCGTGGCCGCCGCGCACCCGGCCAGCGCGGCCGCGCCGGCCGCCCCGACCACGGATCCGACGATCGCCCGCACCTTCAACGGCTTGCCCACGCCGGCGACTTCGGCGTCCGCGAGGGCCGCCATCGGCGAGACGGCCGCGGCGCGCCGCGCGGGCAGGTACGCGGCGACGAAGGTGACGCCGACACCGACGGCGTACGCCGCGACGGGCGTCGCCCAGCCGATGACCATCTCCGTGGCCTTCAGGTTCATACCGAACGAGCTCATCAGCCGGATCAGCCCGAACGCCAGGCCGATCCCGGCCGCGAGGCCCAGCGTGGAGCCGACGACACCGAGCAGCACCGCCTCGGTGAGCACCGACCGCCGCACCTGCCGCCGGTCGGCGCCCAGGGCTCGCAGCAGGCCCAGTTCACGGGTGCGCTGGGCGATCAGCATGGAGAAGGTGTTGACGATCAGGAAGATGCCCACGAGCACGGCGATGCCGGCGAAGCCCAGCATCACGTACTTGATGACGTCCAGGAATCCGCCGAGGTCGGCCGCGGCCGACTTGGCCTGCTCGTCGGCGGTCTTCAGGTCGTAGGTGCCGGCGCCGACGGCCTCGCCGACCCGGCGCTTGAGCTCCGGGTCGCTCACGCCCCCGGCCGCGTCCACCGAGATGCTGGTGGCCCGGTCGGCGGAGCCGAGCAGCTCGCGGGCGGCGACCGCCGGGTCCAGGAAGACCAGAGCCGCGCCCGGGTTGGTGGTGGTGAACGTGGCGATGCCGACGACCCGGACCCGGAAGGTGCCCGGCTGCGCCTGGACGGTCAGCGTGTCGCCGATCCGCACGTGTTTCTTGTCGGCGGTGTCCGCGTCCAGCAGTGCCTCGCCCGCGCCGTCCGGCGCATGACCGGAGGTCAGCTTCACCGGGCTGCGGTGGGTGACGTACCAGGAGGTGGCGATCGTCGGGGCACCGGTGGTCGGGCCGACCGACCTGTTGTGGCCGTCGACCACCACCACGTTCTGCACCGACACGTCCGCGTGCACCGCGGCGACCCCGTCGACCTTCGCCACCTGCCCCTTCAGGGCCGCGGGCACGGTCTGCACCGCGCCGCTGGGCACCGGGGACCTCAGGTCCTGCTTCGGCTCGACCGTCACATCGGCGGAGGTCGAGGCGAAGAGCCGGTCGAAGGTACGGGTGACGGTGTCGGAGAAGATCAGGCTGCCCGCGACGAACGCGACGGACAGGACGACCGCCAGCGCGGACAGCGCCAGCCGGCCCTTGTGCGCGAGGAAGCTCCTCAAGGTCGCCTTGAGCACCGGGTCAGTCCTCCAGGGCGATGCTGTCGTCGCCGAGCCGTCCGCGCACCACGTCGAACGCCTTCATCCGCTCCAGTACGGCATCCGCGGTCGGCCGCTCCATCCGGTCCACGATCCGCCCGTCGGCGAGGAAGAGCACCAGATCGGAGTGGGCGGCGGCGCCCGGGTCGTGGGTGACCATGACGACGGTCTGCCCCAGGTCGTCAACGGCGCTGCGCAGGAAGCCCAGCACCTCCAGTCCGGCCCGCGAGTCCAGGTTGCCGGTCGGCTCGTCGGCGAAGATCAGCTCGGGCCGGGAGGCCAGCGCCCGCGCGCAGGCGACCCGTTGCTGCTGGCCGCCCGAGAGCTGCGCCGGGCGATGGGTCAGCCGTCCGCGCAGCCCGAGGGTGTCGATGACCTGGTCCAGCCACTTCTCGTCGGGTCTGCGGCCCGCGATGTCCATGGGCAGCGTGATGTTCTCGGCCGCGTTCAGCGTCGGGATGAGGTTGAACGACTGGAACATGAACCCGATCCGGTCCCGCCGCAGCCGGGTCAGCTCGCGGTCCTTCAGTCCGGTGATCTCCGTGTCGCCGACCCAGACCTGACCGGCCGACACGTCGTCCAGTCCGGCAAGGCAGTGCATCAGCGTGGACTTCCCCGAGCCCGAGGGACCCATCACGGCGGTGAACCGGCCACGTGCGATGTCCACGTCGACCGAGTCCAGGGCGAGCACGGCCGTCTCGCCCGAGCCGTACGCCTTGGTCAGCCCGCGGGCACGGGCGGCGACCCCGCCGTCCGGCGCCCGGCCCGGCGCGTACTCCGAAGCAGGTGTGGACAAGACCGCCTCCCGGTCGCCTGGACGTCCCGACTCATGGTCGGGGCCGAGCCTAGTGTGACCCTTCGCACAGCCGGAATCCCCCCTGGGGCCGAGGACTCGGAGACCGTGTAAGGGGCACCTTCCGCCCGGTGGCCCTTGCCGTTGCTAGCATCTCGGCGCTAGCGTCGAAGCATGGCGAAGACCCAGCTGAACGTGCGCGTGGACGAGGACACCGCCCGCGCGGCCCGCGAGCGCGCCCTGGCCCGCGGCATGAGTGTCAACCGCTACATCGAAGAGCTGGTCAGACAGGACGCGGGGGAGGCCGGTCGCACCTTCGTGGACGCTGCGGCCGACTTCATGAAGCAGTACGAGTCCGTGTTCGCCGAGGAGTTCGCCGAGACGCGCGGCACCGACTCCGGCGTGGGGCGCAGCTGATCCCTTGAACGATCTCAGCATCGACCTCGCCTGGCTGCTCATGCTCGCCGAACGCGGGACCCCCGGGGATCCGCAGGTCACCGACTGGGGCGCGCTGGTCGCCGCCGTCGCCCGGCACCGGGCCGAGATATTCGACGTGCCCGTCTACGACACCCCGCACGCCCGCGCCGCGGCCCTGCTCCAGCTGCTCATCCACGTGCCCGCGCTGGAGCGCTCCAACGCGCTGTTCGCCTCGGCCGTGGCCTACGCCTATCTGGTCGCCAGCGGCCTGAAGGTCGTCACCACACCCGAGCAGGTCCGCGATCTCGCACGGCTGGTCAAGAACGGCGAGGCGAGCATCGACGACATCGCCGGGGAACTGCGCCGCTGGAGCCTGTGATCAGCGCCGGACCGGCTCGTCCGGCCGCCAGGCGGTCCCCAGCACGCAGTACGAGGCGGGCAGCTTCGGACCCTTCTCCGGCACCAGCATCCGCCGCAGCGGGCCGAGTTCGAACCCGGCCTCGCGCAGCGCGGCCACCGGCTCCCGGGACAGGTGGCAGCCACCGTTGAGCGCCGGCCACAGCCTCCGGTCCAGGGTGCGCTGGGTCAGCGTCATCATCCGGCCGCCGCCCCGGCCGTGCTCGAAGAACCGCACCTCGCCGCCGGGCCTGAGCACCCGCCGTGCCTCGGCCAGGGCCCGGGGCACGTCCCGCACGCTGCACAGCACCAGCGACAGCACGACCGCGTCGAAGGCCTCGCTCTTGACGGGCAGCCCCTCCGCCGCCCCCGGCACCACGTCGACCGGCACCTCGGCGTGCCGCGCCGACTGCAGCGCCAACCGTCTCAGCAGCGGCTCCGGTTCGATCGCCACGACCTCCGCGACCGCCGCCGGGTAGTGGGTGAAGTTCAGCCCGTTGCCCGCGCCGATCTCGATCACCCGCCCGGACAGCCCCGCGAGCAGCCGCTCGCGCACCCCGGCCATCCCGAGCCGGGACTCCGCGGCCACACTGAACCGGGCGTAGTAACGGGCGAACAGCGGGTGGTGGACGGGACTCTGCGCCACCTTGCCGGAACCGGCCGACGACAGCCGCATGGCAACCTCCCGGAGGACGGGCCTACGGAGATTGTCCCCCGTACGCCCCCGTCGCACCCCCGCCGAACGAGTCACGCCTCACGAGAGGAAGTCGTCCACCTGTTCGTAGACGCCGTGGTCGTTGTTCATGTCGGTGTGCGAGACGCAGCCGACGTCGACGCCGGCCGCCCCGCTCAGCTCCGCCGAGGTGCCGTGGTTCACCCCGGCCACCGACTCGAAGTGGTCAACAGCCCCGAGGAGCCGTAGCCGTCGGCCTCGAAGTCCGCGCCCCAGTCGTCCCGACCACCATCTGCGCGGAGTCTTCGCCCGTCCGGGCATCCGCTCACGGATCGAACCGGTATGCCTCCTCGACGCCTCACCGGGCACCGACCAGGGGCGTCCGGCGGATTCGAGCGTGTGCCGGGCCCCGGGACGACTCCGGCCTGATCCGCCGGACACGCCCCGGGGCGCCTCCCACACCCGGAACCCCTCCGTCAGGGCGCCTCCCGGATCCGGAACGCCTCCGCGTCCCACGACCCGTACAGGCGCGGGGCCAGCCACTGCGATGCAGCCGTACGGAAGTCGGCGGGCGGGAGTGCCCCGGCCCCTGCGGGCAGTGCGCCGAGCAGCGGGGCGGCGGCCACCTCCGGCAGGTCCATGACGTTGCAGCGGGAGGCGAGGTCGGGGGCGTCGGGCCAGCTGCCGATCACCACGCCGGCCAGCTCCAGCTCGCGCGAGCTCAGTTCACGGGCCGTCAGTTCCGTGGTGTTCAGTGTGCCGAGCCCGGCGGAGGCCACGACCAGCACCGGAGCGCTCAGCAGCCGGGCCGCGTCCGCCAGCGTCCCGCCCGCCGCGTCGAACCGTACGAGCAGCCCGCCCGCCCCCTCGACCAGCACCAGATCGTGCTCGGTGGCCAGCTTGGCCGCGGCCTCGGCCACCTCGTGCGGATGCACCGGGGCCATCCCGGCCCGCCGGGCCGAGGTACCGGGAGCCAACGGCTCCGGGAACCGCGCCAGTTCGGTGGCCGTGACGGGCCCGGCGAGCCGGGCCACCTCGTCCGCGTCACCGCGCTCGTCCGGCCGTACCCCCGTCTGCGCCGCCTTCAGCACGGCCACCGACTGCCCGGCCGCGAGCGCGGCGGCGGCGACGGCCGCGGTCGTGACCGTCTTGCCGACCTCCGTGCCCGTCCCCGTGATCACCAGTACCGGCATCTCATCCCTCCCGCGCCGCGGCGCACACCGCGCGTGCGATCCGTGCCACATCCGCGTCGTCCGTGACGTACGGCGGCATCGTGTAGATCAGGTCGCGGAACGGGCGCAGCCACACGCCCTCCCGCACCGCGGCCCGGGTGGCCGCGGCCATGTCCACCTCGTGGTCGAGCTGGACGACCCCGATGGCGCCGAGGACGCGGACGTCCTTGACACCGGGAAGGTCCGCGGCCGGAGCCAGGCCCGCGCGCAGGCCCGCCTCGATCCGCCCGACCTCCGACCGCCAGTCCTGCCCGCGCAGCAGCTCGATGGAGGCGCAGGCCACGGCCGCCGCCAGCGGATTGCCCATGAAGGTCGGTCCATGGGCGAGCACCGGTACCTCGCCCTGCGAGATGCCGTCCGCGACCCGGGGCGTGCACAACGTCGCCGCCAGCGTCAGATAGCCGCCGGTCAGCGACTTGCCCACGCACATCACATCCGGTGTGACACCCGCGTGGTCCGCCGCGAACAGCGCACCCGTGCGGCCGAACCCGGTGGCGATCTCGTCGAACACCAGCAGCACGTCGTGCGCGTCGCACGCCTCGCGCAGCACCCGCAGATACGCGGGGGGGTGGAACCGCATCCCACCCGCGCCCTGCACCACCGGCTCCACGATCACCGCGGCCAGCTCGTCGGCGTGCCGCTCGATGGCCGCGCGCAACTCCTGTGCGTACGACTCCTCGTACTCGGCCGGAGGCGGGCCCACGAACACCTGGCGCTGGAGCACGCCGGTCCACAGTTCGTGCATCCCGCCCTCGGGGTCGCAGACCGACATCGGCTGCCAGGTGTCGCCGTGGTAGCCGCCGCGCCAGGTCAGCAGCCGCTGCTTGCCCGGGCGGCCGAGCGAGCGCCAGTACTGCAGGCACATCTTCACGGCGACCTCGACCGACACCGATCCGGAGTCGGCCAGGAACACATGCTCCAGGCCGTCCGGCGACAAGTCGACAAGGAGCTTCGCCAGCCGTACGGCGGGCTCGTGGGTGAGCCCGCCGAACATCACATGGCTCATCCGCCCCAGCTGCTCGCGCACCGCCTCGTTGAGGACCGGGTGGTTGTAGCCGTGGATCGCCGACCACCACGAGGACATGCCGTCGACGAGTTCACCCGAGCCGTCCGCGAGCCGCAGCCGGACCCCGCTCGCCGACTCCACGACGAGCGGTTCGGCACGCCCGGGCATCGGACCGTACGGATGCCACACGTGCCGGCGGTCCAGCTCCAGCAGTTCGGGCACACTCAGGCCGGACGGGTCAGGCATTGGGCGCGAGGTCCGTTCCGGCGCCCCGGCGGCGGACGGCGACCAGGTCGGTCCGCGCCTCGTTCGTGGCCGGCACGGACGCCGTACCGTGCGCGTCCGCTCCTTCGTGCGAACCGCAGACGGATCCGCACCCGGCCTCCTCGTGCGACCCGCACCCCGCGTCGGCGTGCGAGCCGCACCCGCCCGCCGTCGCCCGGTGTTCCGGCAGCGTCACCTCGCCGGCGCCCTCCACCTCGAACCCGGCGTCCGCGATCATCTCCAGGTCGGCCTTGCCGGCCTGTCCCTCGCTGGTCAGGTAGTCGCCGAGGAAGATGGAGTTGGCCAGGTTCAGCGCGAGCGGCTGCATCGTGCGCAGGTGGACCTCGCGGCCGCCTGCGATGCGCACCTCGACGTCGGGGCAGACGAAGCGGACCATCGCGAGGATGCGCAGGCAGCGCTGCGGGGTGAGGTGCCACTCCGCGGAGAGCGGGGTGCCCTCCATCGGGATGAGGAAGTTCACCGGAACGGAGTCCGGGTCCAGCTCGCGCAGCGACAGGACGACGTCCACCAGGTCCTCGTCGGTCTCACCCATACCGGCGATGAGACCCGAGCAGGCGGACAGACCGGCGGCGTGCGCCTTCTGCACCGTGTCCACCCGATCGGCGTACGTGTGGGTGGTGGTGATGTCCCCGTACGTGGCCTCGGAGGTGTTCAGGTTGTGGTTGTAGGCGTCCGCGCCCGCCTCGCGCAGCCGTTCGGCCTGGCCGTCGGAGAGCAGACCGAGGCAGGCGCACACCTCGACGTCCTCGTTCCGGCCCTTGATGGCCTTGATGGTCTCGGAGACCCGGTCCACGTCCCGGTCCGTCGGGCCGCGCCCGCTGGCCACCAGGCAGACGCGCTTGGCGCCCCCGGCCAGGCCCGCCGCGGCGGCCTGGGAGGCCTGGTCGGGCTTGAGCCAGGTGTACTTGAGGATGTCGGCCTTGGAGCCCAGCCGCTGGGAGCAGTAGGAGCAGTCCTCCGGGCACAGCCCGGACTTCAGGTTGACCAGGTAGTTGAGTTTCACGCGCCGGCCGAACCAGTGCCGGCGCACCTTGCCGGCCGCGGCCACCACATCGAGCAGGTCGTCGTCGGAGGTGGCGAGCACGGCGAGTGCTTCCTCACGGGTCGGCAGCTCGCGCCGCAGCCCCTTGTCCACCAGCGTGTTCAGCAGGTCCATGAGGTCCGATCCTGTCCTACGGGACCGCTTCCGGCCAAGGAGAGTTTGCACAACGGAGACGGATCACCGTGTGGGTATTGCCACACCCTGGGTGGTCGGCCGTGCCGCTAGGGTCTGTCCGCTACCTACAAAAGCCCCGGAGGACCCATGGCGTTCGGCTGGATCGACGAGCAGGCCGAGGCGCGTCGCCGCGCCGGACTCGTACGGACCCTGCGCCCGCGCCCCGCCGACTCGCCGCTGCTGGATCTGGCGAGCAACGACTATCTGGGCCTCGCCCACCACCCCGAGGTCGTCGAAGGGGCGGCCCGTGCCGCCCGGACCTGGGGCGGCGGCGCCACCGGTTCCCGGCTGGTCACCGGCACCACCGAGCTGCACACCGAGCTGGAGCACGAACTGGCCGACTTCTGCGGGTTCGAGGCGGCTCTCGTGTTTTCATCCGGTTATGCCGCGAACCTCGCCGCGGTCACCGCGCTGGGCCCGCACGGCTCCCTGATCCTGTCCGACGCGGGCAACCACGCCTCGCTCATCGACGGCTGCCGGCTCGCCCGGGGTACCACGCAGGTGGTCGGGCACGCCGACCCGGAGGCCGTGGACAAGGCGCTGGGCACGCACGGCGGAGAGGCGATCGTCGTCTCCGACACCGTGTTCTCCGTCGACGGGGACGCGGCCCCGCTGGCCGCGCTGGCCGAGGCGTGCCGGGAGCACGGCGCGGGGCTGGTCGTGGACGACGCCCACGGTCTCGGAGTACTGGGCGACGGCGGCAGGGGCGCCCCGCACGCGGCCGGTCTCGCGGGTGCCGGGGACGTGGTCGTCACGGCCACGCTCTCCAAGTCGCTGGGCAGCCAGGGCGGGGTGGTGCTGGGTCCGGCCCGGGTGATCGACCATCTGGTCAACGCGGCCCGGACGTTCATCTTCGACACGGGTCTGGCGCCCGCGGCCGCCGGCGCCGCGCTGGCGGCGCTGCAGCTGCTGCGGCGCGAACCGGCACGGGCGGAACGGGCCCGTGGGGTCGCCGCCGAACTGCATGCACGCCTGACCGCCGCGGGTCTGGAAGCGGTGCGTCCGGACGCCGCGGTGGTCTCGGTGCGGGCTCCGTCCCCGGAGCAGGCCGTGCGCTGGGCGGCCGACTGCCGTACGGCAGGCCTGGCCGTGGGCTGCTTCCGTCCTCCTTCCGTGCCCGACGGCATCTCACGGCTGAGGCTGACCGCCCGCGCGGACCTCTCAGGGGCCGAGATCGAACGCGCTGTACGTGTGATCGGCGAGACGCGACCATGAGTCGGCGTGACACGGCCGGGCATCGCACGAAAGTGATCGGATCTGATCAGTAGGGGTCGGTCCGGTCGGGTGGGAACGGGATCATCGGAGCGCGGTCACGAACCCCGCCCAGCTCCCGGGGGAGAAGAGCAGCGCGGGTCCGGCCGGCTTCTTGGAGTCGCGCACGGCGAGCAGTCCGGCCCAGCGGCCGGAGTGCGGCCGGGCCGTCTCCACACAGTTGTTGGCTCCCGTGCTGTAGCTGCTGCGCAGCCAGCGCACGTCGTGCAGATCGGTACTGGCAGGGACGTTCCGAGGCAGTGCTGGCATGGTGCCTCCTTACGCGCCGTCACCTATCCCGGCGATGTAATCCAACGATTCCTCGGGTGAAAGGGCGTGGATCTGGAGGGTGTTGAAGGCCTCCAGGTAGGCCTTGAGGTCTTCTTTCCGTTCCAGGTAGAGGCTACTCGTCAACTGGTCGAGAACAACCACATCCAGATCGGA
Organism: Streptomyces sp. NPDC044064; assembly: GCF_056434245.1. Taxonomy (NCBI): domain Bacteria; kingdom Bacillati; phylum Actinomycetota; class Actinomycetes; order Kitasatosporales; family Streptomycetaceae; genus Streptomyces; species Streptomyces sp. NPDC044064. Next base: position 56,341 of record NZ_JBWKFN010000007.1, read on the forward strand.
AGTGCTCTGAAATGAGAAAATAACGAAAGGCCCGGTCAGGCCGACATGCGCACCGGAGGCGAACGGGAGCACCTGGAGGCGCACTTGGGGCAGGCGGGCGCACTCGACCAGCCGGGCCAGCTGCCGCGCCATGACCTCCGGCCCGCCGATCTCGCGCCTGAGCACCGCCTCGTCCAGCACGGCACTCAGCTCCAGCGGTGGATCGGAGCGCAGCACGTCCTGCCTGGCCAGCCGCACCTCCACCAGCGCGTCCAGCCGCTCCGTGTCCACCCCGTCCAGGGCCGCGCGGGTGACCGCGCGGGCGTATTCGGGCGTCTGAAGAAGGCCGGGAACCACCGTGGTCTCCAGGGTGCGCATCCCGGTCGCCTGCGACTCCAGGCTGATGAAATCGCGGTAGGTGGACGGCAGGATGCCACGGTAGGCGTGCCACCAGCGGCTGCGCCCGCCCGCCTCCTCCGAACCCGCCAACATCATCAGCAACTCACGCAGTTGGCCGTCCCGTTCCCCGTAGGCATCGAGGAGTAACCGCACGTCGGCCGGTTTCACCCCGCTGGCGCCGGTTTCGATGCGGCTCACCTTCGACTGGTGCCAGCCCACGAGACGGGCCGCCTCACCGCTGGTGAGCCCCACCCCGGTACGCAGTGCACGCAGTTCGGCGCCCAATTTGCGACGCCGCACCGCGGGACCGTTCTGCATGGATTACTCCTTACTCCTTCCGGGCCGCCCAAATACGCTCTCGCGTCGCAGAGTTCACCGCTTTGAGCGACAGATATATGCATATCTTGGTGGATCGCTCCCCTGACCGGCCCGGTGATGGCAGTCTGGCGAACAAGCACCATTCCGGGACCGTACTCGAACCATCCGCTCCTCGTCGGACTGCGGTCCCGTGGGAAAGGGACGACGTCGCCATGGCAGACCATCTGGAAGCATCCGTCACTCTGCCGAGCGATCCCGCCTCGGTCTCCGCGGCCCGCTCCTACGTGGTGGGAACCCTCGAGGAGTGGGGGCTGCCGTCGGACACCGAAGCGGCCGACACCGTGCGGCTCATCGTCTCCGAGCTGGCCACCAATGCCGTACAGCACACCTTCGGACAGTCACCCACCTTCACGGTCGACATCGCGCTGGACCGTGACGAACATCTGCGCATCGGTGTCACGGACAGCCATCCGCGCTTTCCGAAGAGACTGCCCGCCGCCGTCCAGCAGGACAACGGGCGCGGCATGGTCATCATCCGCTGGCTCACCGCCGAGTGCGGCGGCAAGCTCCGCGTGCGCCCCACCCGCGAGGGCGGCAAGACGGTCTCCATCGAACTCCCCTGGGCCGTCCCGGCCGAGCCGGTGACGGCAGGCCAGCCCGAGCTCTAGCCGGTCCCCGCCCGCCCCTGCTGAACCGCTTCGGATGCAGAAGGCCACCCCAATTCGGCCGGGCGACGGTTCACCGTGACGGCCGCTCACGCACCGGAGTCTGCCGGGCGCGGCCGAACGCCCCGTGCAGCAGGGCCCGGAACGCCTCCGCCGCCGGAGCGACCTCGTCGGGCCGGAAGGCGACCGAGATCGTACGGCGCAGCCGTCCCGCCTCCAGCGGCCGCACCCCGACGGGAGTCACCGCGGTCCGCGCCACCATCTCCGGTACGACGGCCACCCCGAGCCCCGCGCTGACCAGCGCGCACACCACGGCATATCCAGGGGTCGGCACCAGCAGCGCAGGAGTGGCGCCCGCCTCGGCGAGCAGGGCCTCCACCTCCCGTCGGGCCGGATGGTGCGGGGCCATGCTGATCAGCGGCTGCCCGGCCAGCTGCTCCAGCGGCAGCCGGGACGAGGCGCTGCTCAGCGCATGACCCGGTGCCGTCACCAGCACCAGCTCCTCCACCAGGACCGGCTCCAGACCGACCGAGGCCGGTACCGCGGCGCCCTCGCCCGGGTCGTAGGCGTGGGTCAGCGCCAGATCCACCTCGCCGGCCGCCACCGCGGCGACCCCGGCCGGCGGGTCGTAGTCGGCGACCGACAGCTCGACGTCCGGGTGTGCCCGGCGGAACGCGCTCAGCGCCGGCGGCAGCAGATGGACGCCCGCGGTCGGGAAGGTGCCGAGCCGCAGCACCCCGCCCGACAGACCGGTCAGCCGGGCCAGTTCGTGCCGGGCCTGCTCCAGCTCGTCAAGAACTCTCCGGGCCCGCGCCACCAGCACCTCGCCCGCCTCGGTCAGCCGGGCCCCGCGGTGATGCCGTACGAGCAACGCCGTGCCCGCCTCCCGCTCCAGCTTGGCCAGCTGCTGGGATAGCGCGGGCGGTGTGTAGCCGAGCCGGTCGGCGGCCCGTGTGATGGAGCCCGCCTCCGCCACGGCGACCAGCGCGGCCAGCCGTGTGGGGTCGTACATGGGACCAGCCTAAAGCACTGCTTAAGACAGACCATGTTCATTCGAAATACCTGCTGAAGGCCGGCTCCGTGCACGCTGGCGGTATGGACGGACAGCTCATCGCCTTCACCGGGATCGCCGCCGGACTCGTCGCCATGCCGGGCGCCGACTTCACGGTGGTCGTACGCAACGCCCTGGTCTCCCGCCGCGCCGGCGCGGTCTGCGGGCTCGGCATCGCGGGCGGCCTCCTCGTGCACACCACGCTGGCGGTGGCCGGAGTCGCGGCCGTGCTGGTGGCCGTCCCCGCGCTCTTCCGCGCGCTGCAGCTCCTGGGCGGCGTCTATGTGCTGCAGCTCGGCGTGCGGACCCTGTGGTCGCTGCGGCGGCCCGCCACCGATTCCGTCGAGGCGGCACCGTCGGCCGGGCACCCGCTGCGGCAGGGCTTCGTCACCAACGTCCTCAACCCGAAAGCATCGCTGACCTTCCTCAGCCTGCTGCCCCAGTTCGTGCCGTCCGGCGGCTCCGCGCTCCCCAGGACGCTGCTGCTCGCGCTGATCGTCTGCACGCTGGCGCTGGCCTGGTTCCAGGTGGTGGCCCTGCTGGTGGACCGCCTCGGCCGGTGGCTGCGCCGGCCCCGGGCCGCCCGCATGCTGCGGACGGGCACCGGGGCGGCGCTCACGGTGCTGGGAGCGGCCCTGCTGCTGGAGCCGCTCCTGCCCTGAGCCCGGGTCAGCTGACCCGGCCGTACCAGACGCTCCTGCTCCAGATCTTCTCCAGTCGCACCACGGCCCCGGTCTTCGGCGCGTGCCAGATCTTGCCCTTCCCGGCGTAGATGCCGACGTGGTAGACGCTCGAACCCGAGTGGAAGAACACCAGGTCGCCGGCCCTGCGGTTGCCGGCCGAGATGTGATGCGTCTTGTTGTACTGCTGAGCGGCCGTGCGCGGCAGCTTCTTGCCCGCCTTCTTGAACGAGTAGAGGGTCAGCCCCGAGCAGTCGAAGCGGCGCGGCCCGGTGGCCCCCCATGCGTACGGGGCACCCTTCTTGGAGGCCGCGACCTGGAGTGCCTTCGCCGCCGTGCCGGCGGCCGAGGCGTCGGTGGCGAGGCCCGGCACCACGATCGAGCCGCCCACGGCGGCGAGGGTGAGGGCCGAGGCCGTACCGGCCCGGGCCATGAGCGACGGGACACGATTGAGCGCAGTCATGCGCAACCCTTCGTCAGCCGCCTGTGAAGGATGACCTGTCGGATTCGGGCTGGCGAAGTTGCCCGGCCGCATCGCTGCGGCTTCACCCCAAGGGCTGCTCGGTGCGGCCGCCCGTCTGTGCGACGAACGTCCGTTCCGGCGACCCGGCTTGCTTGGGTCCTCCACTCCTGCCGATCCACTCCTGTCGACCGGTCATCCAGGGCGGCGGCAGGACTCGGCGTCCGCCCGGATCGCCCCGCCGCGGTGGCGGGGTCTTGTCGTCAGACAGGGATCTTCACTCACAGGAGTCGGAAAATCCCAATGGAATCGGGGATTTGTGGCGTTACTCACCACTCACCCGTTCGGGTGGACGCTGCTGTGTTCGAGGCACCGTCAGATCCCGGGCGTAGCCCCGGACCTGGGAAGAAGCACTTTCCCGCCGACCTTCAACCGGCGTGCTGCGCAAGCCGGGAGACCCGGAAAAAGTTCGGAAGATACGCCGGCCGGGGGTACATCGTTCGGGCCGTTTCGAGTCCGGCTCCGACGGGTCCGTCGACGCGTTGGTCCCGTCGGGCCGGTCGAGCGTCCGGATCAGCCCACGCAGTCCGGCGGGAGCACGACGCGAGCGGTGCGGCGCTCGCCGTCGAGCACCCTCAACGCCCTTGCCAGCGTGTCCCCATGCAGCTGCGTCTCGCCGCGCTGGTGCATGAGGGCGAGTGCGTCGCGCAGCTCGGACGCCTTGCGCACCAGGGCCTGCGCCGCGCGCAGCCCGCGGTAGGTGTCCCCGGACTGCGCCGGGTTGATCCGGCCCAGCAGGTCGACCGCCTCCAGGTAACGGTCGATCAACTCGCCCTCGGCACGCGTCAGGGCGGGCAGCGGCGGAAGCTCCGGTGGCAGCATCGGCCGGCTCACCCCGCGTGCTGTGCGCCGGGGGTGCCCCTGCGGCTCGGGACCACGCCGTCCACCAGGCCGTACGCCAGTGCGCCCGGCGCGTCCAGCACCAGCTTCCGCTCCAGGTCCTGTCGGACCTGTTCCGGGGTGCGCCCGGTGTGCAGGACCAGCATCTCCTCCATGAGGGAGCGGGTCCGGGCCAACTCGTCGGCCTGGATGACCAGGTCGCTCGGCTGCCCCTCGGCCGGCTCGGGCATCGCGGGCTGTTCGAGCACCATGCGTGCGTTCGGCAGCGTGAACCGCTTCCCCGGGGTTCCTGCCGCGAGCAGTATCGCGGCGGCCGAGGCGGCCTGGCCCAGGCAGTAGGTCTCCACGTCGCAGGTGACGTACCGCATCGTGTCGTAGACCGCCGTCATCGCGCTGAACGAGCCGCCCGGGCAGTTGACGTACAGCGTGATGTCCCGGTCCGGGGCCGTGTGTTCGAGGTGCATGAACTGTGTGATGACGTCGGTCGCCGCCGTGTCGTCGAGCGGTGTCCCGAGGAAGACGACCCGGTTCTCGAACAGCTTCGAGTAGGGGTCGAGCGTGCGGTGGCCCGTGCTCGTGCGCTCGGTGAACTCGGGCAGGACGTGACGGGCGGACAGTCGGGTCATGGGCATACCCCTTCGTCGCGACAGGGCCGGTGCGGCCTCGCTTCTGTAAAAAATGTACAGGACGTACGTGACGTTAGAATGGGTGCACATGCTAGTGATCGCGAATAAGTGGCAGCTCAGAGGCGCCTTTTAGGCCTCCCTCAGCGGTGATCTCTCACAAACGGCGCTCAGGCCGCTGGCTCCTCGCCGAAGCCCAAGAGGACCGTGAGGTGATCGGAAGCAGCCCGCAGATCTTCCGGGCTCGGATGGACGTAGACGCGCTCCGTGAAGGACGCCCCGCCCACGCCGCCAGGACGGCGTCCTCGACTCCATTGACCGCCGGGAACGTCAGGCAGCTGTGGCGAGCGTCGTACAGCCGCACCTGCCGCATCCCAAGCGATCGCATCAGGGAGTAGGCGCTCTCACGCAGATGGCGAGTTGTCAGCGGCTGCCCGAGGTGGTCGACGAACATGTAGCCGGACGGCAGGCAGTAGCCGCCCAGGGACATCTGCTCGATCTCCTGCAGGGCCTTGAAGGCGATCAGGGCCCGCCGGACGGGTTCCGGTAGCGGCAGGACGCGCTCGCCGGCTTCTGTCTTGGTGTCTTTCTCCAAGACCCGGCTGTTCGCGATCATCGTTCGAGTGTCTGGCGATGGACAGCGTGCCTGCGTCGACATCGACGTCCTCCCAGCGCAGGCCGGCCACCTCGGCCGGACGCAGCCCCATCAGGCTCAGCATGAGGACGGCGAACTGGCGGTCGCCCCTGATGCCTACCAGGAAGTCCTTGACCTCGACGACATTCCACGGCATGGGCCGCTTGTTGGAGCGCCGGTCTCCCTTCCATGCCTTGCGGGGGATCTGCACGTACTCGGCGACATTCGGGTGAACGAGCTTGCGCACGACGGTCCGGCCGAGGGCTTCCTTGAGGCGTGAGAGCACCCCGCTGGCCGCGCTCGGCCTGATGCCGCTCGGGTCTTCCCGCCGCGCCGCTACGAGCAGCAAGGCGGCCATCGACTCGACCTGATCCTCGGTCAGCTCCTGTACGCGAAGTTGTCCCAGGTACTCGTGTGCGTGAACCAGTGCGTTCTTGTACCCCTGAATCGTGCTCTCCTCAAGGTCGCGTGCCTTCTTGGCGAGCCACATGTCGAGGAGCGGACTGCCAACCTGAGGGGCAGCTCCGCGCGGCGGTCGGCTCAGGTGGCGCACCCGGGATCGCCTACCAGGACCACCAGTGGGCGATGTGCGAGGCGCGGGGGTTCATCGTCTGATCGTGTTGCGTGCAGCAATGTGCCCGGTCGTCGTCGCGGCGTCCGGGCACGGTCGTGTCAGTGTGTGCGGTGGACCCACTGCTTCCTCAGCCCGAAGCGACCGCGCCAGGTGCCCTCGACCGCGAGGTTACGCGCTCGTACCCCTTCTCGCGCACGGTCCGGTGGAGACCTCCTGCTGCTGGTTGTCGCCGGAGAGGGAGGCCGCGGTGACGTGGCTACCGGACACCGGGGAAGGATTGGATGAGGATCGCCCAGCGTCTCTTCCAGCCGGTCGCAGGCGTAGGTGACGCGCGAAGTCGGCCGAGGTCATGATCAGGCGGACCCGCAGGCCACGGCCGCTTGCGCTCACTGCTTGTTGTCGTTGCTGCCCTGCAGCATGATGATCAGCAGGCCGACCACCCCGGTGTCGACCACGATCGCCGCCGCTAGGGCGGGGTTGCGGTTGGCGATGTAGGTAGCGGCGCCACCCATGACCAGTAGCCCGTCCTCGTGACCGCCTGGGGAGCGTTGAGGGCGGGCGGCATTGTGCCAGTCAGGCCCGCGCCTGGACGATGAGCGTGCCGATATGCCCAGGCTGTGGAGCCTCCACCACCATCGCCACGGCGGTGGTGAAACCAGCCCGTAGGAGATGCCGCTCCCACACCGCGGGCTTATAGCTGTAGCGGTAGGTGAACATCGCCTTGCCCGCGAAGCCGCCCTTGTACATGCCCTGCGGTCCGTAGGCGCCCGGGATGGCCGGCGGCTGAGAGAACACGAACACGCCGCCTGACACCAGGCGCTCGCGCACGAGCGGGAACAGGCGGGACGGGTCGGTGAACCAGGCCGCGCCGAAGATGGAGTACACCGCGTCGTAGCGTGTCTCGTCGGCGGCGAGCCATTCGAGGATCTCACCCTGCTCGATCCGCACGCCGAGTGGTGCCCACTTCTCCCCGGCTCGTTCCACCATGCGGGGCGAGAGGTCGACGCCGCAGGCCTTGACGCCCCGCTGGGCGAGGTGGGCGAGGGCGCGGCCGGTACCGCAGCCGATCTCCAGCACCGATTCCGGAGTGTCGAGCAGGTCGGGGCCGGGGCCGTGGCCGGCGTACTGGGTCCAGCAGAAGGAGGGCTCGGCGTCATCCTTGAACGCCGACTCGGCGAAGGCGTCCCAGAGTTCGGTCTCGGCGGGGATGTCGTGCGGTACGGGCACTTCTGTTCCTCTGGTCGTAGGTACGAGGGAGCCCACGCCCTCCGGGGGAACGTGAGGGCGGGGGCGACTGTAGTGGGCTCAGTGGCTGTCAGGGACCTTGTCGTCGCACGGGGAGCAGTCCGCGCCGTCGATGGCCCACAGCTCCTCGTCGATCGGCCAGCCCTGGGAGCGGAGGAACTCGCCGGTGCGTAGGCACAGGCCGTCACGGCGGCGTTCGATGAACGGGGCGTGGTGCTTGAATCGGCCGCCGTTGTAGAGGCGGCAGATGCCCCACCAGACGGGGGTGTCGAGGATGAGCTGGTGCACGCCGATGTCGACTAGCTTGCCGACGCCGAGGTGCTGGTCGGGGTTCTCGATGGAGCCCATGACGTACATGACCGCGTTGCCGAGGATACGTTCGGCCATGTCGCGGACCACCGTGTGGTCGCGCAGGAGCAGCGCGATCTCGCGGTCCCACAGGCTCATGCCGGAGTCGAAGACGTTGACGGTCAGCTCGGTGATGTGTGGTGCGACCGCGTTGAGCAGCTCCTGCGGATCGCGGGTGCGGGCTGCGGTGGGACGTTCTAACGCGACGGTCACGTTGTTCCTCCTCGTGTAGATGCATGTCCCCCGGTTGGGGGTACTGGGTGCTCCGGCATGGCTGGCGTTTGTTTGCAGGGCCGCCCCTGGCCGGGTAGAGACGGCCCTGCTCTCCAGCGCCGTTTCCTCCCCGATTCACCGTCGTGGGGAACGCTGGAGGCCTGTGTGCCGGGACGGGGTCTAGAGCTGGGTCAGTTGGTCCACTCGACACCCTTCACGTCGGCGATGGACGTCCGGCCGGTGAAGTGGTCCACATGCTTACGGCCTTCGTGCGGCGGCCGCGTGCAGCGAGCCTTGCCACCCAGGTATGGCTCCCAGCAGCACCCGGCGGCCCGGCCAGCTGCTCGCGAGGCCTGCTCTGTTTCCCCTGTCTGGCTCATCGGTGCAGCTCCAAGGCCAGGGCGCGCAGGGCGCGGCGGGTCTCGCACAGAGAGGCGTCGTCCGTGCACTGCTCGCATTCGCCCGGGTGCGTTCGCACCAGCAGCAGGAGCGGCTTGAGGGTGCAGGACCGACAGCCACGGGGGTACCAGCGGCCGGGCACGCCCTTGACGCTGTCGTGGCGCGGCTCCAGGCTGACGGCCGTGTCACCGTGGAGTTCCGCCGCGCACCACACGCAATGCGCGCCGCGCAGCTGGGCGCCGGTCAGGGCCGCGGGGGCTGGCAGTTGGAACAGAGCCAACGGGCTCGACCGGGTTGTCTGCGTCGCGGTGCTCATGCTCGTGTCTCCGCTTCGGGCCGGTAGCCGCCCGGGCCGAACGCGGCGGCGAGGAGTGTCGGGTCGGTCAGCTGGCCGGTGCCGTCCGGGAGCGCCAGCCACCACCGGCCGCCCAGGGAGAGCGTGACGGGCGGGCACTCAAGAGCCCAGTCGGCCGGGCGAACGGTGAGGTCGGCGACGTCGTCGAGTTCGTCGGCCAGGCCCGGCGGGAGAAGCCACCAGGTCAGGCCGTGGGGGATGTCGGCGAGCACGGGGCCGTGGGGGTTCGAGCCCAGCCGCCGGATCGCTTCGAGGGATCGCGCCAGCGCCGCCTCGGCGACCCGCCAGCGGGGGCCGGTAGGGATCGCGGCGAGCTGTTGGGCGTCCCACGCACGCCGTACCTCTGCCGGGTTGGGGGCGCAGGACAGGAGCCAGCCCTGGCCCTCACGCACTGGGGCGAAGGGGATGTGTGTCGCCATGACCCGAACGTATGCAGGGCGATTGCGCCGCTGCGCGCCGATTGCGCGGGATTGCGCGAGCTGCTCCGGAGGTTGCAGCTGATTGCCTACGACAGGTCGAGAGAGGCCCGTGCACGGCCGATCAGACGCCGTGCCGGGGCGCCGTACTCGGCGGACTCGGCGAGCCAGTCCCACGCCCGCTCGTACAGCGCCAAGTCCTCGTCACCCGTCAGCCACAGTTCCTCGCTGATCGTCTCGACGATGACCAACCGGCGGTCGTAGATCCAGAACGCGTGCGGGGCTGTGCGGCGCAGCTGCGCGCCGAACGGGATGATGCCCAGCTCGATGCGTCGCTGACCGACGAGGTTGTACATCCGGTCGAGCTGCTCGGCCATCACCTCGGCGGGGCACGGCCGGTGATACAGGGCGGCCTCGCAGACGAGGAACCGGAACGTCTTCTCCGGGTCGTACAGGGCTTCCTGCCTGCGCATGCGCTTCTCGACCGCGTCGTCCGTGGTCGGCGGGATCCCGCGGAACTCGGCGTTGGCGTCGAAGATGACCCGTGCGTATTCCGGGGTCTGGAACAACCCCGGGATCCGGGACACCTCAAGGCCGCGGATGAGTGATGTGGCCTCGGTCTGCCGTACAGCGATCTCCTGCCGGCCGCGGTGTCCGCCGGCCAGCTGCCTGCGCCATGACCGGTTCCGCTGCTTCATGTCCAGACCGGCCAGCAGCCCGTGCAGCTCCGACTCGACGTCCGGCCGGTCCAGGGCGCCCGCCCACGCGGTCAGGTCTTCGCGTGTCGGGGTCTGCTTGCCGTTCTGCAGGCGGCTGACCTTGGAGGTCTGCCAGTCGAGGCGGGCAGCGAGTTCCTTGCCTTCCAACCCGGCTTCGGCGCGCAGCTCGCGCAGGCGCGCACCGAGGGCTTCACGGGCCGTCTGGAAGTCTGTGCTCACACGGTCGAAGCTACCTGCCGAGCGAACTCCTGCGTAGGCACAGCGTGATGCCAAGCGGCGTCCCGGGCCTGGCAGGCGGCGAGCACCTCGGCCGGGTCCTCGGTGACGTACACGCCGAGGGTGGTGTCGTCCTCGCCGAAGGCGAACCGGGCGACTACGCGGGAGTCGAAGAGCCAGAAGTCGTAGTCGGGCAGCCGCAACTGCTCGGCCAGCGTGCGGGTCAGGTTGCGGATGTCCTCGCCTGCGGCCAAGTTGCCCGGCGCGCTGGCGAGCAGGAACTGCTGCCCGTCGGTGAGCGGGGCGTCGACCAGGCGCACGCGCTCGAACCGCTTCCCGGCCGCAGTCTGCTCGGCTACGTTCTCCCGCCACGTGTTGGCCGGATCGGCGGCGATGTCCTCGCCCGCCTGCCAGCGTGCCCACTTGGGGCTGCGCCGGTCGGAGGCGTAGCCGCGGCGGGTCTCCAACCGCCAGGCGGTGTGCCGGAACTCTCGGAACAGGTGGGCGATCGACGAGAACGGCTGCAGCTCGGGCGCCGGGGTGCTCGGGGCGTAGCGGGTGAGCAGGCTGCGGGGGACGCGTACGAACGTCTCGGACGGCTTCACGTCCCGCAGCTGTACCAGGTGCTCGGGGTCGGTCTCGCGGTCGCCCTGAACGAGGATTTCGTCCGTGCCTTCGATCTCGTGCAGGGTGGGGCAGTCGCCGTCGTCGCTGGTCGTGCCGATGAACCTGAGCGCCATGTCGCCTCCGCTGCCGGATGGTTGGACTCCCAGAATGCGCGGCATGGCGCGGGGGCGCCCGAGGATTGCGGCAAATTGCGCGGCCTCCCAGGTGCACGGCGATTGCGCGCAACCGCGCTGCGAAGGCGAAGAACGGCCACCCGCCGGCGATGAGCCCATCGCATGACGACGGCCCCGCCCGGGATCCGGAGCGGGGCCGCTGCGTGAGCCCTTACCCGGAGGTCGAATCGTCGGTGATCTCCGCCGTCACCTTCGTCCCCGACGACCCGGTGCTGATCATCGACGGCGTGTAGTTCAGACTCGTCTGATCCGACAGCTCAGCCGTCTCGATGACCGGCCCGGACTCGTCGCCGTGGATCTCGTAGGTGATCTCATACATGGCGTCCGGGTCTATGCCCTCGCTGTCACCCATGTACGTCAGGCGCGGTTCGACCGTCAGGTTGCAGCCGGCGGAGCCGAAGCACTGCTTCTTCGTGGTCTTCAGCTTGATGGTGAAGCTGTTCTCGTTGACGGTGTCATACGCCGGCTCCGGGGTCGGGTCCTCCGCGGCGGTGGCGGCTGTGTCCGTCGACGGCGCGGTAGAAGCCTTGCTGTCCTGCTTGCCGCTGTCGTCACGGCTGTTGACGACGGCGATGCCGGTCCCGATGACTGCCGCGATCACGGCGGCTGCCGATCCGATGATGATCAGGTTGGTGCGGGACTTCTTCGGCGGGTGCGGCCGGGGGTGGCGGCGTGAACTCGGGTCGTGGTGGCGTGGTGTTGCTCATGGTCCCCCCATGACTCGTGGATCGTGCCCGCATGATGCGCGCCGCGAGGGCGGCATGTGCGTGCTGTAGCCGTGTTGTGACCGGTGGTCACCCATCACGGTGAAGATTGACCTCTCGCAGCGAAGGCTGAGCGGTTCGCAACGAAGATTGCTGACTGGCGGTTTTTCTCACCGATGGTTAAGCGCACAGATCAGGGCGATGCGCCGGCCGCCGGACAGTGGCAGCCCTGCGGCCCCACCCGCAGGACGCTCAAGCGAGAGGTCACTCCATCAACGGGGTATGCATTGGCTCCAGCGATGACAGCGAGAGGGAACCTGTGAACGGTGAGGGCCCCATGCCGCAGTGGCACTTTCCAGAGGGTGATGGCCTTCTGGCGCGTCAGCTTGTAGAGGGGACCTTGGCCCCCATCGTCGTTCTCGACGCGCAACTGTGTCATCTGTACGTCAATCCGGCGTGGGTCAAGGTCACTGGCCTGCCCGCCTCCGCGTTCCTGGGGCGAACGCTCGGGGAAGTGCTGCCGGACCTCCAGAGATCGGACGACGTCCTGTTCGAGGTACTCGCGGACGGGCAACCTCGGGAGGCAACCATCTCAGGAACGACAGGAGTCTCCTCGCCGCTAGGGCAAAGGCTCTGGCGAGCGGTCTATCACCGGGTGGATCTGCCCGGACAGGATGCGTGTCTGTGCGGGATCGGCGTGGAGATCAGTAATCTGCGCCGCTATCTGGACGACCTGGAGACCGCCCATCAGCGGCTTGCCTTGCTGGATGCCGCGGTCACGCGCGTCGGCACCACGCTCGACATCGAAACCACGTGCCAGGAGCTGGTCGACTTCCTGGCGCCCTCGCTGGCCGACATGGCCGCGGTGGGAATCGTCGAGGAGGAGTTCACCGGTGCTCCCCCGCCTCCTCCCGGCTTCCTGCGGCTGCGCAAGGTGAGGGGTTCAGCGCCCCCTGGGATGGAATGGCTGCTGCACCAGATGGGCGGACCAGGACCGTACGTCGACGTTCCCCGTGGCGTCGCCACACGGCATTGCCTGGACAGCGGGCGGCCATGGCTGGGCAACCTGGCCTCGGACGAGCTGTTCCAGAAAGTGACGGTAGACCCCGAACGAACTAGAATCTTCCGCGCGGCCGGCATCCACTCGCTTCTCATCGCCCCCCTGATCACGGCAGGCCGCCCCGTCGGCGTCGTCCTTCTGGGCCGGGCCAGCGCATCGCAGCCCTTTGACGACGACGACCTCGTGACAATCCAGGCTCTGGCCGACCGGGCCGCCCTCTCCATCGACAGCGCGCGCCGCTACAGCTACGAACACACCATGGCGCTGGAACTCCAGCGGGCCCTGCTGTCCGAACCCCGCACCCCCCACCCTGCTGTGGAAGTGGCCACCCGTTACCTCCCCTCCGGCCGCAGCGTCCTGGTCGGTGGGGACTGGTACGACTCGATTCCCCTGCCTGACTCCCGCACCTTGCTGGTCATGGGCGACGTGATGGGCCACGGCTTCCAGGCCGCTGTCGCCATGAGCCAGTACCGCTCCCTACTGCGCACCATTGCCACTGCCGGCACGGGCGTCGACAAGATCCTCGGCGAGTTCGACCGCCAGGTCGCGCAGCTCGGGCTTGACCGCCTCGCCACCTGTCTTCTCGCGGTCATGGATCCGCGGGCGGGCACCTGCACGGCGGCCAGCGCAGGACATCTGCCGCCAGCTGTCCTGCGACCGGGCGGCAGCATCGAGGTCTGGTGGCTCCCGGCCGGCCCGCCCATCGGTACCGGACTCGGGGGCTACGAACCGCTCACCGTCCGAATGGACCGCGGCACCACGCTGGTGCTCTACACCGACGGACTGGTGGAACGACGCGGCACAGACATCGACGTCTCGGTGCAGGCGCTCGAAGCGCTGAGCCTGCCAGCAGACGGCCCTCTGGACGACATGCTCGACACGTTCCTGGCCCGCCTGGCGAACGGCGCGTACGAGGACGACGTCGCGATCCTCGCCGCCCGCCAGCGCAACGAAACTGAGTGACCCGCACCACTCAAGCTTCGCTGAGAATCACTCAACCTTCGCTGCGACAGATCAAAGATCCCCGTTCGGGGAGGTCGCCTGCCCATCGCCATAGAATCGAACATGCGGATGATTGACGGTCATCGAACCGAAAGCGGTGGCGGACTCCCCGCTGATCGACTGGCGTGTGCCTCAATCCACTCGGCCGCAGCCAGTGACCGCTCCATGGCGTACCAACCGCCCGGGTCGCCGCCGAACGGGGAAGCCGAGCAGCGGACCGAGGTCCTGCGGCAAGAGCTGGCGGCAGCGATCGGGCAGGCGGACGCGGGCGACGTGCTGTAGAAGGACATCTGTGAGGCTCGGCGGCCGGGTGCCGCCGTCTCACACATCCTCACGTCCACTCGGCGGGCGAGGGCTAGTGCTGCACTGACCTGGACTTTCGTCGTACTTCATGGACCTCATGGACGTCATGAGCGCCCCGTAAGCTAGGGGCATGGCCTACGAGATTCCGGTGACGCAAGCCAGGGCTGAGCTCGCCGACCTGATCAACCGGGTGGTGTACGGCGGTGAGCGCGTCGTCGTGACCCGGCACGGCAAGCCGTTGGTCGCGCTGGTCTCGGCCGCGGACCTGGAGCGGCTCGACGCCCTCGACGAGCCGGCCGAGGAGCAGCCGGTGGTCACCTCGGTGTCCCGTGTCCGCGAGGTCGAGCCCGCGGCCCGGGAGCGGCAGCGCTTCGGGATCGCGGCCGAGCACCGGGGGCCCGGCGCCTCGTAGCCGGGTATGTGCGGGCCCATCGCGCAGTCATGTGTTGATCAAGGTCTGGTTAACGTCGCTGAAACTCCGGCGAACTAGCCTGCCGATCCACGCCATCAGGGGTTTTTCTGCCTGTGTTGATCATGTTCGGGCGAATTTGTCTGTGTGTTACACCTATCCCCGTCGTGGTGGCTGCGGCAGCCGGACCCCGCACGGTCCGGAGCAAGGACTGTGAGGTGGGACGTGCAACTGACCCCGCACGAACAAGAGAGGCTGCTGATCCATGTGGCGGCCGACGTGGCCGAGAAGCGCCGGGCCCGTGGGCTCAGGCTCAACCACCCGGAAGCGGTCGCCCTCATCACGTCGCACATCCTGGAGGGCGCGCGTGACGGCCGGACCGTCGCCGAGCTGATGTCCTCCGGCCGCAAGCTCCTCACCAGGGAAGACGTCATGGACGGCATCCCGGAGATGATCCACGACGTGCAGGTCGAGGCCACCTTCCCGGACGGCACCAAGCTCGTCACGGTCCACGAGCCGATCATCTGAGGGGGCCGCGATGATTCCCGGAGAGGTGCTTTTCGCGGACGGCCCCGTCGTCTGCAACGAAGGCCGCGAGGTCACCCGGCTGACCGTGCTCAACGCCGCCGACCGGCCCGTCCAGGTCGGCTCCCACTACCACTTCGCCGAGGCCAACCCCGGCCTGGAGTTCGACCGGACCGCCGCCCACGGCAGGCGGCTGAACGTCGCCGCCGGCACCGCCGTACGCTTCGAGCCCGGCATCCCGGTCGCCGTCGAGCTCGTGCCGATCGCCGGCGCCCGGATCGTGCCCGGACTGCGTGGCGAGACCGGAGGTGCCCTCGATGCCTGAGATCTCCCGCGAGGCCTACGCCGACCTGTTCGGCCCCACCACCGGCGACCGCATCCGGCTCGCCGACACCGACCTGCTGATCGAGATCGAGGAGGACCGCTCCGGCGGCCCCGGACTCGCCGGTGACGAGGCGGTCTTCGGCGGTGGCAAGGTCATCCGCGAGTCCATGGGCCAGTCGCGTGCCACGCGCGCGGAAGGCACTCCCGACACGGTCGTCACCGGGGTCGTCATCGTCGACCACTGGGGGATCGTCAAGGCCGACGTCGGCATCCGCGACGGCCGGATCACCGGCATCGGCAAGGCCGGCAACCCCGACACCATGGACGGCGTGCACTCCGACCTGGTGATCGGCCCCGAGACCGAGGTCATCGCCGGCAACGGACGGATCCTCACGGCCGGCGCCATCGACGCGCACGTCCACTTCATCTGCCCGCAGATCGCCGACGAGGCGCTCGCCTCCGGCATCACCACCCTGGTCGGCGGTGGCACCGGACCGGCCGAAGGCTCGAAGGCGACCACCGTGACGCCCGGCCCCTGGCACCTGGCCCGGATGCTGGAGGCGATGGAGCAGTACCCGCTCAACATCGGCTTCCTCGGTAAAGGCAACACGGTCTCGCACGAGGCGATGCTCTCCCAGATCCGCGGCGGCGCCCTGGGCCTCAAGCTGCACGAGGACTGGGGGTCCACCCCGGCCGTCATCGACGCGGCCCTGACCGTCGCCGAGCGCACCGGCATCCAGGTCGCCATCCACACCGACACCCTCAACGAGGCCGGTTTCGTGGGCGACACCCTCGCCGCGATCGCCGGCCGGGGCATCCACGCGTACCACACCGAGGGTGCCGGCGGCGGGCACGCGCCGGACATCATGACCGTGGTCTCCGAGCCGCACGTGCTGCCCAGCTCGACCAACCCGACCCGGCCGTTCACCGTCAACACCGCCGAGGAACACCTCGACATGCTGATGGTGTGCCACCACCTCAACCCGGCGGTCCCGGAGGACCTGGCCTTCGCCGAGTCCCGGATCCGGCCGTCGACCATCGGCGCCGAGGACATACTCCACGACCTCGGCGCGATCTCGATCATCTCCTCCGACTCCCAGGCCATGGGCCGGGTCGGCGAGGTCGTCCTGCGCACCTGGCAGACCGCGCACGTCATGAAGCGGCGGCGGGGCGCACTGCCCGGCGACGGGCGCGCGGACAACCGGCGGGTGCGACGCTATGTCGCCAAATACACGATCAACCCGGCGCTCGCCCAGGGCCTGGCCCGCGAGATCGGCTCCGTGGAGACCGGCAAGCTCGCCGACCTGGTGCTGTGGGAGCCCGCGTTCTTCGGGGTCAAGCCGCACCTCGTCATCAAGGGCGGCCAGATCGCGTACGCACAGATGGGTGATGCCAACGCCTCCATCCCGACACCGCAGCCGATCCTGCCCCGGCCGATGTACGGGGCGATCGGACGGGCGCCGGCCGCCAACTCGTTCAACTTCGTGGCCCCGGCGGCCGTCGAGGACGGGCTTCCGGAGCGGCTCCAGCTGGGCAAGCGCTTCGTCGCCATCGACTCGACGCGCGGGGTGACCAAGGCGGACATGCGGGAGAACGACGCGCGTCCCCAGGTGCGGATCGACCCCGACAGCTTCGCCGTGCACATCGACGGCGAGCTGGTCGAGGCGGCTCCGGCGGCAGAACTGCCCATGGCCCAGCGCTACTTCCTCTTCTGATGTCCAGGGCAGCACTGCTCGTCCTGGCCGACGGCCGCTTCCCCGCCGGAGGGCACGCGCACTCCGGTGGAGCGGAGGCCGCAGTCAAGGCGGGACGGATCACCTCCGCGGCGGGCCTGGAGGACTTCTGCCGCGGGCGGCTGCACACCGCCGGCCTGGTCGCGGGCGCGCTGGCGGCCGCCGCCGTCCTGGGCGTCGAGCCCCGTGAGCTGGACGCGGCCGCGGACGCCCGCACCCCCTCGCCCGCGCTGCGGCTCGCCGCGCGCAGGCTCGGCCGGCAGCTGATGCGGGCCGCGCGCGCGAGCTGGCCTTCGGCCGAACTCGACGCGCTGGCAGGGGAGTTCCCCAAGGGCGCCCATCAGCCGGTCGTGCTCGGAGTCGCGGCGCGGTCGGCCGGTCTCGGCCCCGTGGACGCGGCGTACTGCGCGGCGTACGAGAGCGTGAGCGGGCCGGCGACGGCCACGGTCCGTCTGCTGAGCCTCGACCCGTTCGACGCGACAGGGGTTCTGGCCCGGTTGACCCCGGAGCTGGACCGCGTCGCGGACGCGGCGGTGGAGGCGGCGCGCAGGGTGAGCGACGAGGGAGTCGATGCGCTGCCCGCCGCGTCGGGGCCCCTGCTGGAGGTCGGTGCGCAGTGGCACGCGACCTGGCCCGTGCGCCTGTTCGCGTCATAGATCTCCGCACCGCACCCGCCCGACCCGGTCGGGCGGCGAGTGGCCGACCCCACACGAAGCCTCTCAACCATTGGAGCCGTACATGCACCTCGACCACACCCACCACGGCCCCGCCGCCCTGAGTGCCGACGCCCACCGTCCCGACGGCTCCCGCCGCGCGCTGCGCATCGGGCTCGGCGGGCCCGTCGGCTCCGGGAAGACCGCGACCGTCGCCGCGCTGTGCCGCCTGCTGCGCGACCAGCTGTCCCTGGCCGTCGTCACGAATGACATCTACACCCGCGAGGATGCCGAGTTCCTGCTCCGGGAGGCCGTGCTGCCGCCCGAGCGGATCACTGCCGTGGAGACCGGGGCCTGCCCGCACACCGCGATCCGCGACGACATCTCCGCCAACCTCGAGGCCGTGGAGGATCTGGAGGACGAGGTCGGGCCGCTGGACCTGATCCTCGTCGAGTCCGGTGGGGACAACCTCACCGCCACCTTCTCCAAGGGGCTCGTGGACGCGCAGATCTTCGTGATCGACGTGGCGGGCGGCGACGACATCCCGCGCAAGGGCGGGCCCGGCGTCACCACCGCCGACCTGCTCGTCGTCAACAAGACCGACCTCGCGCCGCACGTCGGCTCCGACCTGGCCCGGATGGCCGCCGACGCCAAGGCGCAGCGGGCCGAACTCCCGGTCGTCTTCCAGTCGTTGCGCGGGGAGGCCGGCGTCGCTGACGTGGCCGCGTGGGTGCGGGAGCGGCTCGCCGCGTGGGCGGCATGACGGCGACCGGCGTCCGGGCGAACGCCCGGATCGTCGCCCGCGCCGACGGACGCGGCGGTACGGCGCTGCCCGTGCTCGACGGCGAGGGCCCGCTGGCGCTGCGCCGTACCCGGGCGGGCGTCGGCGAGGCGCGGGTGATGGTCGTCGGCGCGATGAGCGGCCCGCTCGGCGGGGACCGCTTCTCGCTGGCGGCGCGGGTGGAGGAGGGCGCCCGGCTGCACGTCGGCTCGGCCGCTGCCACCATCGCGCTCCCGGGTCAGGGCAAGGGCGAGGCCCGCTACGACGTACGGCTGGACGTGGCCGACGGCGGCGAGCTGCGCTGGCTGCCCGAGCAGCTGATCTCGGCCGGCGGCAGCGACCTGTACGTCACCACGCGGGCCGAACTCGCCGCCGGGGCACGGCTCGTGCTGCGCGAGGAGCAGGTGCTCGGCCGGGTCGGAGAGGCACCGGGACGGCTCACCAGCCGGCTCACGGTGCGCGTCGCCGGCCGGACCGTGCTGGACCAGGAGCTGTCCTGCGGACCCGGCGCGCCGGGCGGCTGGGACGGGCCCGCCGTGCTCGCCGGACACCGGTCGGTGGGCCAACTGCTCGTCGTACGGCCTGAGTTCGCAGAGCGGCCGGCTGCGGCGCGGATGCTGGGGGAGTGCGCCGCACTGGTTCCGCTGGCGGGACCCGCCGTGCTCGTCAGCGCCTTGGCCCCGGACGCGCTCGGGCTGCGGCGGCTGCTGGACGAGG
The DNA here is from genome assembly GCF_056434245.1 of Streptomyces sp. NPDC044064. Taxonomy (NCBI): domain Bacteria; kingdom Bacillati; phylum Actinomycetota; class Actinomycetes; order Kitasatosporales; family Streptomycetaceae; genus Streptomyces; species Streptomyces sp. NPDC044064. The sequence goes on from NZ_JBWKFN010000007.1 coordinate 75,546, forward strand.
CGCTGACCCTGCTGGCCTGAAAGGCACACGCTCCGCTCAGCGGGACGCGATCGTCCGTTTATCGGATTGGTAAAGAAACGTCTGCGCCCCCTGTTCTCGGAGGGCTCACAGCGGAGAGGATCCCCGCCTGACCACTTGTACAACTCTGTTGGGGGAGGGGCCCACTTGAGGGAGAACAGACCGAAGAGCCGCCTGCTGGCGTTCGGTTCGGCCGGAGCACTCGTCACCGCGACCCTGATAGCCGGCGCGGTGGCGGCTCCCGCGGCCAGCGCCGACAGCCGCCACGGGCAGGACCGCGAGGCCAGGGGCGCCCAGATCGCCGCCGCCCGCGCCGCCAAGGCCGGCATCGACTGGCAGGACTGCCCTGCCGACTGGGGCCTGGAGAAGCCCATCCAGTGCGGCTGGGTCTCCGTGCCGCTCGACTACGCCAAGCCGTACGGCAAGCAGATCAAGCTCGCCGTCGACCGCATCGGCAACACGGGGACCCCCGAGGAGCGCCAGGGCGCCCTCGTCTACAACCCGGGCGGTCCCGGCGGCTCCGGTCTGCGCTTCCCGCGCCGGGTCGTCACCAAGAACGCCGTCTGGGCGAACGTCGCCAAGGCCTACGACTTCGTGGGCTTCGACCCGCGCGGTGTCGGCCACTCGGCGCCCATCTCCTGCGTCGACCCGCAGGAGTTCGTCAAGGCCCCCAAGGCCGACCCGGTCCCGGACACCGAGGCCGACAAGAGCGCGCAGCGCAAGCTGGCCCGCGGGTACGCGCAGGGCTGCGCCGAGCGCAGCGGCGCCATGCTGCCCCACATGACCACGCCGAACACCGCCCGCGACCTGGACGTCATCCGCGCCGCGCTGGGCGAGAAGAAGCTCAACTACCTCGGCGTCTCCTACGGCACCTACCTCGGCGCCGTCTACGGCACCCTCTTCCCGGGCCACCTGCGCCGCATGGTCGTGGACAGCGTGGTCGACCCGTCGCGCGAGAACATCTGGTACCAGGCCAACCTGAACCAGGACATCGCCTTCGAGGGCCGCTGGAAGGACTGGGAGGACTGGGTCGCCGCGAACGACGCCGCCTTCCACCTCGGCACCACCCGCGCCGCCGTCCAGGCCAAGTGGCTCGAACTGCGCGCCACCGCCAAGAAGAACCCCATCGGCGGGGTCGTCGGCCCGGCCGAGCTGATCTCCTTCTTCCAGAGCGCCCCGTACTACGACTCGTCGTGGGTGCCGGTCGCCTCGGTGTTCAGCAAGTACGTCGCCGGAGACACCAAGGCGCTCGTCGACGCGGCCGCCCCCGACCTGTCGGACACGGCCGGCAACATCAGCGCCGAGAACGGCAACGCCGTCTACACCGCCGTCGAGTGCGCCGACGCCAAGTGGCCCACCAGCTGGCGCAAGTGGGACCGGGACAACACCCGGCTCAACAAGGACTACCCGTTCATGACCTGGGCCAACGCCTGGATGAACCTGCCCTGCGCCACCTGGCCGACCAAGCAGCTGACCCCGGTGGACGTCAGGACGCACCGCGGTCTGCCGCCGGTGATGATCGTGCAGTCCACGCGTGACGCGGCGACCCCGTACCCGGGCGCCGTCGACCTGCACAAGCGCTTCAAGGGCTCCCGCCTGATCACCGAGGAGGGCGCGGGCTCCCACGGTGTGACCAGCCTGGTCAACCCCTGCATCAACGAGCGGGTCGACAGCTACCTGATCGACGGCAAGCTGGACACCGCCGACGTGAGCTGCGCGCCGCACGCGACGCCCAAGCCGTAACCCCTCCGGTACGGCAACGAGGGGCGGCCGGACTCTCCGGCCGCCCCTTCGTCATGTCCCCGCCGTCCAGGCGTCCTCGGCCGCATAGTCGAAGAGGTCGGGATAGGCCCGCGCCAGCAGCGGAAAGAGCTCCCGCCAGTCTCCCCCGGCGAGCCGCTGCCGCAGCCACTCCACCGTCCGGGGCAGGCTCTCCTCGTACGACACCACCGGCCGGTAGCCCAGCTCCCGCCCGGCTGCGGACATGTCGAAGACGGCCGGCAGCGGCACCGACCACGGGGTGCGGCCCACGGATCCGGCGGGCGGCGGACCGGCCACGAGCGTGGTCTGCGGCTCCGCGCCCATGACCGCGTCGATCGCCGCCGCGATCCCGGCGACCGTCGGCGCCTGCGGATCACAGGCGTTGAGCACCCGGGTCCCGGGGCGGGCCGCGGCCAGCCGGACCAGCTCGGCGATGTTCCGGGCACTCGCCGGATGGAACCGGCTCTCCCCGCCGTACGCGAGCACCCGCCCGCCCCGCCCGTCCAGGTGCCGCTTCACGAAGTACAGCTCGCGGGGGAGCGGACTGTACGGCCCGTGCACCGCGCCCGCCCGCAGCACGGTCGTCGGCAACTCCGCGCCCATCGCGAGCAGTTCACGCTCCAGGGCCGCCTTGCGGGTGCTGTAGGTCGCCTCGCCCGGCGCCACCGTCGGCTGCGTCTCGGCGACCGGCACCGGGTACGCCGGGAAGCCGTCGGGCTCGTCCAGGGTGTCGAAGCCCCGCCCCTTGTCGTCCTCGTACACCGACACGCTGGAGATCACCACCGCTGAGCCGATCCGGCCCGCGAGGTCCGTCAGCTGCCGCGCGTGCCCGGCGTCGTACGCGACCATGTCGACCACCAGGTCGCAGCCGTCGCCCACCACGGCCGCGAGCGCCCCGCCGTCGGCACGGTCCAGCCGGACCGCACGCACCCCCGGGCCCCACGACTCGTCCCGGCCGCCGCCCCGCGAGGCGGCCGTCACGTCCCAGCCGTCCCGTTCCAGTGCCGCCACCGCCGGACGGCCGATCTGTCCGCTCGCCCCGATCACCACAGCCCGTTTCATGGGGCGAGCCTAGGCAGGCGGCACGCTCGGCGCGGAGCCGTTCTGCCGACGGCAGATCAGCTGAGCGGCGCCCGCGGGAACTTCCGCTCCTTCTTCTCGGCCGCCTGCTCCGCCTTGACCACGGCCGCGTACTGGTCGACGTACTCCTGCTCGGACAGCGTGAGGATCGCGTACATGATCTCGTCGGTGACGGCCCGCAGGATGGCCTTCTCGTGCTCCATGCCGGCATAGCGGGAGAAGTCGAGCGGCTTGCCGAAGCGGATGACCACGGGGTGGATGTTCGGAATGACCTTGCCCGGCGGCTGGGCCTCGAAGGTGCCGATCATCGCGCAGGGCACCACCGGCACCCCCGCCCTGAGCGCCATGACCGCGACCCCGACCTTGCCCTTGTACAGCCGGCCGTCGTGCGAGCGCGTGCCCTCCGGGTAGATGCCCAGCAGCTCGCCCTTGCCCAGCACCCCGAGCCCCTCGCGGATCGCGGCCTGCCCCGCGTCCTTGCCGGAGCGGTCCACCGGGATCTGGCCGGCGCTGCGGAAGAAGAACGCGGTGAGGCGGCCCCTGATGCCGGGCCCGGTGAAGTACTCCGCCTTGGCGAGGAAGGTGATGCGCCGCTTCAGCATCGCCGGCATCAGGAAGTGGTCGGAGAAGGACAGATGGTTCCCCGCGACGATCGCCGGACCCGACGCCGGCACGTTCTCCAGCCCCTCGATCCGGGGGCGGAAGACCAGTCTGAGCAGGGGGCCCAGCAGCACGTACTTGAGCAGGTAGTAGAACACGGTTCGTCCCTCACTTTGCCGGCCGCCCCGCTGGGCCGGTGTTTCCCCAGGTCGGTACAGGGATCACGGGTATGGGCTCAGGTGCGCCTGTGGTCATCTGCGGTTGTGTTCAGCCGGGCTCATGCTGACACCTTACTGAGTTCATTGACAGATAGTCAGGTGTGAGGGCCGCCCCGCTCTCGTCGACTGGTGCGACCGCTCACGCATGCATAGCGTGATCACATGACCACAGAAACGGCCCGGCCCGCTCTCGACGACCGGCGGTGGAAAGCGCTCGGAGTCTGTCTGACCGCGGGCTTCATCTCGCTGCTCGACGTCTCGATCGTGAACGTGGCTCTGCCCTCCATGGAGCGCGGGCTCGGTGCCTCCGAAGCCACCCAGTCCTGGGTGGTGTCCGGGTACGCCCTCGCCTTCGGGCTCGCGCTCGCGCCGGCGGGACGACTGGGTGACCTGTATGGGCGCCGCCAGGCGCTGTTGTTCGGCCTCGGTGTCTTCACGGCCGCGTCGGTGGCGTGCGGTCTCGCCGCCGGCCCCACCTGGCTGGTGGTGTTCCGGCTGGTCCAAGGCGCTGCCGCCGGTGTGGTCGCACCGCAGACCTCGGGGCTGATCCAGCAGATGTTCCAGGGCGCCGAGCGGGCCCGGGCCTTCGGCTTCCACGGCAGCGTCGTCGCCGTGTCCACCGCGGTGGGCCCGCTCGCGGGCGGACTGCTGATCCAGGCGTTCGGCACGGACGACGGCTGGCGCTGGGTGTTCTTCGTCAACGTGCCCATCGGGGTGGCCGCCCTCGTCGCGGGGCACCGGCTGCTGCCCCGCCTCCCGGTGCCGGGCGACAGACGGGAGGAGTTCGATCCGGTGGGCGTACTGCTCCTAGGCGCGGGCGTGCTCGCGTTGCTGCTTCCCCTGGTCCAGGAGCAGCAGTGGCAGGGGCGGGCGAAGTGGGTACTGCTCCCGGTGGGCGCACTGCTGCTGGGGGCCTTCTGGGTGTGGGAAAGGGCACGGGGCAGCCGGGGCAGGGCGCCGCTGGTCGACCTCGGGCTCTTCTCCCTGCGCTCCTTCACGCTCGGCACCCTGATCAGCCTCACGTTCTTCGCCGGGCTCACCACCATCTTCTTCGTCCTGTCGCTGTTCCTGCAGAACTCCGCGGCATACAGCGCCCTCGCCGCCGGTGTGACGATCCTGCCGTTCGCGGTTGCCTCGGCGGTCGGCGCGGCCCTCGGGGGACGGCTGGTGACGCGTTACGGCCGCAGTCTGGTCGTGATCGGCCTGGGTGCGGTGGTCCTCGGGCTGCTCGGCGTCGTCCTGGCCGTTCAGCTGGTGCCCGGCGAGAGAGTGGGCTGGGCCATGGCGCTGCCGCTGGTCATCGGCGGGATCGGGTCCGGTCTCACGGTCTCGCCCAACACGACCCTCACCCTCACGCTCGTGCCGGTGCGACGGGCCGGTGCGGCCGGCGGGGTGATGCAGACCGGTCAGCGCATCGGCTCGGCCATGGGTATCGCCGTGGTCGGCGCCGTGTACTTCGCGCACCTCTCCAACCACGGCCGTGCCACGACGGCCCTTCAGCTCGGGCTGCTCACCGCCACGGCCATCATCCTGGTCGCCCTGGTCCTGGCCGTGGCCGATCTGCGGGAGCGCCGGGCGCATCCGGGCCGCGACGACGACTCCGCGGCGACGCCGCGGTGGGGCGTGGGGGAGAGCGGGGCCGGCGAGAAGGCGGGCCGAGGGGCCTGAGACCGGGCTCGGCCCGAGGCCGGACGGGGCGCCTCGGGCCGAGCGGTCTTCAGCGGTCGGAACAGGGATGATCCCCGTGCGTCAGCCCTTCGAGGCGCGAGGCAGCCGACGTGCAGCGAAAAGAACCATCGAAATCTTCAGTGCGGTCGAAATGGTCAGGGCCTGCATGAAGGGCATTCCCATGAGCCACAGTGCCACCATCATGGCCGTGAGGACCAGGAAAACCGGGACCAGGTTGGTCTGCTTGGCCGCGGAACGCAGAACACCCGTGAGTTTTCGGGGCCGAGCCACCGTATCGAGCGCGCCGACGCGGATCTGTTCTTCGTGGACTTGCGACATTCTCTTTCCTTCCCGCGGGCTCGTTTCCGCTAGCGAGCCTAGGTACGGCCCGATGGGGTTGCCACCGCTGCTACTCCGACGTCGTCCGTACACGGCCGGTCATATGAACCTTTACGCCCGTTGGGAGGTATGCGGGTGAGTTCCGTGCGGGCATCCGCCGATTCGGTCCTACGTTCCGGACATGAAACTGAACCATGTTCGGTACGCCGCGTTCGTCGCCGTACTTCTCGCTGCGGGCCCGGGTGCTTTCCCGGCCTCGGCGGTCTCCTCCCCGACCGCGCGGACCTTGACGGTGCGCCAGGGTGGGTCGATCCAGAAGGCGGTGGATGCCGCCCACGCCGGTGACACGGTCCTGGTGCAGGCCGGTACCTACCACGAGAGCGTCACGGTCAAGACCTCCGGACTGACCCTCCGCGGCGTCGGTGCGCGCACGGTGATCGTGCCTCCGAAGAAGAAGGCCGTTCCCAGCCCGAAGGCAGCGGTCGGCTGCGTGGAGGGCGGCAAGGGCATCTGTGTGATCGGGCTCCGGAACAAGCCCGTCGCGGACGTGACCGTCTCCGACCTGAAGCTGACGGGCTTCGCCAACGTGGGTCTGTGGTCCATGGCCACCGACCACCTGACCGTGCAGCGGGTGCGATCCGAGAAGAACGGCAAGTGGGGCATCTCGCAGGAGCACTCCACGCGCGGGGTGTTCAAGAACAACGTCGCCCGCGACAACGGTGACGCCGGGCTGTACCTCGCCAACACGACGATGTCGGAGAAGGGGGCCACGGACAGCCGGGGCCTGGTCGTGGAGGGGAACGCCCTGGAGGGCAACCGGAACGGCCTGACGGTCCTGCGCCTGCGAAACCTCACGGTCCAGCGGAACTACATGACCGGGAACTGCACCGGGATGATCGTCATCGGAGACGAGAACAAGCCCCGGGCCGGCGCGCTCACCGTCAGCGAGAACTATGTGCTGCGGAACAACAAGTACTGCGCCAAGACGGCCCGGCTGCCGTTCGTGCAGGGCTCCGGGATCGTACTGTCCGGTGCGGAGAGCGTTCTGCTGAAGCACAACGTGGTCGCGGGCAACAGCGGCCGGTCGCCGCTGTCGGGCGGGGTCGTGCTGTACAAGAGCTTCGTCGGCGCCGTCAACGACAAGAACCGCGTCGACGAGAACTGGTTCACCGGCAACGCCCCGGCCGACCTGGTCAATCAGAACGCCTCGAAGGGCAGCAACCTCTTCCGCGGCAACTTCTGCCGGGTCTCGATCCCGGCCGGACTGTGCTGAGCTGAGCCGGCCCGCCGCCCGTGCGGCTCGGTGAAGCGGGCAGTGTCCCTTCGCGTCGCTCCCCGCGAGCGGTACGAAGGGACACTGCCTTCGCGGCTCAGGCAGGAGCGAGTGCGGGCAGCAGACGCAGGGCGTTCCCGCGGTTGATGTGGTCGCGTTCCCGGTCGCCGAGGGCGGGATCCCCGTCCAGAGCGGGAGCGGTCACCTCGGTGACCACGTGCGTGGGGGTGGGTGGCCAGTCGCTTCCGTAGAGGATCCGGGAGGAACCCGCGGCGGCCAGCAGCGTGGGGGTGGCCGACGGGGACATCGGCGCGGCCGTGTCGTAGTAGAAGCGGTGCAGGTAGTCGCGCACGCGGCCCGGGTCGACGGCGGGGACCAGCTGGCGGCCGAAGACCTCGACCCGGCTCGCGATGTAGGGGAGGTACCCGCCGCCGTGCGGGAGGATGAAGGTGAGCCGCGGGAAGCGGTCCAGGGTCCCGTTCATGATCAGGCTCAGGGCGGCGCGGGTGGTGTCCATGAGGAAGTCGCACACGAACGGCGGTACGCCCTGGGGGGCGCCGGAGGTGTTCACCTGCATGGGGTGCGTGCTGATCACGGCGGCGCGTTCGTCCAGTTCCGCCATGATCGGGTCGAGTGCGGGGTCGCCCAGATACGTGTCGCCCGTGCTGGTCCGCGCGCTGACGCCCACGGCCCCGAGCTGGTCCATTCCGTAGGAGACGGACCAGCGGGAGAGTTCGGCGTCGTCGAGGAAGACGGGTGTGAAGAAGGCGAAGCGGCCGGAGTGCCTGGTGGTCAGGGCGCCGGCGGCGTCGAGGGCGACACGCGTGCTCTCCTTGCGTGCCGCCGCCTCCTTGAAGCGTCCCAGCATGGCGACGGTGAGGATGCTGGTGCGCGTCCCGGTCCGGTCCATCAGGTCCAGGGCGGCGGTCTCGTCCCACCGGGTCCACGGCGGCAGGCTGTCACGGCCCGCGATCCCCTTCTTCTCTGCCCACCGCACCCATTCGGGGGCGGTGTAGTGGTGGTGGACGTCTATTCGTTCGTGTCGGGCGTCGTCGTCGCCCAGTGCGGTGCGGTGGCCTATGTCGCCCGGAGCTTGCAGGTCGGTCGGCATGGAAGGGGCTCCCTACGGTGGAAGGGTCCGGGGGCGTCGGAGAGCGGGATCAGCGGCTGAGGAGGCCTTCGAGGACGCGCGTCAGCTCGGCCGCGGGGTCCGCGGGGAGGTCCGCGGAACGCCAGGCGACGATTCCGTCGGGGCGGACGAGCACGGCGCCCCGAGGGGTGACGCCGTGGACGGCGGCCCAGTCCGCGCCACCGGCGTCGGTGCCGTGGGCGGCCGTGGTGTCGAGGTCGAAGTCCGGGCCGGCGCCGACGCGGTAGGGCACCAGGGGGACGTCGAGCTTGGTCGCCGCGGCGTGGGCGGCCGACGGCCATGGTCCGTCCGGAAGGCCGGAGAGCAGTACGAAGCTCCGCTCGTACAGATCGATGGTCGACTTGGTGTCCCCGTTGTGCACGACGGTCATGTGCGGGGCCCGGGTGCCGGGGTCCGCCTGCAGGCGGAGCGTCTCCGGGATGGTCGGCGCTCCGGTGTCCGCGCCGGACACGGCCGTGGAGAGGTAGCGGTAGCCGAGGGCCACGGTCATCAGGTCCGCGCTCTGGCCGGGGCCCTGCGCGGCGGCGTAGCCGGGGTGCTCCTCGCGCGCCGCCTGCTCGATGGCCCGGGCGATCGTGGCCAGGGCGACCGGGCGCCGTTCGTCATCGTAGGTGTCCAGCAGGCCCTCGCCCGCCCAGCCGTGCAGTACCGCGGTGATCTTCCAGGCCAGGTTGTGAGCGTCCTGGATGCCTGTGTTGGATCCGAACGCGCCGGTGGGGGGCATCTCGTGGGCCGAGTCACCGATGAGGAAGACGCGTCCCTGCCGGTAGTGGTCGGCGACCCGGTCCGCCGCGTGCCACGGGGCACGCCCGGTGACCTCGACGTCCAGGTCCCGTACCCCGGCGGCGGCCCTGACGTGGTCCGCGATGCGCGTGTCGGTGAAGTGGTCGAGCGTCTGGCCGCGCTCGGGGAACCACGGGATGTGGAAGACCCACTTCTCCTCGTTGTCGACGGGCAGCAGGACCCCGTCGCCCTCGGTCCCGTTCAGGTAGCAGACGAGGAAGCGCTGATCGCCCACCACCTGGCGCAGGAGCTTGCTGCGGAAGGTGACGCTGACGTTGTGGAACAGGTCGCCCCCTCCGCTCTGCCCGATGCCGAGGCGCTCGCGCACCGGGCTGCGCGGTCCGTCGGCTGCCAGGAGGTAGGCCGTGCGCAACGTGTACGTACGGCCGCTCTCCCGCTCGCGCAGTTCGCACGTCACGCCGTCCCGGTCCTCGGTGAAGGAGACCAGCTCCGTACCGAAGCGCACGTCCCCGCCCAGTTCACGGGCGTGGGTCAGCAGGACCGGCTCCAGGTCGTTCTGGCTGCACGCGCACCGCAGGGCGGAGCACACCTCCTTCTCGGGCGCCCCGCCGGTGAGCCGGGCCGAGAGCCATCTGCTCCGACCGCCCGACAGCTTGTCCGTCTGCATGATGCCGTGATTGCCGGACAGGGAGGCCGCGGCCTTTCTGATGTCCGGTTCCAGGCCGGCGGTGCGGAACAACTCCATTGTCCGCATGTTGTTCCCCCGGCCCCGGGGGTGTTCGGAAGTGGCGGCCCGGCGTTCGACGACCGTATGGCCGACGCCCAGTCTTCCCAGAAACACCGACGCGGACAGTCCGACGAGCGAACCGCCCACGATCAACACCGGCACCATTTCTTCGTCGCGCCTGTCCACGGCCCGTCCTCCTCCAGTGACCCAGCGGTAGTTCGGGCAGCAATTCGACCTCATGGCGGCCCTGGGTTCGAACCTGTCATACGGTCAGCGGGTCGGCAATCGATCCTTCCCTCGGACGGCGCATTCGGTGTTTCCACGGCCGTACCGTGCCGAGGAGTTCGGCCAGCGTCAGGGTGAATGGCGTTTTCCCGTCACGAGTGGCGTCAATGCATTCCTGCGTTCCAGCGTTCAGCCGACTCGTGCCACTGCGGGAAGAGAAGAAGGGCCGTCGATGACTCAGATGCAAGAGCAGGAGACCGCGGACGAGACAGCCCGGGCAGTGGATGCGGCGTCCCGCGGCTGTCCCGAATACCGGTCCAACCCGCACCCTCTCTATCAGCATCTGCGTGAGAACGCGCCCGTGTGCCGTCTCACCCCGCCGCACGGTGTGGACTCGTACCTCATCACGCGGTTCGAGGACGCGAAGGCCGCGCTGGCCGACCCGCGGATCAGCAAGGACATGTACGCGGCCATCGACGCCTACCGTTCGATCTTCGGCGACTCCTCCATCGCCCTGGACGACAACATGCTGTTCGCCGACCCGCCGAAGCACACGCGGCTGCGCCGGATCGTCAGCCGTGCCTTCGTCCCCCGCCGTATCGAGGCCCTGCGCCCACGGATCCAGGAGATCACCGACGCGCTGCTCGACAAGTGCTCCACCCTGCAGTCCGTCGATCTCCTGTCGGCCTTCGCCTTCCCGCTGCCCCTGCAGGTGATCTGCGAGCTGATCGGGGTCCCCGAGGAGGAGAGGCAGGAGGTCCAGCAGTGGTGCAGCGTCGTCGCGCGGACCGGTTTCAGCAAGAAGGACAAGGACCGGCTGGCCGACGCCGAGACCGCGCTCCGGGAGTACTTCGAGGTCCTGATCGCCCGTAAGCGCAAGGCCCCCGAGGACGACCTGCTGAGCATCCTCATCCAGACGCAGGACGAGCAGGAGTCACTGACGGACGGCGAGTTGCTGTCCACACTGTGGGTGCTGCTGTTCGCCGGCCACAAGACGACCGCCTACCTCATCGGCAACGCCGTCTTCACGCTGCTCACGCATCCCGAGCAGCTCAAGCAGGTGATCGACTCGCCCGAACTCCTCCCGAACGCCATCGAGGAGATCATCCGCTTCGAGGGCTCGGTCGAGAACGCGACCTTCCGTCACGCGCTGGAGGACATCTCCATCGCGGGGACGGACATTCCCAAGGGCTCGCTGGTGCAGATCGCGGTCACCTCGGCCAACCGGGACGCCGCCGCGTTCGAGAGCCCCGACACCTTCGACATCGCCCGGCCGGGCGTGCAGAGCAATCATCTGGGATTCGGCACGGGCCCGCACTACTGCCTCGGCGCACCGCTGGCCAGGATGGAGATGCAGATCGCCCTGGCCTCGCTCTTCCGCCGCTTCCCGGGGATCTCCCTGGCCCTGCCGGCCGACGAGGCCAAGTGGCTGACCGTGCCCTTCCCCGCGTTCCGCGGCCTGACCGAACTGCCCGTCGCGCTGGACCCCTCCAGGGTGCTGGACGACTGGGCGTCCGGGATGCCCGACATCGCGTGAGAACAACGGCTCGTACCTGACGTCACCTCACGTGCTCAGGTACGAGCCGTTGTCGCCCGGCTCAGGAACTGTCCCGGCTTCGGGCCTCCGCCTCGGCGATGGACTGGGCCTCCGCCTCGGCCATGGCGATGGCCACGCCGAAGGCCTGGGCGATGTGGCCAGCGGCCGACATGACCCGTGCGGTGCCGACGACGGGGGCGATCGCCACGAGGACGTCCTGCAGCTGCTCCACGGTCAGTTCGGCCTTGACCGCCGGGTCGACGTGGGCGAGGTAGGAGATCGCCGGCGCGTCCATGGCCACGAGCGCGGCGATGCGGGTCAGGATGAGGGAGCGCTCGTCCATGCCGCAGCGTTCTATCGAGTCGATCGTCATGGCGGCCAGTGTGTCGAGGACGGGAGCGTCTGATGTGGTGGGCATGGGGGGTCCGCCTTCCGGAGTCTGCCGTCTGGGCTCCTTCACCGTAGGCGGCCGCCCGGCGCCCCTTGCTCACCCGACGCGGGTGAGGCTGTCCGGACACCGGTGACCGTGATGCGGATGACGTGTACCCGCGCTCCGGCCGGCCGGCGCAGGTCACCCCTGGTGGGTGAGGGCGGGCCCGGGTCCGGGATGGTCCGATACCGGCATGAGCAGGTCCGCGGGCGACTCGCCCGCCTCCGAGCCGGCGGGTGGGAGCGGCGACGACGGCCTCGTGGGGCCCGTGCCCCAGGGGGTGACGCGGCTGGTCCTGGGGCTGGCCGACCTGGTGTCGCAGACGGTGTCCGCGGCTCGTGGCGGGAGGCCGCATCGGGTGGGTGCGCCGGCGCCGCTGGGCGACGCGCTGTTCGCACTCGCGCTGGAGGTGGAGCGGCAGTCGGTGTCCAGGGTCGTGGGCACGGCCGACCGGGCCGGGCGCTGGGCCGGCGCCGCGACCCGGCTGCTCGTGCCGTCGGCCGTGCGGAGTGCGGCGGACCGCCGCATCGCGTACTGGAGTGCGCGGGGAGCGGCGGAACGGGAGCGGTCGCGAGGCCAGGCGGGGGACCTGGCGCGGGCGCTCGTCCGGGCGGTGACGGCGGCCGTCGTGGACGAACTGGACCTCGACGCCCTGGCCGACCGCCTCGACGTGGACCGCGTGGCCCGGCGCGTCGACCTCGACGCCCTGCTGTCCCGGATCGACCTCGACGCGGTCCTCGCCCGCGTGGACCTGGACGCCGTGCTGGCCCGGGTCGACGTCGACGCCCTGCTGTCCCGGATCGACCTGGACGCCGCCGTCGGCCGGATCGACGTGGACGCGGTGGCGGAGCGGCTGGACGTGGACCGGGTCGCCCGGCGCATCGACCTCGACGCGGTGCTGGCCCGGCTGGACCTGGTGACGTACACCGAGCAGGTGCTGGAGGAGCTGGACGTCGGGCGGATCGTCCGGGACACCGGGGGCAGCATGACGGCGGAGACGCTGGACGCGTTCCGTGAGCAGAACGCCCGCGCCGACCGGTTCGTGGACCGCTTCACCGACCGGCTGCTGCATCGCGCCGGATCCCCTCCGGGGCCGTCGGCCGGCGGGCCGCCGCCCGGAGCGCGACGCGGGGGACCGGAGCCGTCGTGACCTCGACGGCCCGTGCGCCCGGTCCGGCGGTCGTGCAGGGACTGCCGGCCGGGATCGTCACGCGTACCGTGGCCGCCGTCGTGGACGTCCTCGTAGTGCTGGGCGCGGTCGCGGTCGTTCAGTTCGGTTACGCGGCGCTGCGGTATCTGCTGGTGGGGCCCCCGGTCTCGGCACCCCGGCTCGGACTGTGGGGTGCCGTGGGATTCGGCTCCGCGCTCGCGGCCGTCTATCTCGCGGGCAGCTGGTGCACGGTCGGGCGCACCGTCGGTGACCAGATGATGGGCCTGCGGGTGACCGGCCGGTCCGGCGCCCGGCTCACCCTCGTGCCCGCCGTGCTGCGGGCCGTCCTGTACCTCCTCTTCCCGCTGGGACTGCTGTGGATCCCGGCCAGCAGACGCCGGGCCTCCGTCCAGGACCTCCTGGTGGGCAGTGCCGTGCTGCACGACTGGTACGGCCACTCGCGGCACCGCCCCGGACCGGCCGGCTCGCCCGGTCCACCGGGTCGTGGCGCGGGCGAGCGGCCGTAGACGGCGCGAGGCTGCGTCAGCCGGTGTACGCCGCGAAGATCTTCGCGAACTCGTAGGGGGACTGCGGGACGTTCGTGCACTGGTACAGGGCCCCGGTGCAGGCGTTGCGGTCCCGGGTCGCCTCCCAGAAGGACAGTTCCCCGAGGTGCTTGCCCTGGGCGAAGGAGACCAGCTGGCGGGCGTCGCTCTGGTCGTAGACGTGGCCGTCGTCGTTCTGGCCGAGCATCGGTGTGACGCCGGTCATCGCCCACAGCTGGGCGTCCGACCTGCCCGGGTAGAGCGAGCGCAGCTGGGTGAAGGTGGACTGCCCGGCCTGGAGGGCGGCGTCGCCGTAGTCGACGCTGCGGTAGTAGTCCATGGCCATGATGTTCACGAGGTCGAGGTCGACACCGGCGTCCCGGGCCGCCTTGACCACGTTCAGGCCGTCCGAGGTCAGGCCCTCCGGGAGCGCGGGGAGGGTGAGGGAGATCCGCAGCCCGGGGTGGGCCTGCTGCAGACGGGCCAGGGCCTGGGAACGGCGGCTGACCGAGGCCGGGTCGGCCACGGCCGCACCCTCGATGTCGAAGTCGACATAGGTCAGGCCGTACGCGTTCACGACCGCGTTGTACTCGGTGTAGAGGGAGTCCACCGAGTCGCAGGCCTGGGCCAGTTCGATGCCGGACGCGCCGCCGAAGGAGACCTTCACGTCACCGCCGTTCGCCCGGATCGCGTCGATCTGGTCCTTGGCCCAGCCGCTGCGCGGGTCATAGGCGTTGAACCACATGGCCTTGCAGCCGGAGGCGGTGACGAACGCCATGGTGTAACTCTTCAGCCCGCTCGCGGAGGCCATGTCGGGCATGCTCGGGGTGGGCCAGGCGCCCATGTCGATGTACGGAGCGGTGTGCACGCCGCCGCCCGGCTGGGTGCCCCCGGAGGCGGTCGTACCGCTGACCGCCGCACTGTAGGCGGAGACGTTGCCCGCCGCGTCCCGGGCCCGCACGCGGAACGAGTAACTCGTGGCCGCCTGCAGCCCGGTGGCGGTGTACGAGGTGCCGGTCACCGCGATCGGAGTGCCGCCGTCGCGCGAGATGTCGTAGCCCGCGACGGAGCCGGAGTCGTCCGTGGCGGCCGTCCACCGCACGGTCAGTGACGAGCTGGACGCGGAGCCCACGGTGACCCCGCCCGGCACGCCGGGCGGGGTCGTGTCGCCGCCGTCCGAACCACCGGTGCAGGGCGCTCCGTTGAGTCGGCAGCCGGCCGGTGTGCCGGTGCCGCTCGACACCCACCCGAAAGTGGTGCTCGCCCCCGGCGCCAACGAACCGTTGTACTCACGGTTCTTGAAGGTGTAGTGACTGCCGCTCCGGGTGAGCAGTGCGTCCCAGTACGAGCCGACCGTGGTGCCGGCGGGCAGGTCGAACTCGATGGTCCAGGCGGACACGGTGGTACTGCCGCCGTTGGTGACGGTGTAGGCGCCCTGGTAACCGCCGTCCCAGGTCGAGGTCTTGGCGAAGGACGCCGTGGCCGAGCCCGCGGCGAGTGCGGGTGGTGGGGAGAGGAGCAGGAGCAGTGCGCCGAGGAACAGGGCGACGAGTGCCGATGGTCTTCGCATCGCTGCCTCCACTGGGGAGTCGGGCGCCGGGTCGACGCGCGAGGCCGCGCGGGATTGGTACGTACCAATGGTATGGCATGTACATATCGATCGGCTGAACCCGTGTCAAGGGCTGTCTGCCGTCCGCGACCTGACGGACCGTGCCCGCGCCCGCACCGGTGGGGGCCCACTCGTACCCGACCCCGTGACCGCCCTCGCAGCGGCGACCGGCCTGCGCTCGTGTGCGGTCATGGCGCCGGACGCGGCCCGTGCACCACCCTCCCTGGTGGAACTCCCACTCCTGCGGATCCAGAGGCCGCGACGACGGCGTGCGCCGCGGTCGTCCTCCCACGCGCGAGAACGCCGAGATCGAGGAGATGAAGCAGCTCCTCGGCAAGAGTAAGAGCAAGAACTAGAGCTGGAGCTGGAGCTGGCGCAGGAAGCAGGGCTGACCGAGCGGGCAGGGGGCCGGCGACGTGCGGCCGGCCCCCTGCCCCCGTCACCGGCCGCCCGCGCCCAGCACCTTCTCCAGGGAGCCCAGCGCCGAGCGCAGCTCGTCGGCCGTGATGGTCAGCGGGGGGGCCAGCCGGATCGTGGAGCCGTGCGTGTCCTTGACCAGGACACCCTCCCGCATGAGGCGCTCGCTGATCTCACGGCCGGTGCCGATGGCCGGGTCGACGTCGACGCCCGCCCACAGCCCGCGCGCGCGGAAGCCGGTCACGCCCCGGCCGACCAGCTCGGCGAGGCCGCCGTGCAGGATCTGCCCCAGGTCGGCAGCCCGGCGCTGGAACTCGCCGGTCTCCAGCAGCTCGACCACTGCCGTGCCGACCGCCGCCGCCAGCGGGTTGCCGCCGAACGTGGAGCCGTGCTCGCCCGGGCGCAGCACGCCCAGCACCTCGCGCCGGGCCACCACCGCCGACACCGGCACGATGCCGCCGCCGAGCGCCTTGCCGAGCAGCAGCACGTCCGGGACGACGTCCTCGTGCTCGACGGCGAGGGTGCGGCCGGTGCGGCCGAGGCCGGACTGGATCTCGTCCGCGATGAACAGACAGCCCTTGCGGCGCGTCAGCTCACGCACGCCGGCCAGGTAGCCGTCGTCCGGGATGACGACCCCGGCCTCGCCCTGGATGGGCTCGAGCAGCACCGCCGCCGTCGTCTCGTCGACCGCCTCCTCCAGCGCGGCCAGGTCGTTGTACGGCACGATCCGGAAGCCGGGCGTGAAGGGGCCGAAGCCGGCGCGGGCCGTCTCGTCCGTGGAGAAGCTGACGATCGTCGTCGTGCGGCCGTGGAAGTTCTCCGCCGCGACCACGATCGTGGCCCGGTCGGCGGGGACGCCCTTGACGTCGTACGCCCACTTGCGGGCCACCTTGATGCCGCTCTCCACCGCCTCGGCGCCGGTGTTCATCGGCAGCACCATGTCCAGGCCGGTCAGCTCCGCGAGCCGCTCGGCGAACTCGGCGAGCCGGTCGTTGTGGAAGGCGCGGGAGGTGAGGGTCAGCCGGTCGAGCTGGCGGTGCGCGGCCTCGATCAGCGCCGGGTGCCGGTGGCCGAAGTTGAGGGCCGAGTAGCCGGCCAGCATGTCGAGGTAGCGGCGGCCCTCGACGTCCTCCACCCAGGTGCCCTCGGCCCGGGCGACGACCACGGGCAGAGGGTGGTAGTTGTGCGCGAGGACCGGCTCCTCCGCCTTGATCAGGTCGTCGGACGTGCGCTCGTGCGCGGGTGCGGTCATCAGCGGATCTCCTGGGTGCAGCACTTGATGCCACCGCCGGCCTTGTGGAACTCCGACAGGTCGACGGGGACGGGGACGTAACCGTGCTCGGTCAGGCGCTCGGCCAGCGCCTCGGCCTTGGGTGCGATGAAGACGTGCCGGCCGTCGGACACGGAGTTCAGGCCGAACGCCATCGCGTCGTCGCGGGTGGCGAGCACCGCGTCCGGGTACAGACGCTTGAGCACCTCCCGGCTCCCCGGCGAGAAGGCCTCCGGGTAGTACACGATGTTGTCGTCGTCGAGGACGAAGAGCGCGGTGTCGAGGTGGTAGAAGTACGGGTCCACCAGGGTCAGGCCGATCACCGGGTGGCCGAGGAACTCCTGCGCCTCGCGGTGGGCCTCACGGGTGGTGCGGAACCCGGTGCCGGCCAGCACGTACCGGCCGGTCCACACCAGGTCGCCCTCGCCCTCGGTCACCGCCTCGGGCCGGTAGACGTCGTAGCCGGCCGACTTGAACCACGTGTCGTAGTGGACCGACTCGGGGCGTCGCTCCTGCGCGTGGAACAGGGAGCCGAAGACCCGGCCGCCGACCACGAACGCCGCGTTGGCGGAGAACACCATGTCGGGCAGGCCCGGGACCGGGTCGACCGCCTCGACGACGTGGCCGTGGGAGCGGTAGGTGCGGATCAGCGCCTGCCACTGCTCCTGGGCCAGATCCACGTCGACGGGTGTGTCGGGATGCATCCAGGGATTGATCGCGTACTGCACGGCGAAATGTCTGGGTTCGCAGACGAGGAAGCGCCGGGGGCGCGACACACGGCTTTCGGGCACAGAGGGTTTCCTCCGCTTTCCTGCGCGTCACTGAGGGTTGGCACAACGGTAGGAAGGGACGGAGGCGGACGACAAGCGACGAAAGCTGCGTGCATGCGCAGCATCGCTGCGTCGTGGTCAGGGAATACGCATGAGAACTGCGCGCTTCGGGGTTTGGCTCACGATCATTCGGGTGCGGCGTGGGTCGCGCCCGCCTCCGGGCTTTCCGGGAGAAGGTGGGACAGCACCATCACGCTGATCGTCTTCCGGATGAACGGTTCGGCACGGATCCGCTCCAGCACCTCCTCGAAGTGCTCCACGTCCCGCGCGCGCACGTGCAGCAGCGCGTCCGCGCCGCCGGTCACCGTCATGGCCGCCGTGATCTCCGGATGGTTGCGCACCACCTCCGCCAGGCGCCGCGGCGGGGCCGCGCCCTCGCAGTACACCTCGACGTACGCCTCCGTGCGCCAGCCGAGCGCGGAGGGCTTCACGGTCGCCGTGAACCCGGTGACCACCCCCGTCTCCCGCAGCCGGTCCACGCGCCGTTTGACCGCGGTGGACGACAGCCCGACCGCCGCGCCGATCTCGGCGAAGCTGGTCCTGGCGTTCGCCATCAGCGCGGTGATGATCTTGCGGTCGAGGTCGTCGAAGGAGGCAGCCCTGCTGTTCATGCGGGCACTGTAATCAGCCACGCCCGCGTCGAGCGTCCTACGACTGGGTGACGACCATGGCGAGCGTCAGCAGCATGAGCACCACCCAGCCGAACCACAGCCAGCCGTTGCTGCCGAGTGCGACCGTGTAGGCCGTCACGACGACGAGACCGCCGACGGTCATCGCCCCCATGGCTTTGGTGGAACCGTTCATGGAACCGGGCATCGCGACACCCTCCTCATGGTCCGTCCCCGACCATGGTGCCCCGAACGCCGCGCGAACGGCATACCGCGGAGCCGCCTCCCGTAACCCGGGCTCAGCTCCCCGTACCGCGGACTCAGCTCTCCCGCGCGTGGAGAGAGGCCAGATAGGCGTTGTACGCCTCCAGCTCCTTGTCACCGTCCCGGTCGGCGGCCCGGTCCTTGCGCTTGGCCTGCCGCTGCTCGGAGCCGTACCACTGGAACAGCAGCGCGATCAGCACCAGCACGGACGGGATCTCGCTGAACGCCCAGGCGATGCCGCCGGCCGCGTTCTGGTCGGCGAGCGCGTCGACGGCGAGCGAGGCGGGCGGGTGCTTGAACGTCTCGACCATCGGCTCCGACGCCATCATCAGCGCGATGCCGAAGAAGGCGTGGAACGGCATGCCCGCGAACAGCTCCAGCATCCGCATCAGGTGACCCGGCCGCTGGGGCCCGGGGTCCACGCCGATGATCGGCCAGAAGAAGACCACACCCACGGCGAGGAAGTGCACCATCATCCCGACGTGCCCGGCCCTCGACCCCATCAGGAAGTCGAACAGCGGGGTGAAGTACAGCGCGTACAGGCTCGCGACGAACATCGGGATCGTGAAGGCCGGGTGGGTGATGATCCGCATGTACCGGCTGTGCAGCAGTGCGAGCAGCAGCTCACGCGGCCCCTTGCGGCCCTTGCCGGCCACCGGCAGCGCGCGCAGCGCCAGCGTGACCGGGGCGCCCAGCAGGATCAGGATCGGCGACAGCATGCTGATCACCATGTGCTGCACCATGTGCACGCTGAACATGACCATGCCGTAGTCGTTCAGCCTGGTGCACATCACCAGCGCGATGGTCAGCACACCGACGACGTACGACACCGTACGGGCCACGGGCCACGCGTCCCCGCGCCGCCGCAGCCGCACCACGCCCCAGCCGTACAGAGCCAGCCCGGCCAGACAGGCGACGAGGAAGAAGGGGTCCGCCGACCACTGGAGTCCCCGCCCCAGCGTGAACGGCGGCAAGTCCATCATCATGCCGTGCCCGCTGTGATCCATCCGGCGGCTCCTGATTCGTGGGGGTTGTACGCGTCTGTCCGCCCCCAAGAGTAGAACCGCCCCCGGTCACGGCTGTGACCGGGGGCGGGTTGTTCTCTGTCGGACCACCGGGCTAGAGGACGCACTCCGCCTCGTCGTACCGCTCGGCGGGGACCGTCTTGAGCGTCTCCACGGCCTTGGCGAGCGACACCATCACGATGTCGGTGCCGCGCAGCGCGGTCATCATGCCGAACTCCCCGCGGTGCACGGCCTCCACCGCGTGCCAGCCGAACCGCGTGGCCAGCACCCGGTCGTACGCCGTGGGCGTCCCGCCCCGCTGCACATGCCCCAGGATCACCGGCCGCGCCTCCTTGCCGAGCCGCTGCTCCAGCTCGATCGACAGCTGCCGGGCGATCCCCGCGAACCGCTCGTGGCCGTAGATGTCCTTGCCGCCCTCGTCGAACTCCATGGAGCCGGGCCGCGGCTTGGCGCCCTCCGCGGCGACCACGATGGCGAACCGCTTGCCCGCCTCGAACCGCTCCCCGACGCGCGCGGACAACTCGTCGATGTCGAAGGGCCGCTCCGGCACGACGATGGCGTGGGCGCCGGCCGCCATACCGGAGTGCAGCGCGATCCAGCCGGTGTGCCGGCCCATGACCTCCACGACCAGCACACGCTGGTGGGACTCGGCGGTGGTCTTCAGCCGGTCCAGGGCCTCGGTGGCGACACCGACCGCCGTGTCGAAGCCGAAGGTGACGTCCGTGACGGCGATGTCGTTGTCGATGGTCTTCGGGACGCCGACGACGGGCAGGCCGTTGTCCGACATCAGCCGGGCCGCCTTCAGGGTGCCTTCGCCGCCGATCGGGATGATCGCGTCGAGGCCCAGTTCCTCGACATGGCTCTTGGCCCGCTCCACGCCGTCCCGCAGATGCGAGGGCTGGACCCGGGAGGAGCCGAGG
Source organism: Streptomyces sp. NPDC044064 (assembly GCF_056434245.1). Taxonomy (NCBI): domain Bacteria; kingdom Bacillati; phylum Actinomycetota; class Actinomycetes; order Kitasatosporales; family Streptomycetaceae; genus Streptomyces; species Streptomyces sp. NPDC044064. The sequence goes on from NZ_JBWKFN010000007.1 coordinate 95,954, forward strand.
ATGGTGCCGCCGCGGGCCAGGATGCCGCCCACGGCGTCCAGGTCGAGCTTCATGTAGTCGCATTCCAGGAGGCCCTTCCAGCCGTCCCGGAAACCGATGACCTCGTCGCCGTGGTCGGCGACGGCACGGTGCACGACGGACCGGATGACGGCGTTCAGGCCGGGGCAGTCGCCGCCGGACGTGAGGACACCAATGCGCATAGCCCGAATTACCTTCTCAACGTGGGCCGGAAAACCGGACCACGTCGTCCGGCGGATTCCCGGCCACCCTACCGGCGGGAGGGGGTCGTACCGTAGCGGGCGTCCGCCTGCTGGACGCGCCCGCACATGTGAGCGGACGGCCCGTCAGGCGGGCCCGCTACGAGCCTGCCGGAAACCGCTGAGACCACGCTGAAACGGCGCTGAGACGCCGCTTACGCAGGCTGCTGCGCAGCCGTGATGCGCTCGTCGCGGAGCGCGTCGTACCACCGGTCGTCGATCGGCGGCAGCGCGTTGACGTCGAGCGCCAGCTTCAGCAGCAGGTCGGCGATCAGCGGGTTGCGGGCCAGCACGGGGCCGTGCATGTACGTGCCGAAGACCGTCCCGTTGTACGCGCCCTCGGTGCCGTCCCCGGTCCCGTTGCCCTTGCCGATCTTCACCCGGGCGAAGGGACGCGCCGTGGCCCCGAGGTGGGTGACGCCCTGGTGGTTCTCGAATCCGGTCAGCTCGGGGAGGCCGAGCTGCGGGTCGATGTCCCCGAGGACGTCGCCGACGCACCGCTCGCCCTCGCCGCGCACCGAGACCACGTCCAGCAGGCCGAGGCCCGGCTCGCGCTGGCCGAGGTCGTTGATGAACTCGTGGCCGAGGATCTGGTAGCCGGCGCACACGGAGAAGACGATCGCGCCGTTCTCCACCGCGCGCTGCAGATGGCCGTCGCGGCGCAGCCGCTCGGCCGCGAGCCGCTGCGGCCGGTCCTCGCCGCCACCGATCAGATAGATGTCACCCGAGGTCGGGATCGGCTGGTCGCTGCGTACGTCCAGCCGGGCCACGTCCAGGCCGCGCTGCCGGGCCCGCCGCTCCACGACGAGGGCGTTGCCCTGGTCGCCGTAGGTGCTCAGCAGGTCGGGGTAGATCCACACCAGCCGCAGTTGGTTGTCGCTCATGAGGTGATCGCCCTTCGAAGATCAGTTGCCGACGCGGCGGCGCAGGTCCTGGAACGCGGTGTAGTTCGCGATGACCTCGATCCGGCCCGGCGGGCACATCTGCACGGCCTGGTCGAGGTTCTCGCAGACCTGGAAGTGCTGGTTCGCGACTTCCAGACGGACGGCGAGGTCCAGCTTCCGGTCACCGATGACGAAGATCGGGTGGCCGGTCAGCCGTGTGTAGTCGACGTCCCACAGCCAGGATGTGTCGGTGCCGTCGGCGCCGCGGGCGTTGACGGACAGGATCACCGGGGCGGGCGGCGGGTCGATCAGGGAGAACGTCTCCAGCCAGCCGGCCGGGTTCTTCGCCAGCAGCAGCCGCAGGTCACGGCCCTCGAACTGGACGACGTCGTAGCGTCCCGCGACGGCCTGCACCTGGTACATGCGCTCCAGGGCGACCTGCGGAGGCACCCCGAAGACGGCGGCGACGGCCGCGGAGCTGGCCGCGTTCGCCTTGTTGGCGCGACCCGGCAGCTGCAGGTGGATCGGCCAGGCGGAACCGTGCGGATCCAGCACATGGTCCCCGGACAGCGCCCAGGTGGGCGTCGGCCGGCGGAAGCCGCACTCGCCGCAGAACCAGTCGTCACCTGGGCGCTGCATCACGCCACCGCAGGACGGGCAGGACCAGGCGTCGTCCTTCCACATCTGCCCGGCTGCGACCCAGATCACATTCGGGGACGAGGAGGCGGCCCAGACCACCAGCGGGTCGTCGCAGTTGGCGACGACCACGGCCTTGGTCCCGGCGAGGCCCTCGCGCCAGTTCTCGGCGAGCATCCGGGTCTCGGCCGCGCGGTCCAGCTGGTCGCGCGAGAGGTTGAGCAGCGCGATGCACTTCGGGTCGGTGTCCCGGGCGACGCCGGCCAGGTACTTCTCGTCGACCTCGATGACGGCGAACTTGGCGTCCGAGCCGCCGGCCAGCGCCGAGGTGATGCCGGCCGGCATGTTCGCGCCGAGCGCATTCGAGACGACCTCGCCCGCGGCCCGCAGGGCCTCCGCGATCAGCCGGGTCGTCGTGGTCTTGCCGTTGGTCGCCGAGACCAGGACGACGTCCAGGTTCTGGGCGAGCCGGGCGAGGAGGTCGGGGTCGAGTTTGAGTGCGACCCGGCCACCGATCACCGATCCGCTGCCGCGTCCTGCGGCGCGGGACGCCGCCGCGACCGCCTTGCCCGCGGTCACGGCCAGCTTGGCCCGCGGCGTGAGCGGGTCCGAGTTGCCTGCCATCAGTTCTCGATCCTCCTTGCGTACGCGCCGCGCCTGGGGCCATCCGGCTACGTGGTGTGGGCCTCAGCCTATCGAGATCCATTCGCACACCCGAATCCCGGCCCTTGCCTGGCGGCGGGCATGAACTGAACGAACCGTACCCTTGCCGCCATGCGACACGGCCCGATCCCGGGCGCCCACGGGCGCGTCCGGCCTCTTTCCCTGCTCCACGACCCCGTCCTGCACGAGCCCTGCCGGGACGTCACGGACTTCGGCCCCGAACTGGCGGCACTCGTGGAGGACTTGTTCGCGACCATGTACGCGGCCCAGGGGGTGGGCCTGGCCGCGAACCAGATCGGCGTGCCGCTACGGGTGTTCGTCTACGACTGCCCCGACGACGAGGACGTCCGACATCTCGGACATGTCGTGAACCCGCGCCTGGTGGAGGCCGACGGTGTGGTGATCCGCGGTCCGGAGGGCTGCCTGTCCCTGCCGGGACTGGAAGCGGGTATGGAACGCCACGACCACGCGGTCGTCGAGGGATTCACGGTGACGGGAGAACCGGTCACCGTGCACGGCACGGGTTTCTTCGCCAGGTGCCTGCAGCACGAGTCGGACCACCTGGAGGGCACGGTGTACGCCGACCACCTCGAGGGCCGGCGCCGCCGCAGACTGATGAGACAAATCTCGCGATCTTCGTGGCACCGTGCGGGCGGTCGCGCCTGACGGGACGCGGGGGACTGTGCGACAAACCCCCACGGCCCGCGGGCAGGAGGCGGGCGGTCAGAACCCCGGACCGCCCATCTTGTCCCCGGCCGCCGCGAGGCGCCCCCACAGCAGATCGGCGAGAGACCTCACCAACTCGGCGCGGGAGCACGGCCGCTCCCCGAGCCACCAGTCCCCGGCCGCATGCATCATCCCGACGATCCCGTGCCCCCAGACCCGGGCGAGCTGCTGGCTCCCGGGCCCGAGATCCAGCCGCTCCTCGATGACCTGGGCCAGCTCCTCGCCCATCCGCCGGAGCAGCGGAGCCGAATGCTTGCCGACGTCGAAGCCCGGTTCGCCGCCCTGGCTTCCCTCCGCCGGATGCATGAGGAACCGATACACCTGAGGCCGTGCCTCGATCGCCGCGAGATAGGTGTCCAGCGTGGACTCCACGCGCTCCCGCCGCTCGGCCGGGGCGTCCAGTGCCGCCCGCAGCGAGTCGAGGAGAGCGTCCGTGTGCCGCTTGGCCAGGGCCGCGTAGAGCCCGCCCTTGTCGCCGAAGTGGCGGTAGAGGATCGGCTTGGTGATTCCGGCCTCCGCCGCGATGGCGTTCATCGAGGCCTGCGGACCGTCACGCAGAACGACTCGGTCCGCCGCCTCCAGCAGCTCGCGCCGTCGGCGGTCGGCGGACCGCTGCTGATCGGTCCGCTGCGTGGTGTCCATGTGCTCTCCCCACCCGTGCTGATTCGGTGACGCCTGCGCAAACTAACACTGTCCACGCCCCTGACATCGAACGGGATGCCGAGGCGTCATCGGGAGTTGACTTTTCCTACCGGTCAGTAACACACTCGGGTTACCGCTAGTAACACCGTACGCGCCGCCGCTGGAGGGGACATGGCCGAGTTCACCATGGAGCTCAACGACGAACAGAAGGAGGTCCGGGACTGGCTGCACGGTTTCGCCGCCGATGTGATCCGCCCCGCGGCCGCCGAATGGGACGAGCGTGAGGAGACTCCCTGGCCGGTCATCCAGGAGGCCGCGAAGGTCGGCATCTACTCCCTCGACTTCTATGCGCAGCAGTACTTCGACCCCACCGGCCTCGGTATTCCGATGGCCATGGAGGAGCTGTTCTGGGGCGACGCGGGCATCGCCCTCTCCATTGTGGGCACCGGCCTGGCCGCCGTGGGCGTTCTCGCCAACGGGACCGAGGAGCAGATCGGCACCTGGATCCCCCAGATGTACGGCGACGCGAACGACGTCAAGGTCGCCGCGTTCTGCTCCTCCGAGCCCGACGCCGGCTCCGACGTCGCGTCCATGCGCACGCGTGCCGTGTACGACGAGGCCAAGGACGAGTGGGTGATCAACGGTACGAAGACCTGGGCGACCAACGGCGGCATAGCCAACGTCCACGTCGTCGTCGCGGTCGTCGACCCGGAGCTGGGCTCCAAGGGCCACGCCTCCTTCATCGTCCCGCCGGGCACGCCGGGCCTGTCCCAGGGGCAGAAGTTCAAGAAGCACGGCATCCGCGCCTCGCACACCGCCGAGGTCGTCCTGGAGAACGTGCGCGTTCCCGGCTCCTGCCTGCTCGGCGGCAAGGAGAAGCTGGACGAGCGGCTCGCCCGGGCCCGGCAGCGGGCCAAGGCCTCCGGCGGTGAGCGGGTCAGGAACGCGGCGATGGCCACGTTCGAGGCTTCCCGCCCGGCCGTCGGCGCGATGGCGGTGGGCACCGCGCGGGCCGCGTACGAGGTGGCTCTCGACTACGCGACGACCCGTGAGCAGTTCGGGCGGCCGATCATCGACAACCAGGGCGTCGCCTTCCAGCTGGCGGACATGCGCACGCAGATCGACGCCGCGCGGCTGCTCGTGTGGCGTGCCTCCTGGATGGCGGTCAACGGCAAGCCGTTCACCGCGGCCGAGGGCTCCATGTCCAAGCTGTTCGCCAGCGAGACCGCGAAGAAGGTGACCGCGCAGGCGATCCAGATCCTGGGCGGCAACGGGTACACCAGGGAGTACCCGGTGGAGCGGATGCACCGGGACAGCGCGATCTACACGATCTTCGAGGGTACGAGCGAGATCCAGCGGCTGGTGATCGCGCGGACCCTGTCGGGGATGCCGATCCGGTAGCGTCGTGGGGACGCTCAGCGGTGTCTCAGAGGCGTGAGTTGCTCGATGTCGTACCGCTTGCGGAGTTCCTCGATCGCCTCGTGGTCCGGCGGCCCCCCGTTCCCCAGGATCTCCAGGAGCTCCTCGAAGTAGCGCTCGTGATCGGGGGGCGGGGACGCCTGGAAGAACATCTTCGCCGGGGTGTCCGTCGGGTTGGCGAAGGCGTGCGGGCAGCCTGGGGGTACGACGATCACCGTGCCCGGGGTTGCCCTCACCACACGGCTGCCCGAACTCGACTCCCACTTCTGCCAGTTGTCGGGGGTGCGGACACGCGGCTCGAAGGCGAGCACGTCCAGTTCGCCGTCGAGGACGTAGAACAACTCCTCGCTGCGCGTGTGTACATGGGCACCGACGTCGAAGCCCGGCGGGACCTCCACCTCGAAGGTGGAGGCCGTCCGCGAATGGGTGCCGGTGACCTTGAACGTCACCCGCTGGGCGGACGTCGCGACGACGCGGCCATGGCCGGGAGGCACCAGCAGTCCCTCGGACTGCGTCGCCTCCTGGACCGGCGCGTCCGCCCGGGCCTGCGCCACTCCTCGGGCCGCGGACCCTTCCGGTACCGCCAGCCCCTCGGTCGTCGTCATCGGCCGCTCACCACGTCACGGGCAGGGCCTCGGGCCCGCGGATCAACGCGCCCTTCCTGAATGGCACCTGTCCTGGCGGTACGGCGAGCCGCAGACCCGGCAGCCGGTCCAGCAGGGCGTCCACCAGGAGCTCCGACTCCAGCCGCGCCAGCATGCCGCCGGGGCAGTAGTGCGGGCCGAAGCCGAACGCCACGTGCGGGTTGGGGCTGCGGGAGAAGTCGATGGTCTCCGGGTCCGTGAAGACGCCCGGGTCGCGGTTGGCGGCCAGGTAGGAGACATAGACCGCGTCGCCCGCGCGGATCTGTACACCCCTGATCTCCACGTCCTCCAGGGCGATCCGGGAGAGGCCGACGGCGTTGCGGTGAGGGATGAAGCGCAGCAGTTCGTCGATCGCCCTCGGGCGGATCCCCGGATCGGAGCGCAGCCGGGCGACCAGGTCGGGGCGGGTCAGCAGCAGGTAGAACAGCTGGCCGCTGTTGTTGGTGACCGCCTCTCCGCCGATCTGGAGGAGGACGGCGAGACCGACGGCCTCCTCCAGGGTGACCTCGCCCCGGCCCACGGCGGCGCCGAGCAGCGAGGTGACGTCCTCGGCCGTGCTGCCCTCGCGCAGCCCGACGAGATCGGAGAAGTAGGCGCTCATCTCGCGCTTGGCCTTCTCGCTGGCCTCCTTTCCGTGCGCGGAGGACAGGATCAGCTGGGTCCAGGTGTGAATGTCGCGCCGGTCGCCCGCCGGGACGCCCATCAGCTCGCAGATCACCGCGATCGGGAAGGGAGTGAGGACCGTCGCCGTCAGGTCGGCGGGCGGGCCGTCCTGGAGGAGTTCGTCGACCAGCTCGTCCAGCATGCCGCGTGCCTGCGGCCGGATCCGCTCCACGCCCTTCGCGGTGAACGCGGCGGCGACCGAACGGCGCAGCCGGGTGTGGTCGGGCGGATCCAGGACACCGACCGCACCCCGGTCCGGGATGTAGTGCGGGGCGAGCCGGGTCACCTGCCTGCCCATGACCGCCTCGCGGCTGAAGCGGGAGTCGTTGGTCACCATGCGCACGTCGTCGTACCGGGTGACCAGCCACGCCCAGCCCTCGCCGCTGGCCAGCTGGACGCGGGTGACCGGGCCCTCGCGCATCAGATCGGCCAGCACCGGGTCGAAGTCGGTCCCGGTCAGATCGACCGCCGGCCAGTGCCGGATCGGGGGCAGGGTCTCGGTGAGGGTCTCTTCACTCATCGAGTCGTCCCGCTGTCCTGGACCCAGCGGCCCACGGTCATCTCGGCGGTGATGCCGGGACCGAACCCGGCCAGCAGCCCGCGCGCCCGATGTTCGGCACCGCCCTCCTCGAACAGCCGGCGCAGCGCGTCCAGGACGACGGCGCTGGCGATGTTGCCGTACTCGGTGAGCGTGGCCCGGCTGAACCGGAACGCGTGCGGGTCGACCTGCAGGAACTTGCTGAGGTCGTCGAGTATTCGGGGCCCGCCCGCGTGGATGATGTAGAAGTCCAGGTCGGCGGCGTCCCAGCCGTGCATGCCCGCGAGGTCCTGGAGCGCCGGGGCGAGCGGCTCCATGGTGGTCGGCACGCGCTTGTCCAGCAGGAAGTGGAAGCCGGTGGCCCGGACGTCGTACGCGATCCAGTCCTCGGTCTTGGGGATCAGGTACGAGCCGTTGCGCTCCAGCTGGACGCCCGATCCGCCCCGGCCGCGCACCACGGCAGCGGCGATGCCGTCGCCGAACAGGCCGTTGGACAGCAGCGAGCCGACGCCGAGGTCGGTGGGCTGGTAGCACAGCGAGCAGAACTCGCAGGCCACGATGAGGGCGTTGCCCTCGGGGTAGGCCGAGCAGAAGTCGTGGGCCCGGTTGATGGCCGCGCCGCCGGCCGCACAGCCCAGCTGGGCTATGGGGAGCTGGCGGGTGTTGGACGGGAAGTCCATCTCGTTGATCAGCCACGCGGTCAGCGAGGGCATCATGAAGCCCGTGCACGACACGTAGATGATGACGTCGATGTCGGAGGTCAGGACCTCCGCTTCGTCGAGCGCGCGCTGGATCACCGCGGGGACACGGGCCTTCGCCTCGGCCTCGTAGAGCTTGTTGCGTTCCTCGAACCCGGGGTGCTTCAGGGTCTCCTCGATGGGCTGCACGATGTGCCGGGTGCGGACGCCCGTGTTCTCGATCAGCCGGAGGGCCAGCGGGAGCTGGGGGTGGTCCGTGTGGTGCGTACGTGCCAGCTCCAGCGTCTCCTCCATCGTGATGACGTGTTCGGGTACGGACACCGAGGGTCTGCACAAAGTCGCCATGAGCCGTCCCTGCTTTCGCCGTCCGGCGGACCCGCGCCCGCCGGTCAGAAGGTGGTCCACCCAGGTTCACCCGAGGGGGCGACGATCTCTCGTCGGATTACTCCGAATCGGGGACAAGGGGTAGGTATCGGACCTGGAACCCGTACGCCCCAAGGAGGACCCGATGGCGCCCGAAGCCGCAGAACTACTGGCCGACACGACCGCCCAACTCGCCCCGGACCCGCGGACCAACCACCTGGTCCCGCTGATCGCCGGAGGCGAGGCGAGCGGCGAGATCCTCGCCGCCCTGGCCCTGGAACAGCGGTGGGTGATCGCCGCGGACCGGCGCGCCTTCGTACACCTGGCGGAGCGCGCGGCCGACTCCCGCACCGCGGCCGCCTTCTTCACCTCGCTCGCCGAGGGCGAGACGCTGGCGGGGGAGCATCTGGCCGCGTTCGCGGCCGCATCCGGCGTGACCGGGGAGCAGACGCGCGCGTACGTTCCCCGCTCCGGCTGCCAGGCCTACCCCGCCTACGTCTCCTGGCTCGCCCTCAACGCCTCCCCGGCCGACGCGATCCTGGCCCTCACCGCCAACTTCTCGGCGTGGGGCGGCTATTGCGCCCGCATCGCCGAAGGCCTGCGCCGTCACTACGACTTCTCCGACGAGGCCTGCGCCTTCTTCGACCTCTTCGCGGAGCCGTCCCCCGGTCTGGACGCACAGGCGACGGCGGCGGTGGCGGAGGCACTGGAATCCGGCCGCCTGAACACCGGCCTGGCCCACACCTACGGAAGCCTGCTCCAGTCCTACGAGGCGATGTTCTGGAACGCGCTGGGGGAAACTCCCTAGCCAGGAGCTCCACTGCTGTGGGCGATGCACGCCACGTCGATACGATCCGCGAGCTTCGCCAGCTCGATGGTCAACGCGGCGACGGTATCCTCGTCGAGCCCCTGCTCCCCTGCCTCGACAAGATGCAGCCACCGCCCACCGACGGTCCGCAACAACTTACTCACATCGGCCGCGGCAACCTGCAGGGCACCGCGGTCGTCGACGATCAGAGGCAGAGTCACTTCGCGGTTCACAAACGGGATGGTAGCCGCGCAGTCCTCACGCACCCTGCCAAACCGTGGTGATGTTGCAGAACTCCCGGATTCCGTGCCCGGACAGCTCACGTCCGTACCCGGACCTCTTCACACCGCCGAACGGGAACGCCGGATGGGAGGCGGTCATCCCGTTGACGTACACGCCACCCGCCGCCAGGTCCCGCGCGAACCGCTCCACCTCGTTCTCGTCCTGCGTCCACACGTTCGAACTCAGCCCGAAGAAGGAGTCGTTCGCGATCAGGATCGCCTCGTCCAGGTCGTCGGCCCGGTACAGCGTGCCGACCGGCCCGAACGCCTCCTCGCGGTGGATGCGCATCTCCCGGGTGATGCCCGCCAGGACGGTCGGCGGGTAGTACCAGCCCGGCCAGTTGGGGCGTTCCCCGCCGCACAGCACCCGGGCGCCACTGCGCTTCGCGTCGTCGACCAGCTCTTCCAGGTCGACCCGGCCCTGCTCGGTGGCGAGCGGTCCGACCTCGGTGTCCTCCGCCAGCGGGTCACCGATCTTGAGCGCCTTCATGCCCGCGACGAACTTCTCGGCGAAGGCGTCGTAGGCGTCGGTGTGCACGATGAACCGCTTCGCCGCGATGCAGGACTGTCCGTTGTTCTGCACCCGCGCGGTCACGGCGACCTGCGCCGCCCGGGCGAGGTCGGCGGAGGGCATGACGACGAACGGGTCGCTGCCGCCCAGCTCCAGCACCGTCTTCTTGATCATCTCGCCGGAGGCGGCGGCGACGGCCCGCCCGGCCGGCTCGCTGCCCGTGAGCGTCGCGGCCTTCACCCGCTCGTCGCGCAGGATGCCGTCGACCGCTCCCGAGCCGACCAGCAGTGTCTGGAAGCAGCCCTCCTTGAAGCCCGCCCGGTGGAACAGGTCCTCCAGGTACAGGGCCGTCTGGGGGACGTTCGAGGCGTGCTTGAGCAGGCCCACGTTGCCCGCCATCAGCGCGGGCGCGGCGAAGCGGATCACCTGCCACAGGGGGAAGTTCCACGGCATCACCGCGAGGACGGGCCCGAGCGGCCGGTAGCGCACCCGGACCCGCGAGGCGCCGGAGTCCCGCACGTCCGCCTCGGCCGGTTCCTCGTCGGCGAGCAGTCCCTCGGCGCGTTCGGCGTACCAGCGCATCGCCTTGGCGCACTTCGCGGCCTCCGCGCGGGCCTGCTTGACCGGCTTGCCCATCTCGGTGGTCATGACCCGGCCGATCTCCTGCTGGTCCTCCGCCAGCAGGTCGGCGGCCTTGTTCAGCAGTCGGGCGCGTTCGGCGAACGTGGTCGTCCGGTAGGTGCGGAACGTCGCCTCGGCGAGCTGGAGCCGGCGTTCCAGCTCCTCCTCACCCATGGGCTCGTACGTCTTGAGCGTCTCGCCGTTCGCCGGGTTCACCGTCGCGATGGGCATGGCTGACCTCCCTGGGAGCGGGCTTGCTTCGACCTTCGCGCGCGGCGGTGCCGACCGCAACGCGTAGGCCCCCCCTTCAGCCCGAGTGCTCCCCCAGGCGGTCGAGAAACGCGGCCTGAGCCGTGATGATCAGCGCCCGGGCCCGGTCCAGGCCGAACCACGCCACCCGGTCCAGCTCCGGGAACTCCTGGGTCCGCCCGGACCTCGGAGGCCACTCCATGGTGAAGGTGCCGGGGGCTATCGCCTCCGGGTCCAGGTCGGCCTCGATCGCCCACACGGTCACGATCTTGCCGTTGGCCTGCGCGACCTCGCCGAGCGGTACGGCCTGCCCGTCGGGCGGCGCCAGCCCCAGCTCCTCCCGGAACTCGCGCCGGGCCGCCTCCCAGGCGGGCTCGTCCGGCTCGTACTCGCCCTTGGGCACGGTCCACGCTCCCGCGTCCTTCTTCGCGAAGAAGGGACCGCCCATATGGCCGAGCAACACCTCCAGCCCGTCGTCGGTGTGCCGGAACAGCAGTAGTCCCGCGCTGCGCTTCGTCGTCCGCACCGTCACGGCTTGACCTCCGGGTGGGCCGCCAGCAGGGCCTCCACCGTATCGGCCTGTGCCGCCCTCTTGTCCTCGCGGTAGCGGACCACGCGGGCGAAGCGCAGGGTGACGCCGGCCGGGTAGCGTGAGGAGCGCTGCAGGCCGTCGTAGGCGATCTCCACGACGAGTTCCGGGCGTACGGTGACCAACCGGCCGTCGTCCTCGACGGCCAGCTCCCGCAGCCGCTCGGTCTGCCAGGCGAGCATCGCGTCGGTCATGCCCTTGAAGGTCTTGCCGAGCATCGCGAAGGTGCCGTCCGGGTTGCGGGCGCCGAGGTGGAGGTTGGAGAGCCTGCCGGTGCGGCGGCCGTGGCCCCACTCGGCGGCCAGGACGACCAGGTCGAGCGTGTGCACGGGCTTGACCTTCAGCCAGGACGCACCGCGCCGGCCCGCGCTGTAGGGGGCGTCCAGCGCCTTCACGACCACGCCCTCGTGGCCGCGGGCGAGGGTGTCGGCGAGGAAGCGTTCCGCGTCGGGAATGTGCTGCGGCCCCGACGCCACGGTCCGGCGGACCCGCAGCGGCGCGGGCACCAGATCGGCCAGGAGCGCGTGCCGTTCGGAGAACGGGAGGTCGAGGACGTCCTGGCCGTCGACCAGCAGCACGTCGAAGAAGACGGGGCAGACGGGCACCTCCGCGGCGGCCTTCGCCACATCGGTCCGGGAGCCCACCCGGCCGGCGGTCTCCTGGAAGGAGCGGGGCCGGCCGTCCGCGCCGAAGGAGATCACCTCGCCGTCGAGAATGAACCGGTCGCTCGCCAACCCCAGGGCCGCCCGGATCACTTCGGGCAGCCGGTCGGTGATGTCGTCCAGCGTCCGGGTGTGGATCCGGACCGCGCTGCCCTCCCGGTGGACCTGGACCCGGATGCCGTCCAGCTTCTCCTCCACCGCGCACGAGCCCAGCTTCTCGACCGCCTCGGCCACCGAGGAGGCGCTCTGCGCCAGCATCGGCAGCACCGGGCGGCCGACCGTGAGCCGGAACCGGTCCAGCGTCCCGGGCCCCTGTGCCAGCAGGGCCTGTGCCACCGTCTGCAGCGACCCGGCGAGCACCACCGCCCGCCGGACGTCCGCCGGATCCGCGCCGGTCGCCTGCGCCAGACCCTCCACGGCGACCGCGTCCAGCGCGCCCTGCCGCACCTCACCGGTGAGCAGGCCGCGCAGGAAGTGCTGCTCCGCCCCGGTGGCCGCGCCCATCAGCTCGCCGACGATCCGGGCCCGCTCCGCCTGGGAGCCGGCCCCGGACACCTTGCCCAGCTCGCCGAGCCGGGCGTCGACCTCCCGCACGGTCAGCGAGGGCCCGGCGGCCGGCGGGACCGGTCGGCCCAGCACCTTCCAGCCGACGCCGAGCCGCCCCTGCGGCAGCCGTCCGGCCAGGTAGGGGATGACGATCGGCACGTCGTCCGCCTCCGCTTCCCGGAACAGTTCCGCGAGCAGCGCGGTCTTACGGGACCGGGCGGCCGTCGCGGCGACCTCCCGGGACACCTCGGCCAGCCGGGACAGCAGCATGCAGTCATGGTTGCACCGCGGGTGCGGTCTCTACACCCGCGCGGCCGCGTCGAGGTCCGCGAAGAGCAGCTCGCCGTTGATCGCCGCCCCGGCCCGGTAGCCACGGCTCGCCGCGTTCACCACCTGCTCGGCGAAGCCGCCGGCGTTGCCCGCCGCCCACAGGCCCGGCACGGTCGTCAGGCCCCGCTCGTCGAGCACCGGGAAGCTGCCGAAGGGCGTCTCGCGCAGTTCCGCACCCAGCCGCACGAGCAGGGCGTTCTGCGGAACGGCACGCGGCGCGACGTACAGCACCTCGCGGTCGTGGACCGTGCCGTCCGCGAGCCGGACGCCGGTGAGCCGGTCCTCCTCGGCGAGCACCTCCGTGACCGCACCGGGTACGACGTTGACCCCGGCGGCGGCCAGCCTGCGCCGGTCCTCGTCCGTCAGCTCCGTCTCGCGCACCTCGTGCAGGAAGAACCGCACGTCCTTCGACCACTGCGTCACCATCAGCGCCTGGTGCACGCTCATCGGGCTGCTCGCGAGCACGCCGGTCGCCCGGTCGCGGGCCTCCCAGCCGTGGCAGTACGGGCAGTGGATCACGTCCCGGCCGAACCGCTCGGCGACCCCGGGGACCGGCGGCAGCTCGTCCTTCAGACCGGTGGCGACCACCAGCTGCCGCGCCCTTACGGTCCGGCCGCTCGCGAGCACCACGGTGAAGTCCTCGCCCCTGGTCGCGTCCACGGCCCGGTCCCGGACCAGCTCCACGCCGTACCGCGCGATCTCCTCGCGGCCCACGGCCAGGAACTCGGCGGGCGACATGCCGTCCCGGGACAGATAGCCCTGCAGGTGCGCGGACGGCGCGTTGCGCGGCTCGCCCGCGTCGACCACCAGCGTGCGCCGCCGGGCCCGGCCCAGCACCAGCGCGGCGGACAGGCCGGCCGCGCCGCCCCCGACCACCACCACTTCATATGTCTCGGTCACGGTGACCACCTCCGCGCCCGACGGTCGCCCGCCGGCTGCCGCATTGACAAACTTCTTTGCCGAATCTGCAATACGGGCATGAGCACCGAGAACACCGACGACGTCCTGGCGGGCGTGGGCCCGAGGCTCCGGCGGATCCGCAAGGAGCGGGAGGTGACCCTGGCGGCGCTGTCCGAGGCGACCGGCATCTCCGTCAGCACCCTGTCCCGGCTGGAGTCCGGTCTGCGCAAACCCAGCCTGGAGCTGCTGCTGCCCATCGCCCAGGCCCACCAGGTGCCGCTGGACGAGCTGGTCGGTGCGCCGCCGGTCGGCGACCCCCGGGTGCGTGCGAAGCCCCTGGAGCGGCACGGCCGTACCTTCTGGCCGCTTACCCGCCAGCCCGGCGGCCTCCAGGCCTTCAAGGTCCGCGAACCCGAGCGCAGGCAGGAGCCGGAGCCGCGCACCCACGAGGGCTACGAGTGGCTGTATGTGCTCTCGGGCAGGCTCCGGCTGGTGCTCGGGGAGCACGACGTGGTGCTGTCGGCGGGGGAGGCGGCGGAGTTCGACACGCGGGTGCCGCACTGGTTCGGGTCGACGGGAGAAGGGCCGGTGGAGTTCCTCAGCCTGTTCGGTCCGCAGGGGGAGCGGATGCACGTACGGGCGAAGCCGGCGCGCAAGTGACGTGCCCGGCCTGTTTCCCGAATGGCAAGCGACCGCTTAGTATGCGATCGGACCCGGTCAGACGAAGCAGTCCCGTGGAGGCCCCGCATGCAGGCATGGCAAGTGCACGAGAACGGCGAGCCGAGCGAGGTGATGCGCCTGGCCCAGGTGGAGCGGCCCACGCCCGGCGAGGGCCAGGTGCTGCTGCGGGTGCGCGCCGCCAACATCAACTTCCCGGACGCCCTGATGTGCCGGGGGCAGTACCAGATCCGGCCGCCGATGCCCTTCACACCCGGTGTGGAGATCTGCGCCGAGACCGAGGACGGCCGCCGGGTGATCGCCAACCCCGCGCTGCCGTACGGCGGCTTCGCCGAGTACGCGCTCGCCGACGCCCGCGCCCTGCTGCCCGCCCCCGAGTCCCTGGACGACGCCGAGGCCGCCGCGCTGCACATCGGCTACCAGACGGGCTGGTTCGGGCTGCACCGCCGCGCCCGCCTGGAAGCGGGGGAGACCCTGCTCGTGCACGCCGCCGCCGGCGGCGTCGGCAGCGCGGCCGTACAGCTCGGCAAGGCGGCCGGAGCCACCGTGATCGGCGTGGTCGGCGGTGCCGACAAGGCCGCCGTCGCCCGGGAGCTGGGCTGTGACGTGGTCGTCGACCGCCGCACCGAGGACGTGGTCGCCGCCGTGAAGGAGGCCACCGGCGGCCGGGGCGCCGACGTGATCTACGACCCCGTCGGCGGCGCGGCCTACGCCCAGTCCGCCAAGGTCGTCGCCTTCGAGGGACGGATCGTCGTGGTCGGCTTCGCCAGCGGCACCATCCCGAGCCCCGCGCTCAACCACGCCCTGGTGAAGAACTACTCGATCCTCGGCCTGCACTGGGGCCTGTACAACACCAAGAACCCGAAGCTGGTCCTGCACTGCCACGAGCGGCTCACCGAGCTGGCCGCACGGGGCGCGATCAAGCCGCTGGTGAGCGAGCGGGTACCGCTCGCCGACGCCGCCGCGGCCGTGCAGCGGGTCGCCGACGGGGTGACCACGGGCCGGGTGGCCGTGGTCATGGACAAGGGAGCCGCCGCATGATCGACGCCGCCGAACTCAAGCGCCGTACGGCCGAGTTGCTGGCCGCCCACCCTCCCGCGCAGACCGGCCGCCTGGAGTTCCTCCGGGCCCGCTTCGACGCCGGGCTGGCCTGGGTGCACTACCCGGAGGGCCTCGGCGGACTCGGTGCCCCGCGCTCCCTCCAGGTCGCGGTGGACGCCGAGCTGGAGGCCGCCGGCGCCCCCGACAACGACCCGCGGCGCATCGGCATCGGCCTCGGCATGGCCGCGCCGACGATCCTGCGCTACGGCACCGAGGAGCAGAAGCGGCGCTATCTGCGGCCCCTGTGGACGGGGGAGGAGGTCTGGTGCCAGCTGTTCAGCGAGCCGGGTGCCGGCTCCGACCTGGCGGCGCTCGGTACGCGTGCCGTCCGTGACGATGGGGGTTCCTCCCGCTCGAGCGGAGCCGAGAGTGGGGGAGACTGGGTGGTCAACGGGCAGAAGGTGTGGACCTCCAGTGCCCACATCGCCCGCTGGGCCATCCTCATCGCCCGCACCGACCCGGACGTGCCCAAGCACGCGGGCATCACCTACTTCATCTGCGACATGACCGACCCGGGCGTCGACGTGCGGCCGCTGCGCCAGATCACCGGCGAGGCCGAGTTCAACGAGGTCTTCCTCACCGGCGTCCGCATCCCCGACTCCCGCCGCCTCGGCGAGGTCGGCGACGGCTGGCGGGTCGCCCAGACCACGCTCAACAACGAGCGCGTCGCCATCGGCGGCATGCGCCTGCCCCGCGAGGGCGGCATGATCGGCCCGGTCTCCAGGACCTGGCGGGAACGGCCCGGACTGCGCACCCACGACCTGCATCAGCGGCTGCTGAAGCTCTGGGTCGACTCCGAGGTGGCCCGGTTCACCGCCGAGCGGCTGCGCCAGCAGCTCGTCGCGGGCCAGCCCGGCCCCGAGGGCGCCGGCATGAAGCTCGCCTTCGCCCGCCTCAACCAGGAGATCAGCGGCCTGGAGGTCGAACTCCGGGGCGAGGAGGGGCTCCTCTACGACGACTGGACGATGAGGCGCCCCGAACTGGTGGACTTCGTCGGCCGCGACGCCGGCTACCGCTACCTGCGTTCCAAGGGCAACAGCATCGAGGGCGGGACCAGCGAGGTCCTGCTGAACATCGTCGCCGAGCGCGTCCTGGGCCTGCCCGCCGAGCCGCGCACCGACAAGGACGTCGCATGGAAGGACCTGGCCCGATGAGCACACAGCCGGATCTGCTCTACTCCGAGGAGCAGGAGGCGCTGCGCGCCGCGGTCCGCGACCTGCTCACGGACCACTGCGACGCGGCCGGCGTGATCGCCCGCACCGAGTCGGACGCCCCGCACGACCTCGCCCTGTGGAAGTCCCTCGCCGACGGCATGGGCCTCGCCGGGCTGCTCGTGCCCGAGGCGCAGGGCGGCCAGGGCGCCACCCACCGTGAAGTGGCCGTCGTCCTGGAGGAGCTGGGCCGGGCGGTCGCGCCCGTCCCGTACCTCACCAGCGCGGTGGTGGCCACCGAGGCCCTGCTGGCCTGCGCGGACGAGGAGCTGCTGGGCCGCCTGGCCTCCGGGCGCGTCATCGGCGCCCTCGCGGTCGGGCTGCACTCGGCACCGGGCGCCGCCGTCAAAACCGTACGGCTGGAGAACGGCACCCTGCACGGGGAGCTGACGGGCATCGCGGACGCGGCCGCCGCCGACGTCCTGCTCGTCCCGGCCGACGACGGCGGGCTGTACGCGGTCTCCGCCGACGCCGTGACCGTCACCCCGCAGACCTCCCTGGACCTGACCCGCCCGCTCGCCACCGTCACCCTCGACGGCGCGCCCGGCCGCCGTGTCGGCGACGCGGAACCCGCCGTACGACGGGCCCTGCGCAGCGCCGCCGGACTGCTCGCCTCCGAGCAACTCGGCGTCGCCGACTGGGCGCTGACCGAGACCGTCCGGTACCTGAAGGAGCGCAAGCAGTTCAACCGGCCGGTCGGCGGCTTCCAGGCGCTCAAGCACCGGCTCGCCCAGCTGTGGCTGGAGGTCGTCAACCTCCGGGCCGCCGCCCGCGCCGCCGCCGACGCGCTCTCCTCGGGCGACGACGCCGACGTCACGGTCGCCGTGGCCCAGGCGTACGCGGCGCCCGTCGCCGTCCACGCGGCCGAGGAGGCGGTGCAGCTCCACGCCGGCATCGGCATGACCTGGGAACACCCGGTCCACCTGTACCTGAAGCGGGCCAAGGCCGACTCGATCGCCTACGGCACCGCGGGCGCCCACCGGGAGGCCCTGGCCGAACTGGTCGACCTCCGGGCGCCCTGACCCACGGCGCGTGAAGCCCGCCCCACCTGGATGCTGCTGGCGAATTCAGGGCCTGCGTGACGTCGGTCTCCACGACCCGGTTGTGGTCGTGGAGACCGATGTTGTCGTATGGGGTGGGTGCAGATGTCGATGCGTCCTGCCGGGGATGGGGAGATCCCCGCGGAGACGGTGCGGGTGGCTCGGGGCGGCGTTCCCCGAAGGAGAGCCTGGCGATCCGGCTGCGAGACGAGCTGGGAGTGCTCTTCCGGGACGAGCAGTTCGCGGCCCGGTTCCCGGCCCGGGGCAGGCCGGCGTGGTCGCCGGTCGCCGGGACGGCTGGCACTGGTGTCGGTGCTTCAGTACGCCGAGAGAATGCCGGACCGGCAGGCGGAGCTGTCAGTGCGGGCCCGGATGGACTGGAAGTACGCCCTGGGCCTGGAACTGACCGATCCTGGCTTCGACGCGTTCACCGTGGACTGGGACAACAGGACCGTGACCTGTCCGAACGGCAAGACCGCCAGCCAGTGGAGCGACTCGCTCTCGCACCGCGGTACCCCCGTCATACGGATCCAGTTCTCGCAGAGGGACTGTCGTCCTTGCCTGTCCCGGCCCCAGTGCATCGACTCCGCCACCCGGCTACGCCGGCAGATCACCCTCCGACCCCGTGCCGAACACGAAGCCACCCAGCAGGCACGCAGGGAAGAGGGACCCCGAGCGGCGAGAACGCTACGCGGCCCGGCTGGACGACTGGACCACCAACAGGCCACGATCCCGCACCCGCACCTTCCATCTGGCAGTACTTCGCCCCGCTGATGAGGATCTCCGAATTCGGCCAGGGGTACTCGTCGCTCACTTGAGCCGACGTTGAACGGGGTGATGAGGGGCCCGGACAGCAAGGGTTTGAAGGCCGGGTCCCTGCGGGTTCAGTGGGTGTGGGGAGTGGCGAAGCGTTCGGCTTCGGCCTGGGCCATCAGCTTGGGCAGTTCCTCGGGGTCGATGCCGGCGTTCTTCGCGGCTTCGATCTGTTCGCTGCTCGGTGCGAGGCTGACGTTGGGCGCGACGCCGTCGGTGTCAGGGTAGGTGCGGCCGATGTAGGAGCCGCTGTGCACCAGCAGTCTTTCCTTGGTGACGATGACGCCGTCGCCGCGCACGGGTGTGAGTTCGTGGGTGTCGGACCACAGTGCGCCGGCGTGGTCGGCAGGCACGTTGTAGCTTACGGAAACCGTCTTGGACTCGAAGGTCTGCACGCTGTAACGGGAGGAGTAGCCGAGTTCGACAGAGGTGCTGACCGAGGACTCGACTTTGGCGGAGGCACCGATGCCGAGGAAGCTACCGCCGGCCTCCACTCCCGTGGTGAAGGACGTGCTGATACCGGTGACCCTGGAGAACTCCTCGCTCTCCTCCTTGGTGACGCCCTGCTCGATCGCCTCGACGATCGCGCCGTTTCCATGGCCGCGGTAGTCGACGTGCCGCACCAGTTTGTAGTGCCGCTTGCGCAGGAACTTGTAGAAGGGGGACTCGGCCACCTTCCACGTCTCCGGGCGCCCGGTGTCCATGACCATGCTGTAGGGCACGGTCACCGTGCGGTCGACGACGACGGTCAGTTCCGGGGGCGCCTCGTAGCTGGTGAGCTTCAGCTCGGGCCGGTAGTCCGCCTTGTCCACCACCGCCGGCACATCCAGGATCCACGTGACCTCGGTCGGGGCGTGTTCTTCTCTGGGGCCGAAACTGCAGGTGCCGGCCAGCAGCAGCAGGCGCTCCGCGTCGTCCCCGTCGGGGTACAGCGGGGGCATGACAGCCCGGTAGCTCCAGCTTTTGCCCGAGTCGGATTCTCCCGTCATCAGAGGCTCCCGGCTCAGTTCGGCCCTGCGGGCGTAGTCGCGTCCGCCGTGCGTCCTCTTCACACAGGCGATCCGCGCGTCAGCCCCCGGCTTGTCCCCGCGGGGCCAGATCACGTCTCCGAGAGCCACGTACCCGGCCGGCGGGACCGGCCGCCACACCGTGTAGAAGCCCATCGTGTGGAGCACCTTGTAGTCGGCCGGCGGCTTGAGCAGGTCCCCGCTCGATGAGCGGTCCTTGAGGACCAGGGCTCCGTACTCCGCCCAGGGCTTGCCCTTGCCGGCTCCACAGACACTTCCCGGTGCGTACCAGCCGCTCGGCGGCTCCGCGGTGGCGAACCAGCTGAGGATCGGGACGGGTCGCCAGTTGGTGACGAAGCCGACTTCCAGGTCTCCGTACCGTTGTGTGATCACGCGCGCTCTCCAGTGGGCATCGCATTTCAGCGGGCCGCTCCCGCCGAATAGAACGCTATGGAACATATGATCGTAATGGGAACTTTTGGGCGCATGTGGGGTAGTGGACGTCAAGGTGAGCTGCGCACCTTGGCGGTCACCTCGTTTGACGCGGCCAGTCCGCCACCTCCAGGCAGGTGTCACAGAGGGGGCGCTCGCCGGGCACTTCAAGCGTGAGGCGTAGGCCAGGTGGCCCATAGGCGAGGAGATCCACTGAGCGGGCGTGGGGTCACTCCGAGCGGGGGGTGACCGCTTTCAAGGCTCTGTCCGCAGTTCCGTGAACAGCACACTGGTCAGTGGGTGGTGTCCCTCACCCTGTCAGTAGGCTCGCGACGTGATGGATCACGGCATCGAGTTCCCGGTCTTCCGACTTCATGTTGTGCCAGCGGTTCTCGCCCTTGCGAGTCCGTCGTGGCAGCGCGATGTCTGGCTGCGGCCGGAGGGGTTCGAGGACCTGGACTACGTGGTCACCGTACTGTTCGACGACTTCTGCAACGCAGATGATCCCGCGCCGTGGCTGGGCAAGAGCCTGCGGACCGAGGAGGAAGTCGCGCTCATGAAGGAGCTGGGCGAGGTCTACTCGACCGTGCAGGAAGAAGTAGGTCGCGGTGCCCCGGACGAGGTCTACCTAGACGCTCCAGCCTGGGGCAACGTGATCGCAGTCGCGGGCAGGTTGGCTCAGGTGATGGTCACCAATGACCTCCAGGCTGCGGCTCTCCTGCATGAACAGCTCGACCTTCCTCACCACCAGAGGCCCGCTGAAGGGGCATCGTCGGCTGAGTGAGGATGCGAGTGCGGAGGAGTTCGAACGAGGCCTGGCCGTACATGGCTCGCTTGAGGGTTTTCACCCGGTTCACATGGCCTTCTACGACGCCGGAACTCCAGGGGAGGGTGAGGCCGGCGGTGACGGCGTCGAGGTCTTGGCGGAGGAAACCGGCGAAGCCCTTCATCGGCTTGGGCGCGTCCTGCTCAGCCTGCCGGATCCACTCCAGCAGCAGGTATCCGCGCTGGTGGCGGACCAGGTCAGTGAACACCCGAGCGAGATCGCAGGCCCGGGTGATGTCCGGGCAGGCGAGCTGGACTTGAAGGAGTCGCTGTTCCTGGCTTTCGGTGAGCGTCTTTCGGGGCCGCATGATCCACGAGGTGATCTTGCGAGGGCTCGGAATGTCGGCCCGGACCGGTTCGGCGGTGCCCGCGCGGAGGGCCGCGAGGTGTTTGCGTACGACCTGGCGGCTGCCTCGGTAGCCGCGAGCCTGGATTTCCAGGAACAGGCGTGTGCCGCTGACCTGGCCTTGGGCTTCGGTGAAGCGGGCGTTGAGGTACGCCTTGAACGGTTCCAGGACGCCGTTGGGGCGACGCTCGCGGGCCGAGGCCAGCAACTCGTCGAGGTCGGTGTCGCGGAAGCGGCGCACGGTCTTGCGGTCGAGATTCAGACGTCGGGCGATCGCGCTGATCGTCCAGCGTTTCTCCAGCAGGCGGTGGATGTCCTGGTAGCGGTGACGGGTGCGCTCGATGATCTGCGTGCGGGGCAGTTCCGTGGGCGGTAACAGCATCGGGGCCACCTCGGGTACTTCGGTCACCGCCTCCTCCTCGGCGCGTTTGCGCAGGCAGTCGCGGTGCTGGTGGCAGGTCTTCTCCACCGCGGCGGACAGGTTCTGCAACAGGTGCCAGCGATCAGCGACTTCGAGGGCATCGGGGGCGGCTTCCCTGACCGCCTTGGTGTAGGCGGTCGCCCGGTCCCGGCAGATGATCTCCGCGCCGGGATGCTCCTTCAGCCAGGCCGCGAACGTCTCGGAGGTGCGGTCCGGCAGTACGTCCACGACCCGGCCGGCCTCGACGTCGACCAGCACGGTGCCGTAGGTGCAGCCCTTACGGAAGGCGAACTCGTCCACCCCCAGCACCCGCGGGGCACGGTCCGGCACCGTCGGCGCTGTCAGCAGCCGCGTCGGGCCCGCGGTCAGCCGCAACCGGCGGCACAGGCGTGCGGCAGGACGGCCGCCGAGCTCGATCGCGATCGACCGCAGCCAGCCCGCCAGCCCGGTGCTGGAACGGCGGTAGTGTGCGGACAGCCCCGCCACCTGCTCGACGAACGTCGCGCGGGAACAGCTCCCACGATCGCAGAAGTACCGGCGCACCCGCAGCCGGACGATGACCCGGCACAAGCCCAACGGCCGCTCATCCAGGCTGCGTTGATACGTGCTGTGTACGCGGCGGGCCTGCTTGCGGCAGTTCGGGCACCGTCCTGGGCGGGCCGTCGACACCGCCTCCACCACCAGGACGTCTGAGGAGTCGCTCACTCCCACCACCCGCACATCGATCCCGGGAAACAGCACATCCTCAATCGTCTTGCTCGCCACGGCAGGAAGTACGTTGGCGAAACGATCCCGCATTCCTGGCGCTGACCTGGGGATTCACGGAACTGCGGACAGAGCCTTGAAAACGGCTGTGGCGGACATTTCGTGATGGTCACTTCTAAACATCCGTCATGTCCCGAGATGCTGCTTGTCCAGCATGGTGTACGTGGGGGACGAACGCTTCTGGGATCTGGTGTGGCCTGACGTCAAGGGACTGGTCATCGATGCCGTGGAAGTCGTCGGGGACGTGGTGTGGATCGACCTGCATGCCCGGCAGCCGACGGTGACGTGCCCGACGTGCGGTGTATCGGCGTCGCGCGTGCACAGCACGTACAGGCGGCGGCTGGCGGATCATCCTCTGGGCGGTCGGCGGGTGCTGCTGCGCCTGCGGATCCGCCGATTCTTCTGCGACAACGAGCTGTGCTCCCGCCGGACCATGGCTGAGCAGGTGCCGTACCTGACGACGCCGTACCGGCGTCGCACCCGAGCAGTGGGCCGGATGGTGCAGGCGATTGGGCTGGTCGTCGGCAGGCGGACTGGCGCCCGGCTTGCCGACTACCTTCCGGTCCGGGCGAGCCGGGACGTGATCCTGCGGGAAGTCCGGAAGCTCCCGGACCCGACATCCGGCCAGGTCACGGTCGTGGGATCGACGAGTTCGCGTTCCGTAGGGGTGCCACCTACGGCACCGTGTTCATCGACGTCGAGACACGGCGGCCGATCGATCTGCTGCCCGACCGCACTGCGGACACGGTCGCTGCCTGGCTCGCCGAACACCCCGGAATCAAGGTGATCTGCCGGGACCGGTGCAGCACCTTCAGCCAGGCCGCCGCCCGCGCGGCACCCGATGCGATCGAAGTCGCCGACAGGTGGCATTTGCTGCACTCACTCGCCCGCGCAGTCGAACGAACCGCCCACCAACACCGGGCCTGCCTGCGCAAAGACACCGAGACCGACGATCCGGACCAGCCCCAGGAGACGTCGGACCCACTGGGACTGGCGGTGCTGATCGGACCACCGGAACCGAACGACCCACCCGACAGCCAGCTCCTCGCCCGCGTCCGCCAGTGGCACGCAGACATCCACCAACTGCGCGAGCGCGGCTGGACCATCAGCGCGATCGCGGACCGTCTCGGGCGGGACCGCAAGACCGTCCGCCACTACCTGACCACCGACCTCGACCAGATCCTCGCATCGGCACGCGAACGCCGCCCGAATGGCCACATCAACCGCTTCAAGCCCTACCTGCAACACCGATTCTGCGGCGGCGCGACGAACGCCGCCGCCCTCTTCCGCGAGATCCGGGAACGCGGCTACCGCGGCAGCCGCGTGGTGGTCACCAAGTACATCGCGACCCTCCGCGCCGGCACAGCCGACCCCGAACCAGCACAGCCGATCCCCAGCCCCCGCCGGATCACCACCTGGATCATGCGACACCCCAACAGCCTGACCGACAGCCAGCGCGATCAGCTCAACCGCATCCTGGACGCCTGCCCCGACCTGGCCATCGCCCGCGACCTCGCCCACGAATTCAGCACCATCACCCGAGAACGCCGAGGCCACGACCTCATCCACTGGATGACCCGCGCCCTCGATCACGGACCGCAGCCAGTCCAGGGCTTCGCCGCCTTCCTCCAGAACGACTGGGACGCCGTCGTCAACGGCCTCACCATGCCATGGAGCTCCGGTGCCGTCGAAGGCCAGGTCACGCGGATTGAACTGATCAAACGGCGGTCATACGGCCGGGCCTCCTTCGCGCTGCTGAGGACTCTAAGGGCTGTCCCGTAAAAGATCTTCGGAGGCTGGCGGTCGCTATCCCATGACCGCACGGGCCGCGTCGAGGAACGCCAGCCGGTTGTTTTCCAGGTAGTCCCGCACGCTCTCGCCGTCGGGCAGCCCTTCCCACACGGTCCGGTTGAGGTCGAGGAAGTACGCGCGTGCCGAGTCGTGTACGGGCAGGGGGAATTGGATGCGGATGAGTCGTTCCGCGACCCACAGCCTGTTCATGGCGTCCTGGGTCGTCAGGTACCAGTCGTGGGTGTCGTCCCACTCGTCAGGCCGGCTGAACGCGGCGCGTTCGGCTTCGGCCCCCACCTCGATGAACCGCTCCAGCAACGCCAGCCGTTCCGCGCGCCTGGCTTCCGACAAGGTGATCTGCTGTCGTTGCTGTTCTGCGCGTTCTGCCGAAAGCTGAGTCCTGTGCTGGACGAGGTAGGACAACAGACCGCCGAGGACAACGCCGCCCACGGATATGAGTGACACCCAGACCTGACCTGACATGGCGGTCATCGTTTCATGCTGTCGATCTTTGGGACGATCCAGCTGTGGCTGCTGTGATCAAGGCGTCGGAGCCGTCCTGGATAGTCCCGTTTACCGGGCTGAGCCCACGTCAGTTCGGCAAGCTGGTCACTGCGCTACAGCGCCAGGGGGTGGATCCGGTCCGCAAGGGCCGACCATGGAGCCTGCCGCTGGAAGACAGGGTGTTGCTGGTGGCTGCGTACTGGCGGACGAACCTGACCTTGCGCCAACTGGCGCCACTGTTTGGGGTGTCGAAGTCAGCCGCCGACCGGATCATCGACCACCTCGCGCCGTCGCTCGTTCTGCAGCCGAGACGGCGGTTCCGCAAGGACACCGTGCTGATCGTGGACGGAACCCTGATGCCCACCCGTGACCACACGGTCGCCGAGCAGTCGAAGAACTACCGCTACTCGACCAATCATCAGGTCGTCACCGATGCCGACACCCGACGGGTCGTCGCCGTCGGCAGACCCGTGCCCGGCAACCGCAACGACTGCAAGGCGTGGGAGCTGTCCGGTGCGAAGGACGCCGTCGGCAAGGCGACGGTCATTGCGGACGGCGGCTACCGGGGCACCGGCTTGGTCATCCCGCACCGCCGCGAGCGCGGCCGGTCCGAGTTGCCAGCTTGGAAGGAGGAACACAACACCTCGCACCGCAAAGTCCGCGCCCGCGTCGAGCACGTCTTCGCGCGGATGAAGGGATGGAAGATCCTCCGCGACTGCCGCCTGAAAGGCGACGGTGTCCATCACGCAATGCTCGGCATCGCCCGCCTGCACAACCTCACCCTGGCTGGGTGACCAAGCAGCGGACTGGTAACCAGCACTCCGGAGATCTTTTACGGGACAGCCCTTAGTCCTGGCTCAGCCGCCGTGACTGCGGTTCTCAAGGAACCCGTTCGACCATTCATCCCAGTCTCACGCAGGGCCAACAAGTCTGGCCTCCCCATTTTCTGCCCGCGTTGGACCAGTGTGGTGATCAATGCAGACGGGGGTCGACGATGAGCCGGAAAGGCGGTCCTTGCTGGTTGGCAGTGATGACGCCTGACTGGCCCTGACAGAGCCAGTGCAGGTCGAAGCGCCAGGTGAAGTCTCCAGGAGTGCTGGAAGTCACCTCGATGATGAAGCGTTCAGGGTCAAGATGGGAGACCGTATACGGGAAGTCCGACGAACCGTCTGCTGGCCTCACTTCAGGCGTCGGCTCGGCGAGGTCCACATAAAAGGAACGGATCTCCATATGCCCGCGAGCAAAGGATTTATGGTTAAAGATGTGGGGCGGGGTCCCCCGTGATTCCACACGTACTTCCAGCTGGCTGAGGATCACGGCACGATCGACGGTGGCCTCGACAACAAGATCCACAGTAGTTGCATTCAGATGCACGTTCATCTCGGACCGATTCTCGGTGCCTCCGAACATGAGGCCGTACTGGTAAGCCTCCACCGTGATGGGGGGCAGTGGCGTGGGAGGCAGAACGGCCTCTCGGCCGCGCGTGATGGCCTTATCCGCGCCGCGGGCCACAAGCCCGCCGAGAGCGGAGGCGAGGCCCGCGAGAACCGCTGCCACAATCCACTTGCCGATTCCCGGCACTGCGACAGCCACAGCGACCGCGGCAAGCAACAAACCGACGGCACCAGCTCGCAACCAGAGTCGACGCGACCCCACAGCTCCCTCCTCCGAATCCCGTCATCAGCGCCATAGTGCCTGACCGGCCAAGGCCAGAGACGGGATTGGATGGGACACGCCTGATGTGAGAACCGACAGTGGCCGTCACGAAATATCCGCCACAGCCGCTTTCAACGAGCGCCATCACTGCCAAGGACAAACCCGACGGCGCGAATTAGCCAACAGCATCCACCTGGGGCGGGCTTCTTCGTGCCCACCCCCGCCGGCAAGTGAACAGAGGGCAGCAGTCCGGCCAACTCCCCGCAGGGCAGGGCCATTTGAGAGGTGGGCGCACGCATACTCTCCCCGGTCCCCTCCGGCCCCTCAAGGGAGGCAGCGCATGGCCCTCACCACCCGTCGCAGAGCCCTCACCACCCTCGGCGCCGCCCTCGCGGGCGCGGTCGCCCTGCCCGCCGGCCAGGCCCGGGCGGGCGGCGGCCGCCGTGGCCCGCGCCCGTTGTGGCACGCGCACGCCCACAACGACTACGAGCACCCGCGGCCCCTGTTCGATGCCCTCGGTCACCGCTTCGGCAGCGTCGAGGCCGACATCTTCCTCGTCGGCGACCAGCTGCTCGTCGGACACGACAGCTCCGAGCTGGACCCGACCCGCACCCTCGAGTCCCTCTACCTCGACCCGCTCGCCGCCCGCCTCAAGGCCAACCACGGCTGCGTGTACCGGGGTTGGCGGCAGCCGCTGCAGCTCCTCATCGACATCAAGACCGAGGGATCCTCGACGTACGTCGAACTCGACCGGCACCTGCGGCGCTACCCGCAGCTGTTCACCCGCTACGCGCACGGCTGTGTCCACCGGGGTCCGGTCACCGCCGTCGTCTCCGGTGACCGCGCCGCGCGTGTCCCCATGGAGGCCCAGGCCGAGCGCCGGGCCTTCTACGACGGTCGGCTCACCGACCTCGGCAGTCCGGCCCCCGCCTCCTTCGTCCCGCTGATCAGCGACAACTGGACCCTGAACTTCACCTGGCTGGGCGAGGGCCCGTTCCCGGACGCCGAGCGGGAGAAGCTGCGCGGTATCACCGCTGCCGCCCACGCGCGAGGGCAGCGGATCAGGTTCTGGGCGACCCCGGACACGGCGGGCGCTGCCCGGGACGCCCTGTGGACTGAACTCCTCGCCGGCGGCGTCGACCACCTCAACACCGACGATCTCACCGGCCTTGAGGCCTTCCTGGACGCACACCCGTCCGGGTAAGACCACTCGATCGGAGGACATGTCAGCCGCCCGGACGAACCCCCCGCTACGCCACACTTGCGGCCGAACGCCGTTCATGGGGCGTGGCGGAGGAGGTTTCCGATGGCCGTTTCCATCTCTGTGGTGCTGCTGCTCCTGATCATTGTCGTGATCTTCATGCGCAACGGCGCCCTGAAGATCTCGCACGGCCTGGTCTGCATGCTGCTCGGCTTCTACCTGGCCAGCACCAGCATGGCGCCCACGATCCACAGCGGCCTCACCGCGACCGCCGACCTGGTGGGCAGCCTGCGGCCCTAGGACCTGTCCGGCAGGCCCTGGGCCTGTGCGTCGTCGCGCTCAGGACGAGAAGACCCCGATGCCGTTCGCGACCGGGCGCTCGGCGCCGCCGCTCGGGTGGTTGCGGACCGTCACGCTGCCCGCTCCCGTGTCCCGGGTGGCCATCTCGGTCGAGCCGCCGCCGTCGAGGTTGAACGCGTCGGACGCGCCCAGGTCGGCCATGAGGTCGGCCTCTTCGGCGATGGTCATGCCCGTCCGGTAGGCCGCGGCCCCGTCCAGCGCGAGCAGCAGCATCCTGTGCCCGCCGTCCGCGAGGCCCACCACGGTGCGCACGGCCGAGGTGCTGTCGTCCAGCCCGGACAGCGGCCTGCCGCCCCGCAGGACCGGGTAGCCGCCGATCGCGAACCTGTACGGGACCTTGGCCGTGGCCGCCACCAGGCCGTGCGTGACGGTCACCTCGTCGCCCACGGACAGCTTGCGCAGCTGCTGCGCGCCCTCCTCACGGCCCACCAGGACCGTGGTGTCCGCGGGGATCGGGCCGCTGCCCGGGGCGTCGGAGACGGAGACCACCTCACCGTCCCGCACCTTCACCTCGTGGGTGTCCTTGCTGCACGCCCCCGCCCGGTCGGTGTCCGTGCCGCAGGTGGCACGCTCCCGGGAGACGCTGCCCCACCGTGCGGTGAAGGCGCCGACGGAGTTCTGCGGCAGCGCGTACTGGTTGAGGCCTCTCAGCGGGAACGCCCCGTCCGGCGTGCCGACAGAGCCGCTGAGGGTGAGGCGGTCCAGCCGGGCCCGTCCGTCGGTGCCCACGCCGAGCACGTCCGTCGTGGTCGTCCCGGGCGGCAGCGAGGGCCCGAACCGCTGGCCCTTCGGCACCGCCGCCTTGAGCACCTGCCCGCCGGCGATCGCCGGTCCCACGCTCGCGCCCGTCGCCTCCACGCCCGGGTGCTGCGTCTCGCTGATGTTGAAGAAGTCGCCGTTGACCCCCGCGACCGCGCCGGCCGAGTCGGCCAGCTTGGAGACGGTCGCCCGGGCCGCCACCGACCCCGGGTACAACAGATCCAGTCGCACATGAGGATTGTTCAGATCGACGGTGAGCAGATGGGCGTGCGCCTTGCCCGCCGCCTCCTCGATGTCGAACTGCCGGTAGGCGACACCCGGCGCGACCCGTCTGCCCAGCGGTACGGCACCGGCCGGTCCCGCCCCCGCCAGGGCCGCACCGGCCAGTACGCCGAACGCCGTGAGAACCGTGAGAACCGATCTGCCTGCCGTCGTCTGCCGCCGATCGTGCGCCACTGCGCCCCCTGATGTCTCGTCAACTGTCCCAGGACTCAAGGGAAGTGCAGCAGACGGCGATGGCGCGCGGGGGAGCTAGGCGTCGACTACGCGAGAACGGGTGAGAAAACGCACCCCCTCGGGTGCTTCCAGTGAGAATCCGCTCCCCCGTCCGGGTACCACGTCGACGATCAGCCGGGTGTGGCTCCACACCTCGTACTGGCTCCTCGACATCCAGAAGGTCACGGGCTCCTCGACGCCCTCCACCGCGAGTTCCGCCAGCAGCACGTCGGAGTCGCCGGTGCGGAACTCGCCGTCCGGGTAGCACATGGGCGCGCTGCCGTCGCAGCAGCCGCCGGACTGGTGGAACATCAGCGGACCGTGCTCGGACCGCAGCCTGCGCACCAGCTCGGCGGCCTGCGGGGTGAGTTCGACGCGGGGGACTTCCACTTCCATGGTCACCGTCCTGGAGAGCCGGGCGTGGCAGATGTCCCAGTCTCACGGCTCGTCAGCGGTGCGTCCAGCACGCGTTCTTCGAGCGGACCGTGGGGTCAGCCCCGACCGGGGACCTCGTCGGTCCGGCCCCACCCGGGCGTCGGCGGCTGCGGCCACCGCGGGGGAGCGGGCAGGGTCTCGGCCGGACCGTCAAGGACCAGGCCCGTGGCCGGAGTCCGCCCGCTGAGCCAGCCGAGCAGTAGGTGCCCGGGCCCGGCGATCGAAGGGCCCCCGGGAGACAGGCGCCAGCGGCGGCCCAGGTCGACCGCCTCGACGTGGGAGAGGGGATGGCCCTGGGTCTGCAGAGCGGCGAGGGTCTCGTCGAGCGCCCAGGACACGTACGACGCCGGCCAGTCGGCGGTTCCGTACCCCAGGCCCAGGTCGAGATGGTGGTGCTCCAGCTCCCGCTGACACCGCAGCAGGGTGTACCAGGCGGGGTGCCGCCAGCCCGCGAGTGCCGACACCAGGGTGTCCCACCTGGCTGCGGGCATCTCCCGGGCCTCCGCCACGACCAGATCCAGGGCCCGCAGTGTCCGGTCGGCCAGCGCGTCGGCGGGCAGGGCGGCGGTCCGCCCGGCCGCCTCGGCCAGGGCGGCCGCATCCTGCCGGGGTCCCGGCGCGGAGCCCGTACGCGCCAGCCGCAGCAGCCACACGTAGGCGTCCGCGCCGCCCGCGATGTGCGCGAGCACCTGGCCCCGGCTCCAGGGAGCGAGTCCGGAGGGCGCCCCGTACCCGGCGTCGCCGAGGCCGTCCATGGTCTGCGCGAGCCGGTCCGCCGAGCGGGCGACGCCATCGATCAGGGCGTCGACGTCGGCCGCGCCCATCGCAGGGGAAACGTTCATGCACACTCCTGGGCCCAGACGTCCGCCAAGAGCATCCCAGAGACAAGGAGATGACGGGTGGGCGGGTGCCTGGGAGAGGATGACCCCATGCGCTACCACTCGCCCTTCGACCGGCCCGAACCGCGCCTCGTGCACGCCGGTGAACACCCCCTCTGGGACGAGGCCCTGGCGGCGGTCAACCGCGACCTGGCGGTGACGCTGCCGGAGCAACGGCCCCTGTGCCTCTTCGCCATACCCTGGGAGGAGGGCGAACCGGACCAGGTCTACGTCGCCCTCGCCAACGGCGAGTGGCACGGGAACCCCCTGTGGGCCGACCCGCGAACCGCCGCCGACGTCCTGGTGTCGGTGGCCGAGGCCGCGCAGGAGACGGTCTCGGAGCGCCTGTGGCAGGCGTGGCCGGTCTGCTCCGTGCACGACCTGGGGATGCACGTACGCGAGGCGTCCGGCCGGCCGTCGTGGTGGTGCGCCGGTACGACGGACCCGCAGGACCCGCCGCACATCCGTGCGGCCGTGGGCGAGTTGGACACGCTCCAGCGCCCGCACCGGCCGAACCGGAAGCGCCGCAGGAACAGCGGGCGGGGCTGACCGGGGGCGGCCGGGGCCCGGCTCCTCGGGCGTGCCATGATCCCCGGATGCGCGAGATCGACGAACTGGCCCAGGTGGACGACCCGGCCTGGCCGGAGCTCCGGGAACAGCTCGCGGCCAGTGCCGTGCCGGTGCGTGTACTGCCGGGCGACCCCGGCGAAGGCCGGCGGTGCCTGCTGCAGATGCAGGTCACCGCGCGCTCCACGCTCGGCGCGCTCGCGCTGAACTGCGGTGGGCTCGTCCTGGACGACGGGTGGCTGCGGGTGTATGGCGGCGGTTCGTCGGCGACGGGCGGTCTGCCCGGTCTGGGCCGGGTCAACGGCTTCCCGCAGGAGTTCGATCCCGCCTGGCGCCCCGCCTCGGGTCTGGTCGTCGGGCACGACGTGCTCGGCGGGGTGTTCGCGCTCAACGGCCACGACCCGGCCGGAGCGGGCCGCCCGGGCGATCCCGGCCGGATGACGTACTTCGCTCCCGACACCCTGGAGTGGGAGGCCCTGGACATGGGCCACTCCACCTGGGTGTGGTGGCTCCTGTCCGGCCGGCTGGAGACGTTCTACGAGGGGTTGCGCCCGCCGGGCTGGCGCGAGGAGGCCGCCGCCCTGGACCTCTCGCAGGGCATCACCGTCTACCCGTTCCTGTGGTCCGAGGAGGCGCAGGAGGACCTTGCGGCCACCACCCGGCGGGCCGTGGCGATGCGCGAAGTCCTGGGCGTGGCGGCGGACTTCGCGCGGCAGCTGGGCCCGGCCGATCCGGGTTTCCTCGGCGAGGTCTGAGGCACCGCCACCCGACCGCTCACCCCTGCCGGCGCAGGGCGCGCATCGACACCGCGTACACCCCGGAAGCCACCAGAATCCCCACGGGCAGGGCGAGGTCGATGCCGCCCAGGGCGGCGGCCACCGGCCCGGTGTACACGGTGTCGACACACGCGGCGGAGGCGGCGACGCCCGCCGCGAGGGCCAGCGCGCCGGACCAGTTGACCCCGCCGGTGTACCAGAAGGGGCTGCCCGGGGTCTCGTCGGCGAGGGCGAGGCCGTCGTAGCGGTTGCGGCGCAGCAGGATGTCGGTGGCGTAGACGGCCATGGTCGGGCCGAGCAGGACCACCGTCAGCTGCAGGACGTTCCCGACCGTGTCCAGGAAGTCGGACACGAGCAGCGCGTAGAGGGTCAGCGAGACGGAGACGGCTCCGTCGACCAGGACGCTGAGCGAGCGCCGGATGCGGATGCCGACGGCCTGCAGGGCGAGACCGGCGCTGTAGGCGGTCAGGGCGTTGAGGGCGACGGTGCCGAGGACCAGCGCGAGCAGGAACAGCGGGCGGAACCAGCCGGGCAGCAGCCCCTCGAGCGCGCCCTGCGGGTCGCTCATGTCGACCGCGGTCGCCGCGAACGCGCCGAGACAGCAGACCAGGGTGCCGGGCAGGAACCCGCCGAACGCCGTCCAGCCGGCCACCGACCTCGCGGACGTACTGCGGGGCAGATAGCGGGAGAAGTCGGCGCTGGTGGTGTACGACAGCGGGCCCGACGCGATCAGCCCCATGCCGGCCAGCGCGGTCGCCCACAGCGCGCTGCCGGTCAGCGGGCGGTCCGGGACGTAGCCGAAGTCGGTCTGCCGCACCACGGCGAAGGCCAGCACGGCGAAGACGGCGGTGAGGGCGAGGGTGACCGGCACATAGAGCCGGATGATCGCGGCGTGGCCGTAGACGCTGATGGCGAGGGTGACCGCGGCGATCAGTACGACGACGAGCGCCTTCACCGCGTTGTTCACCGGCAGGCCGGTCCGCTCGACCAGGGAGAAGGCGGCGGTCGCCGCGGCGGCCAGGTTCAGTGCGAAGTAGCAGACGGAGATCATCCAGCCGGTCACGGCGTTGTTCACCCGGTTCCCGCGGATGCCGTACATCGCGCGGGTGACGACCTCGCTGGGCGCGCCCGCGGCCGGGCCGGAGACCGCGAGCAGGCCGGTGAGCAGCCAGAACGCATTGCCCACGACGATCACGGCCACCGCCTGCCACAGGCTCAGCCCCATCAGTACCAGCGCGCCGCCGACGACCAGGCTGAGGTAGTTCACATTGGCTGCGGCCCACACCGGGAACAGCTCCCGGGGGCGGCCGCGGCGCTCGGAGTCGGGGATGTGGTCGATGCCGTGGGACTCGATGCCGCCGGTCCGCCCGGGGGTCGAGGACGCGGGGGACGACGTCGCGATCCCGTCGGCGGCCGTGCGGCGCTCGTCGGGATGCGGGTCGGGGAGCGTGGACGCCATGAGGCCCTCCGGGGGCGGTGGGATCGGCCTGGTCGCTTATTGGTCGCATGACCAGTTGCTTATTGGTCGCACACTCAATAGCATCTCCGGCATGTCGTCAAGCGTTCAGCGCAAGCGGGTCCGCAAGGACCCGGCCGCCCGGCGGGCCGAAATCGTCGAGGCGGCCGCCGTCATCGCCCTGGCCGAGGGGCTGGAGAGCATCACGCTGCGCCGGATCGGCGAGGAGCTCGACGTCCGCCCGGGGCTGATCAGTCACTACTTCCCCTCGGCCGAGGAGCTCGTCGCCGAGGCCTTCGGCAGCGCGGCGAGCGGCGAGCTCGACAGCCTCCTCCCGGCCGGGCGCCCGGAGGGCACGCCCACCGTGCGTCTGGCCCGGTTCTTCGCCCGCACCTCGGGCGAGTCGTACGACGCCATCAGCCGGCTGTGGATCAACGCGCGCCATCTCAGCCGCTACCGGCCGGTCCTCGCCGACCGGGTCTCCGAGCAGGAGGCTGCCTGGCGGGGACGGCTGGAAGGGCTGGTCCGGGAGGGTGTGGCGGCAGCCGAGTTCCACACCGACGACCCTTTGGTGACGGCCGTCCAGATCCTGGTCGTGCTCGACGGCCTGGGCGCCCACGCCAACACCGTGACCCCTGAGCGGCCGCGGGCCGTGGCCCGTATGGCCGTCACCCTCGCCGAGCGCGAACTCCGCCTTCCCGCAGGGAGTTTGGACCGCACGGCCGACTGACCCGACATCAAGTACGCCCCCTGAACCACCGGAGGACCCCGTGCCCGCCGATCTCGTCCTGCTCTCCGCCCGGCTGCTCGACCCGGGCACGGGCGGACTCCTTCCGCACACCGCGCTCGCCGCCGAGGGCGGGCTGATCACCTTCCTCGGCGACGACCGGGCGGCCCGTACCCTCGCCGGGCCCGGCACCACGGTCGTCGACCTGCGCGGAGCGGTGGTGACCGCGGGCTTCACCGACGGGCATCTGCACCCGGTCTCCGGTGCCGAACGCACCATGGGCGTCGACCTGACGGCCTGCCGGGACCTGCCCGCCGTACGAGCGGCGCTCGCCGAGGCCGCCGGGACCCTGCGGCCGGGGGCCTGGCTGCGCGGCTGGGGCCTGGACCCCAACGCCTTCGGTACCGAGCCGGTCGGCGCGGCCGCGCTCGGCCCGGTCCTCGACGGCGTACCCGCGCTCCTCGACCTGTTCGACGGACACTCCGTGCTGGCCGGTGCGCGGGCGCTGGAACTGGCGGGTGTCGACGGCCCGCGGGAGTTCACGCAGGGTTCCGAGATCGTCTGCGACGCCGACGGGCGGCCCACCGGTCTGCTGCTGGAGGACGCGGCCTGCGAACTGGTCGAGGCCGTCGCACCCCGGCCCACCGAGGCCGAGGTACGGGCCCGCACCGCGGAGGTCCTGAACGCCATGGCGGCTGCGGGCCTCACCGGCGGCCACGCCATGGACGCCAACGGGGAGAGCCTGTCCGTGTACGCCGCCCTGGAGGCCGAGGGCGCCCTGCCCCTGCGGCTGCGGGTCGCCCCCTGGTGCCGGCCGGAGGCCGACGACGACGCCGTCGCCGAACTCGTCCGGCTGCAGGGCACAGGGGGCGCGCTGTGGCAGGTCGCCGGCGTGAAGCTGTTCATGGACGGCACCATCGACAACGGCACCGCCTGGCTCGAAGTCCCCGACTGCCACGGCGAGTCGGCCCACGCCTACTGGCCCGACCCGCAGCGCTACACCCAGGTGATCGAGGCCCTCCACCGGGCCGGTGTGCCCACCGCCACCCACGCGATCGGCGACGCGGCGGTACGGCACGTGCTCGACTCGGTCGAGAAGGTCCGTGCGCGGCACCCGGCCCCGGTACGGCACCGGGTCGAGCACATCGAGACGGTGCCCGACGACACCGTGCGGCGCTTCGCACTGCTCGGTGTGGCCGCGTCCATGCAGCCCACCCACTGCTGCGAGTTCACCCGGGCCGACCACACCGACAACTGGTCGCGCCGGCTCGGCGAGGAGCGGGCCGGGCGCGCCTTCCGCTGCCGCGATCTGTGGGCGGCCGGGGCCCGGGTCGTCCTCGGTTCCGACTGGCCCATCGCGCCGTACCCGCCGCTGCAGGTCATGGCCGGTGCCCGGCACCGCCGCCCCGCCGACCTCTCCCTGCCCCCGCACGGGCCCGGCCAGGCCCTCACCGCACTGCAGGCGCTGCAGGGCATCACCGTCAACGCGGCCTGGGCCGCCGGACAGGAGGACCTCGCCGGCCGGCTCACCGTCGGCCGGCGCGCCGACCTGACGGTGCTGGCCGAGAACCCGCTGGAGGTCCCCGACACCGAGCTGGCCCGTCTGCCGGTCGTCCTCACGGTGCTGGCGGGCCGGCCCACGCACCGGGCCGCCGGCCTGTAGCCGACGGTCCGGGTGCCCCTCGGGTCAGCGCTGGGGAACGGGCGCCGCCTGTCCGGGCGGGCCCGCCGCCGCGGACGCCGACTTGATCACGTCGACGTCACTCGCCCGGACATAGGCGAGCCGGTGGCCGATCTGGATCTCGTAGTACTCCTCCTGGCCCTGCACCACGGGGGACGGGGAGTCGTCGGAGGAAGGTTTCTCCAGGTAGGAACCGAGGACGCGGGACTGTGTCACATACCGCTGGCCCGCACGGATGGTGTACGGGAGCGGCGACTCCTCGGGCTGTTCGTCCGTCCCCTCCGGATAGGCGTCCTCCTCCGGCAGGGCGCGGCCGAACACCTCGACCTCCCTCAGACCCTCCTTCGGGGTCACCGTCCGGCCGCGCGCACCGACCGCCGTCGGGTGACTCTTCGGGTTCCTGAACCAGGCCTTGTGCCCCTGGAACCAGATCGCCGTCCAGTCGCCGCTGCGGTCGGCGACCGCGAAGGTCTGGCCCGCGGAGACCCGCGACCCCAGGTCGTTGACGTCCACGGTGGAGTCCGCGCCGTCGGGGTGCCGGCCCGGGTCCTGGATCAGCGGAGCTTTGTCGTACGGGTCGGTGCGCAGGCGCACCGCGCTGGAGCCGTGCGGCGCGCACTTCACACCGCTCTTGGTGCAGCCGGTGAACAGCGGGTTGTGCGTGGGGTAGTCCGGCAGGATCATCACGACGTCGCTGTCCGGCCCGGCCGTCGCCTTCAGCGGCGCGCCGAGCAGGTCGAAGTAGTGCCGCCAGTCCCAGAAGGGGCCCGGGTCGTCGTGCATGTCCGGGATGGAGTCCTCGGTCGGAGCCGGCACGTTGTCATGGCCGAAGATGTGCTGCCGGTCGAGCGGAACCCCGTACTTCTTCGCCAGGTACTTCACCAGGCGGGCCGAGGACCGGTACATCGTCTCCGTGAACCAGGCGTCGGGATGCCGCAGGAACCCCTCGTGCTCGATCCCGATCGAGCGGGCGTTCACGAACTGGCTGCCGGAGTGCCAGGCCGCGTCCTTGATCTTGATGTGCTGGGTGATGTGGCCGTCACGGGAGCGGATGGAGTAGTGCCACGACGCCTCCTCCGGATCCTGGATCGTCTGCAGCATCGACGCCAGCGGCGCCTCGGTGTCGTGGATGACGATGTAGTCGATCCGCTGGTCCTTGGGCCGGTCGGCCAGCTGGTGGTTGCCGTACTCGTCGTCGTCGATCCGGACGTACGGCGCGCTGAGCCAGGAGCAGGCCAGCTCCGGCGGGCAGTCGACCTCCTTGGGGTGCGGCGCGCCGGTGGTGGCGGGGCGGTGCGGTCGGACACGGGGGCTCGCCGCGAGGGTGACCCGCTGCCCCGCGTCGGTGATGCGGTGCGCGCCCCGGCGGATCACGTCGAAGACATCGTCCGCGAAGGTCTCCGCCGAAGCCCGGTCGGCGGCCCCCGGGAAGGTGGCCACGGTCTCCCACCAGTCCGCGGGATTGGAGCTGAGCGGCTTGCCGAGCTGTCGCTGGGTGGCCGCGAGGAGTGCCGCCCCGCCGCGTACGTTGGCCGCGTCGTCCGTCCGCAGCTCCTCGGCCGGAAGCCCGGTCAGGCGTGCGGCCCGGCGCAGGTCCGCCGCGGGGGCCGGCGTGCGCGCGGAGGTCGATCCCGCCGCCCCCGCGCGCGGCCGTGCCTTCTTGGGCTGCGGTGCCTGCGGGGGCTGGGGCGCGTCCACCAGGTGCATCGGACCGTAGCCGCCGACGACGCTCGGCGCGCCCTGGTGCGAGTCCCACCTCGACTGCAGGTAGGAGACGCCCATGAGCACGCTCCGGGGGACGTGGTACTCGTTCGCGGCGGCCTTGTAGTCGTCCTGGAGACGTTGGTCGGACGGCGCCACCTCCCCCGAGCGGTCGATCAGTAACGGCACCAGCAGCGCCGCCGAAGCGGTCACACAGATGATCCGCCGGTGCCCGCGTACGGCACTGGAGACGCGGGGGGCGACGCGTTTTTTCATGAAGGTGCCTCCGACGAGGTTCAGCGTGGTGGCCAGGACAGATGCGACCAGGGCACAGTGGACTGCCCTTCAGGGCAAAGGGGGTTGCCCTTCGCGTCACCCCTTGTACGTTTCCGTGCCTCGCGCGCCGCGTCGCGCCGAGCGTCACCGGCGTGGACCAGCCGTCGGGCACAGGCCACCCGGTCGGCGGCACCCTGCCCGCCCCTGCGGAGGGATCAGTCCTCGACCGGGTCCACCTGCCAGTCGGGGTGTCCCGGCATGGGCGGCGTGTGCGGCCCGTACAGCCAAGGCGTCAGAAAGGGCGTCAGATCCTCACCGGCCACGCGGGACGCGAGCCCGACGAAGTCCGCGGTACCGGCGGCCCGGCCCCGGTACGTCGTCACCCAGGAGCGTTCGATCCGGTCGAACGTGTCCTCGCCCACTTTCTCCCGCAGCGCGTAGAGCACCAGCGCCGAGCCGTCGTAGCGCATCTGGCGGAACAGGGTGGACGCGGTGGGCTCGGCGGGTGCGCCGTCGTCGTGCCGCCACTGGTCGTGCTGTTCGTAGGCGGCACGCATCATGCCCTCCAGGTCGATGCCGCCGTGCGTGTCGGAGTAGAGCAGCTCGTAGAAACGGGCGTGTCCCTCACTCAGCCACAGGTCGGACCACCGCCGGATCGCGACGCTGTCGCCGGTCCAGTGGTGGGCGAGCTCGTGCACGAGGTTGCGCTCGGCGCCGACCTGATCCCCCGACAGATCGGCGCTCGGCACCACGGACAGCGACTGGGTCTCCAGGGCCACCGGCAGGTCGGTGTCCCCGACCAGCACGCCGTAGCGGCGGAAGGGATAGGGGCCGAGTCGCTGTTCGAGCCAGGCCAGGTGCTCGGGGGTCAGCGACCGGTACGCCTCGGTGTCCGTGACCAGGTCCTCGGGGACCACGTCCCGGACGGGCAGTCCGCGCGGGCCCGTGCCGTCCACGACGGAGAACCTCCCGATGGCCAGCTGGACCAGCTGGGCCGCGACCGGTTCCTCGGAGTCGTAGGTCCACCGGGTGCGTCCGTCGGGTTGCCGCACGTGCCCGACGAGCCGGCCGTTGGCCACCGCGGTCAGCCCCGGCGGGGTGGTGATCCGGAAGGTGAACGGCGCCCGCACGCCGGGGTGGTCGTCGGCCGGGAAGACCATCCTGGCGCCGTCGGGCTGGAGCGACAGCAGGGTGCCGTCGGCCGTGGGCACCCAGCCGTAGTCCTGGATCGCGTCGTCGCGGTGGCGTCGCTGCGTGGGGTCGGCCGTGTAGGCGACCCGGACGGTGAACGCACCTCCGCGGGCGATCGGCTTCGCCGGGGTGACGACCAGTTCGTCGCCGTCGCGCACGGCCTTCGCCGGTGTGCCGTCGACGGTGACCGCGTGCAGTGCGTTGCCCGCGAAGTCGAGGTCGAAGCGGGACAGGGCCTGCGTGGCGGTGGCCCGGATGGTGGTGGTCGCGGCGAAGGGCGTGCGGGGTGCGCGCCAGTCGAAGTCGAGGGTGTAGCGGCGGACCGTGTAGCCACCGTTGCCGTCGAGCGGCGCGAGCGGGTCGCCGAGTCCGCGGGCACCGGGGGAGGGAGCCTCACCGGGGGAGCCGGGGGAGGAGCCGGGGGCGGGGTGCCCGGCGCGGTCCGGCGCACGGTGCTCCTCGTCGGGGAGGACGACGGTGAGGACGGCGGCACCCGCGATGCCGACGGCGCCGGCCAGGGCCAGGGCCGCACGGCGGGCACGGATACCGCGTCGGATGCCGGCAGTCGTGAAGTCCATGGCGGAACTATGGCATTAAAAAATCATTAATGCGTTATGACCATCAATTCCGTTATGGGGATATATAGCTTGGTATAAAGATCACATCAAGGTGTGGCCATCCCCTCCCAGCGGACCGTGCGGCCGCGCCCGTTGTCCGAGATCGGGCCTTCTGAAGATCGGGCCTTCGAAGGAGAGGCATGCGGCCGTTCAGAATCGCGGCATCCCGACCGGTGCCGGTCCCCATGCCGCGCCGGCCCGTCCAACCGGAGGGCACCCAGGCGCGCTGGTACGGGCCCTTGTCGGTCTGCGTGGATCTGGCCGGCGCGGCGCTGCCCGTCGCGGCCGCGATCGTGGAGGTCCGCGAGCCCCATCCGCTGCGGCTGGCGGCCGTGGCCGTCGTGCTGTGGCCGCTGATCAGAGTGGCCGGGAAGCGCTACACGCTCGCCGCCTGGGGTGACGGGGGCGGCCTGCGTGCCGTCGTCCGGGACTGGCTGGTGCTGGTCGGCGCCCTGGCGACGCTGCGCGTGGTGTGCGGACTGGGCAGCGTGCCGGCCGAGGCGTTCACGGCGCTGATCCCCGCCCTCGTCCTCACCGCGGCCTGCCAGAAGGTGATTCACCGTCATCTGCGGGCCGCCCGCCGCAGGGGCCACGCACTGCGGCACGTCCTGGTGATCGGCGAGGGCCCGACGGTCGACGCGGTGGTCGAGC
The DNA here is from genome assembly GCF_056434245.1 of Streptomyces sp. NPDC044064. Taxonomy (NCBI): domain Bacteria; kingdom Bacillati; phylum Actinomycetota; class Actinomycetes; order Kitasatosporales; family Streptomycetaceae; genus Streptomyces; species Streptomyces sp. NPDC044064. The sequence continues at coordinate 135,945 of NZ_JBWKFN010000007.1, forward strand.
AGCTCGCCCAGCGCACCGACCACGAATACGTGATCGTCGGGACCTGCCCGGTCGGGGACGACGAGGTGCTCTCCGGCGTACCCGTGGACCTGCGGCTGCCCCGCGCGGCGCCCGAAACCCCCGAGCAGGACGCCGAGGTGGTGCTCGGGGCGGCCGACAGGCTCTCGGCCGACCTGGTCTTCGTGGTGCCGGGCCCGCACATGTCGGGCGAGCGGCTGCGCCGGCTGTCCTGGGCGCTGCACGACCGCGGGTGCGCGCTCGTCGTGCTGCCCGGCATCGTCGACGTCACCCGCCGACGGGTCCGGCTCACCTCGGCGGCCGGACTCACCATGCTGCACATCGTGCCGCCGCTGCGCCGGGGCACGCCGACGCTGCTCAAGTCCGTCCTGGACCGCGCGGGCGCCCTGCTGCTGGTCGTCGTGCTCGCGCCACTGCTGCTCCTGCTGGCCCTGGCCGTCCGGCTCGGCTCGCCCGGACCGGCCTTCTACCGCCAGACGCGGGTGGGCCGGAACAACGCTCCGTTCCCCATGTGGAAGTTCCGCACGATGGTGGTCGACGCGGACCGGCTCAAGAGCGAGCTGGAGGCCGCGAACGAGAACGACGGCCACATGTTCAAGATGCGCCGCGACCCCCGGATCACGCCCCTGGGGCGCCTCCTGCGCCGCTACTCCCTGGACGAGCTGCCCCAGCTGTTCAACGTCCTCCTCGGCCACATGTCCCTGGTCGGCCCACGCCCTCCGGTGCCCGAGGAGGTCGTCAAGTACAACCCGGTCGAGATGCGCCGGCTCAGCGTCAAGCCGGGCCTGACCGGGCTCTGGCAGGTGAGCGGACGGTCGGACCTGTCCTGGCACGAGACGGTCGCCCTCGACCTGCGCTACGTCGACAACTGGTCCCTCGCCGTGGACATGAACGTGCTCGCCCGCACCGTACGGGCCGTGCTGAGCGGCCAGGGCGCCTACTGATCCGCCATCCGGGCAGGCCTGCCGCCAACACGCCGTGATCGCGGGCGACGCGGCTCCCGGGGCGGGAAAGATCGCGACCATGGCCTGAGTCCTCGGGAAGGGACACTCTCATGGCGCAGACCGTCGTCGCGCGATCCCTGCGCGGCTTCACCGGTGCCGGATACGACAAGGGACGGCCCCTGCTCGTCCAGGCCGCCTGGTTCGCCGCCCTCCATCTGTTCTTCGTCAAGTGGTGGTTCCCGGCCCGCTGGCGGCCCGGGCTGCTGCGCGCGTTCGGAGCCCGGGTCGGAGCACGGGTGCTGATCCGGCACGGAGTGCGGGTGCACTGGCCGTGGAAGCTGGAGATCGGCGACGACGTGTGGATCGGCGAGGGCGCCTGGATCCTCAACCTGGAACCGGTCACGATCGGCAGCGACTGCTGTGTGTCCCAGAGCGCGCTGCTGTGCACGGGCAGCCATCGCCGCCGTTCCGCCACCTTCGAGTTCGACAACGGGCCGATCCGGCTGGAACCGGGCAGCTGGGTCGCGGCCCGTGCCGTGGTGCTGCGTGGCGTCACCGTCGGCCGGGGCGGCGTGGTGGGCGCGGGTGTGGTGGCCCACCGGGACCTCCCGGCCGGCGCGGTCCTGACGACGAAGGGAGTCTGCGCATGAGACTGCTCCACGTGGTCACGCTCGTCAGCGACGACGGTGCCTTCGGCGGCCCGCCGAGCGTGGCCCTCGCCCAGGCCGAGGAACTGGTCGCACGCGGACACGACGTCACGCTGATGTCGCTGTGGCGGGGCAGCGGCCGGGGCCCGGACCGCATCGGCCCCGTCCGGCTCCGCTCCCGGCCGGCCCGTACGCTGCTGCCGGGACAGGGCTTCATCGGCCTGCTGCATCCCCTGCTCGTGCGCGACCTGTGGCGGGCCATGGGCGACGCCGACGTCGTGCATGTGCACGCCGGACGCGATCTGGTCTCCCTCACCGCGCTCGCCGTCGCCGCCCTGCGCCGCGTCCCGTGCGTGGCGCAGACCCACGGCATGGTCGAGCCGCGCACCGCGCTCCCCGTCCGCCTGTTCGACCGGCTGTACCTGCCGTTGCTGCGCCGGACACGCACCTGCTTCGTCCTGACCGAGCAGGAGCGCCGGCTGGTGGCCCAGGTGCTCGGACCGGACGGCCCGCCGCTGCGGATCCTGCCCAACGGCATCCGGCCGGGCCCGCCCGAACCGGGTCCCCGGCGGCAGCGCGACCCTCATGTGCTGTTCCTGGCCCGGCTGCATCCGCGCAAGCGCCCGGAAGCCTTCGTGGAGATGGCCGCGCTGGTCCACAAGGAGCTGCCCGGGACCCGGTTCACGCTGTACGGCCCGGACGACGGATCGCTGCCCGCCGTACGCCGGCTCATCGCCGACGGGCTGACGGACGTGGTCCGCTACGGCGGGGCGCTCGATCCCGCCGACGCGCGCGAGGCCTACCGGACGGCGGCCGTCCATGTGCTGGCCAGCGTGAACGAGCCGTTCGGCATGACCGTCATCGAGGCGATGGCCGTCGGCACGCCCGTCGTCCTCACCGACACCTGCGGCATCGCCGACGAGCTGGCGCGCCGGGGTGCCGCGGTCGTCACCGACGGCAGTCCCGAGGCCATGGCGGACGCGGTCCGCCGGCTGCTCGGCGATCCGGACCTCTGCGCCGAACTGGCGGAGGCCGGCCGGCGCGTGGTCGAGGACGTCTACTCCATCGGCGCCGTGGTGGACCGGCTGGAGGAGAACTACCGGGGGAGCGGGACCGGTTCGGATCGTGCCGACCACACTCGGCGGGAGGCGGAGCCGGCCGCATCGAGGCCGGTCGTCTGACCGTCGGTGTCGGAGGGTCGGCCGTCCGATCGGCAGTGACCGAATCGTCGGCCGTCCGGTCGCCGCCGTCCGGTCGCCGGCGGTCTGCTCGTAGGCCGTCCGATTGCGGGCCGGCCGGTCGTCGCCACGGTCCGCGCCGCGGATGGACAGCGGCGCGGACCGTGGCATTCGGCACGTGTGTCCACACGGCCGGTTCAGCGGGCCGGGGCGGCGCTCACCCTCCGGAGGATGTCCTCGAAGCGGGAGGCGCAGCTCTCCAGGGCGAACTCGCGCTCGGCCAGGGCCCGGCTCTCCTTGCCCAGCCGCTCCGCGCGAGATGGGTCGGCCAGGACCTTCCGGACCCAGGAGGCCGCACCGTCCAGCGCGGACTCCTCCGGCGGCAGGACCGCCGACCCCGCCTGACGGAGCAGTTGCGCGGCCAGGTTGTCGGCGGGCATCAGACCGAGCACCGGCCGTCCGGCACAGAGATACGACAGGGTCTTGGACGGGACCGAGAACTGGCCCGCGTCCGGTCCGAGGAGGACCACGAGGACATCGCCCGTGCCCAGCACCTCGGGCAGCCGCTCGTAGGGCTGGAAGGGCAGCAGGGCCAGGTCGACCCCGCGGGCCGCGGCGGCCTCCCTGAGGACGGGCACGGCAGGACCGTCGTTGACGACGACGAGCCGCACCGGATCACCCTGCTCCCGCAGTCGCTCGGCCAGCTGCACCAGCAGCACCGGGTTGTGCTTGAGGCCCAGCGTGCCGGAGTACAGCACCGTCCGCACGTCGTTCAGACCGTGCTCCGCCGACCAGGAGTTGGCCCGTGCCACCGGGGTGATCTCGTCCAGCGGTGCCCAGTTGGGGATGACGGTGACCTTGTCGGCGGTGCCCCACCGTTCGTGGACCCGCACGAAGGAGTCGGCGATCACGACCACGGCCGAGGCCTGGCGAGCCGACCACTTCTCGCCCGCCCCGAAGACCTTGGCGGCGAGGCCCATCGACTTCGCGACCTGCGCGGCGGCGAAGCTCTTCAACGCGACCGCGGTCACGTCCTGGTGCCACAGCACCCAGGGGATGCGCAGCCTGCCCAGGACGGCCGCGGTCACGACCAGCACCGGGATCGGCAGGTTGGACAGCAGCACCACGTCGGGCTTCTCGCGCCGTACCTGCCGGGCCAGTTCGAGGCCCAGCCGGGTCTCCTGGTGCAGCCGGTGGAAGTAGGCCTGCTTCCTCAGCCGGGTGGTGTCCCCGATGGTGACGAAGCGGAGTCCGGGGGAGTCTCCGGCGAGGTTGCCCTTGCCGGAGACGTAGGCCGTACACGTCGAGTGGACGACATCATGACCGCGGCGCGCCAACTCCCGGCTCAGCTGGGCCTGGAACGGATGGCCGCTGTAGTCGTGGACGAGGATCCGCATCTGCTCTTCGTGCCCTCGCACGTGGTCGGGGCTCACTGGTGGGAGCGCTTGACCTGGTCGTAGACCCAGGCGTAGGTCTTCTCCAGACCGTCGGCCAGGGAGATCGACGGTTCCCAGCCGTGGATCTCGCGGATCAGGGTGTTGTCGGAGTTGCGGCCGCGCACGCCCTGCGGAGCGTCGAGCCGGTGGCTGCGCTCGCAGCGGACACCCGCGATCTCCTCGACGATGTCGACGAGTTGGTTGATGGTCACCAGTTCCGAGGAACCGAGGTTGACCGGTACGTCACTGTGCCCGTTCATGATCATCTGCGTGCCGTGCAGGCAGTCGTCGATGTACATGAAGGAGCGGGTCTGCAGACCGTCGCCCCAGATCTCGATGCTGTGGTCCCCGGAGAGGACCGCCTCGGCGATCTTCCGGCAGACCGCGGCCGGGGCCTTTTCGCGGCCGCCGTCCCATGTGCCGTGCGGGCCGTACACGTTGTGGTAGCGGGCGACGCGTGACGTGAACCCGTAGTCCTCCGTGAAGTGGCGGCACATGCGCTCGGAGAAGAGCTTCTCCCAGCCGTAGCCGTCCTCCGGCTGCGCCGGATAGGCGTCCTCCTCCCGCAGCGCGGTGACGTTCGGGTCGGTCTGCTTGCCGGCGGCGTAGACACAGGCGGAGGACGAGTAGAAGTACCGTTCCACGCCGTGCTCGTGTGCGGCCTGCAACATGTGCGTGCTGGTCAGCACCGACATCATGCAGGCGGCCTTGTTGTTCTCGATGAAGCCCATGCCGCCCATGTCGGCGGCGAGCATGTACACCTGTCGCGCGCCCCGGACGCCCGCGCGCGCGTTCTCCAGCAGCGACAGGTCGGCGATCACGTTCTCCGCGGCGTCGTGGACCTGGTACCACTCCTGCAGGGGCTTGATGTCGATGGAGCGGACGGTCAGCCCCTGGTGCAGCAGGTCGCCCACTAGATGGCCGCCGATGAATCCCCCGCCACCGGCAACGACGACGTCCACCTGCTTGCTCATCGGCAACTCCTCTGTCCCGGATTCTGGTCCGATAAGCAATACACATTTGTCCCGATTTGCGGTAAATGGCGCGCCGCTTCGAATGCCTTCGTCACCCGATGACTGGGCTCGCGCACGGCTTTGCGGAGCTGTGGATTCGCGCGCGCCTGTGCGGAATACGGGTAAATGGGCGTTATAAAGCTGTTGATGAAGTTTCAGTTGGAATGTGCGAGTGGCGCAGAAGTCGGGACGCGGGACGCCGGCGTCCGCGGCGTGGCTGCGGTCTCGCTCTGGACCGTGGCGCTGATCGTCCTGCTGCCGGGCCTGATCCTCCAGTCGAACGGCGCGCATCTGTCCGCGGCTCTCGCCCTGCAGGCCGTCGTCGTGACGCACACCGGTGTGGCGCTCACCCGCGTGCTCACCGCGACCACGGTGCGCCTCGTCGCCCTCGGCTTCTGGGTCTTCGCCTACATCTGGCTCGGCCTTGCACCCCTGGCCATGCTCGCCACCGACACGTACCCGTGGGCCTACCGGGCCGGTGAGGGCACCGCCCTCACGGCCGTGGCCGTCATCGAACTCGGGCTCCTCGCCCACAGCGCGGGGACGGCCTTCGCCGCCCGCCGGGAGCGCACGCTCGCCGCCCGCCCGTGTGTCACCTCACCCGGAGTCGTGGAACGGCTGCTGTCCCGCCGCCTGGCGCCCTGGCGCCTCATCGCGCTCTGCGGACTCGCCCTCGCCCTCGCGGTGCTGCTGATTCCCACGCAACCTGGCGGCCCGGCAGCCTACTTCACGAGCCGTCAGGCCCTGCGCGAAGCCGGCGCCATGGACAACGCGCAGGACGCCTTTGTGATGGCCCTGCGCAACTGGTCGCTGTCCGTACCCGCGTTCTGGGCCCTGCTGGGTCTGCTGCACGTGCCCCGGCTGCGTGGCGGCGACCGGCTGCTGCGCGGTGTCCGCAGGCTGCTGCTGCCGCTGCTCCTGGCCCTGAACGTCGTCGTCAACAACCCTGTCAGCAAGCCGAGGTTCTGGGCCGGCACGGTCCTGCTGACCCTGCTGTTCACCGTGCCCAGGCTGTGCCGCCCCCGCGCCTTCCGCGCCGTCGCGGCCACCCTCATGACGGCCGTGCTGCTCGTCTTCCCCTACAGCGACTACTTCCGCTACAGCGACCGGGAGCAGATCGCCGTCGTCTCCCTCGCCGAGCAGTTCACCACCAACGGCGACTACGACGCCTTCCAGCAGATCCAGACCGGCATCGACTACGCGCGGGAAAAGGGGTTCTCGCCCCAGAGCGCGCTCGGGCCCCCGCTGTTCCTGGTCCCGCGCTCGGTGTGGCCGGACAAGCCCGAGGACACCGGGATCACCCTCGCCCGGTACGCGGGCTACGACTTCCTCAATCTCTCCGCGCCGTTGTGGATCGAGAGCTATCTGTGGGCCGGACCGCCCGCGGTCGCCGTCGTGTTCTTCCTGCTCGGCGCGGCCGGCCGCCGGATGGACGACGTGCGGCACCGGCTCCGCGACCGGCCGGGCACCCTCGCTGCACTGCTGGTCCCGGCCTTCGCCTTCTATCAGATGATCTTCCTGCGCGGCAGCCTGCTCGGCATCGTCGGCCCGCTGATGCTGCTGATGACCGTTCCGCTGCTCATCACCACCCCCACGGCCCGGGCATCCCGGCTCCGCCCAGCGGCGATGTCGACCGCACCCACCCGTCACGCATCGATCCCCGGAACAGGAGGGCACTCGTGACCGGCCCCTTCCACCTCGACGACCGGTACGACGAGCCGGACCAGCTACGCGACCAACTGCGCCGACTTCTGCGCCACCGCGCCGTGATCGCGTTGGGGATCGTCCTGGGACTGCTCGGCGGAGCGGCCCTGGCGCAGGCCCGCGCCCACACCTACACCTCCACCAGCGAAGTCCTCGTGCGCTCCACCACCGACCCCTTCGGTACGGTCGCCGTGGCCGCGGACAACCAGGTCAGCATGAGCACCGAGCAGCAGATCGCCGCGAGCGCCGCGGTCGCCATCCGCGCGGCGCACACCCTGAAACAGCCGGCGAGCCGTGCGGGCGCGCTCCAGGACCGGCTGCGGGTCACCAACCCCTCGAAGTCCCAGGTCCTCCGCTTCGAGTTCACCGCCGGCAGCCCCGGGCGCGCGGCGCGCGGCGCCAACGCCTTCGCCGATGCCTACCTGGCCGACCGCAAGGGCCGTAACGACGCCGCCGTACAGCGGGCCACCCAGGGCGTGGAGCAGCAGATCGCCGCGGTGACCAAGCAGGCGGCCAAGAAGAAGGACGAGGACGGCGATTCCACGGACTCCGCCGCGCAGAGCGAGATCGCCGCCCTGCACAAGCGGGTCTCCGACATCAACTCCCGTGACACCACCGGGGGTGACGTCGTGCGCAGCGGCGAGGCCCCCACCAAGCCCTCGGGGCCGGGCCTGCCGACCCTGCTCGTGCTCGGACTGGCGAGCGGTCTCGCCCTCGGCATCCTGCTGGCCTGGCTGCGCTCCGCACTCGACTCCCGGGTCCGGTCGGCCGACGAGGTCCGCGCCGCGCTGCGGGCTCCGGTACTCGGCATGCTGCCCGCCGGGGACCGTGGGGAAGAGGCTCTGCTGACGGTCGGCCGCAGTGGCGGTGACCGCACGGAGGCCTACCGCGCCCTGGCCTACCGGCTGCGCCGGACCGGGCTTCCGGACGGCGCCGGCCGCCTGCTCGTGGTGGCCCCCCGGCGCGGTGCGGCCGCCGGGGAGGTCGCCGCGAACGTGGCCGCGGCCCTCGCCGAATGCGGCGACGAGGTGCTGCTGGTGGACGCCGACCCCGGCACGCCCGGCCTCGCGACCCGACTGCCGCGCGTACCGGACGACGCCCGCACGACCGAGGAGGAGGCCCTGCCCGACGGGAGCCTCGTCGTCGACGCCGGAACCGCCGGGCGGTTCGTCTGCCGCTCCAGCGGCAGCACCGGTTCACAGGTCCGGACGGGCGTGTCCGCCGCGGTCCACCGGGTACTGCCCGCTGCAGGCTCCGGATCCGCGGTCGTCGTCACCCGGCCGCTCCTGGAGCACGCCGACGCGCTCGCGGTCGCCCAGCGGGTCGACGGCGTCCTCCTGGTCACCCACCTCGCGGCCACGCGGCGCGACGACCTCAGGCGGGCGCACGAGCTGATCGGCTGCTCGGGCGGGAACCTCCTCGGCGTGGTGCTCGACGCCGGCCGCGCTCGCGGCCGCCTGCGCGCCGCCCTGCGCCGCCGTCCCGAGCACCGTCCCACGGTGGAGCCCGCCACGCCGATCGTGGAACTCCCTGCGCAGGACGACACACTCACGGCCAACCGCGGGTGACCGCCTCCGACGCCACCGCTCCCACCCCCGCCGGGGCCACCGCCCCGAGCGGGGTCGCCGCTGCCGCACGGGGCGGCTGGTGGGGTGTGGCGGGTTCCGCGGCGAACGCCGTCTTCGCCTTCCTCCTCGTCGGCCTGATCACCCGCGCCGCCGGAGCGAACGGAGCGGGAGCGGTCTTCACGGGCGTGGCCCTGTTCACCATCCTCAGCAACACCTGCAAGCTCGGTTCCGACACCGGGCTCGTCCGCTGCGTCTCGCGCGACCTCGCCGTCAACGGCGGCCGATCGGTGGGCGCCCTGCTGCGCGCCGCCGTCGTACCGGCGGCCGTGGCCAGCACCGCGGCCGCCCTGCCGCTGCTGCTGTTCCCGGCGGTGGCCACCACCCTCCTGCCCCATCTGCGGCCGGCCGACGCGATCACGCTGGTCCGGCTCTTCGCGCTGTTCCTGCCCGTCGCCACCGTCGGACTGGTCCTGCTCGGCGCCACCCAGGGCCACGGCACGGTGGTGCCGTTCGTCGGCGTCGAGCAGATCGGCAAGCCCGTACTGCGGGTGCTGATCGCCGTTCCGGTGGCGTACTACGCACCGGGGATGCTGCCCCTGGCCGCGGCCTGGCTGCTGCCCGCGGCGGCCGGAACCGTGGCCGCCTGGCTGTCCCTGCGCCGCTGCCGTGCGCTGCGCGGCACGGAACATCCCGCCGAGCGCGGGGCCGCGCCCTGGCGCTCCTTCTGGAGCTTCGCGGCACCACGCGCGGTCTCCTCCATCTTCGACATCAGCGCGGTCTGGGTAGGCGTCATCCTGCTGTCGGCACTGGCCACCAGCACCGAGGCGGGCGTCTACACCGCCATCGGCCGCGTGGTCACCGCGGGCACCCTGCTGCAACTCGCCGTCCGGCTCGCCGTGGCACCCGAGATCAGCCGGCTGCTCGCCGTCGACCAGATCTGCGAGGCCCGCCATCTGCACCGTGTCTCGACCTGCTGGATCGTGCTCTTCTCCTGGCCGCTGTTCGTCCTCGTCGCCGGCTACCCCCGGACCGTCCTCTCCGTCTTCGGCCCGGAGTTCGTCGACGGCGCACCCGCCCTCGTCGTGCTGTGCGTGGCCTCGTTGATCAATGTCGCGGTCGGCAACGCCCAGACCGTGCTCCTCATGGCGGGCAAGAGCTCGTGGCACCTGGCCATCACCGCCCTGGCGTTCGCGGTGCAGCTGACGGTCGGCATTCTCGCCGTGCCGGTGTGGGGCGTCCTCGGTGCCGCCGTGTCCTGGGGCGCGGCCATCATCGTGGAGAACCTCTCGGCGGCCCTGCTCATCCGCCTGCGCCTCGGCTTCACGACCGTCGACCGCGGCTACACCACTGCCCTCGGCGTCGCCCTGGCCGTCTCGGTGGTGCTGGCGGCCGTGCGTCTGCTGGGTGGTGACACCCCGTCAGGACTCGCCGTGGGGATGACCTTTGGAATGTGTGTATTCGGTACTACTTTGTGGTGGTATCGAAGATCGCTGGGAGTGAGCGAGCTGGTCGGAGTGCTGCGCCGTCGCGCCGCATGAGCCCAGGCAGGGGCGCACGGTCCGGGCCAGGGAAGCCCCGCCCCATTCCCCGCGTGCCGCCCACAGCACTGCTATCCGGGGTGTCCCTTGCGCCTGAGAAAGCTCCCGACGAAGGCGGCCACCAGGGCTGTCGTCGTCACGCTCTGCTGTTCCACCGCCCTGCTCGACCCCTCCTTCGCCATGGCCGCCGGCACGGCGCCCAAGCCCGCGTTCAGCGCCGATCCGCTGGCGACCTGGCAGACCGACGGCATCGTCTGGTCACTGGCCTCCGCGGGTGGTGTCGTCTACGCCGGGGGAACCTTCACGTCGGTACGGCCGCCGGGTGCCGCACCCGGCGCCAAGGAGATCCCGCGCCACAACTTCGCCGCGTTCGACGCCGTGACCGGGGCCCTGCTGCCCTGCGCGCCGTCGTTCACCGGTGGCGAGGGAACCGTACGCGCCCTGAAGGCCTCGCCGGACGGCCGTGTGCTGTACGTGGGCGGCTCCTTCAGCCACGTCGGGGCCACCGGTGTGGCGAGCGCCGTAGCCCTGAACACGGCGGGCTGCACCCTGCGCAAGGACTTCCGGCCGGCGGTGTCCTCGACCGTCCGGGCGATCGACACCACGGACCGGACGGTCTATCTCGGCGGTGACTTCGGTGTGGTCGACGGCCGGACCAGGAAACACGTCGCCGCCTTCACGCCCGGGGGCACGCTGTTGCCGTTCGAGGCGGACATCGATGCTCCGGTGCGCGCCCTGTCGGTCGTACCCGCACACGAAAAGCTCTACGTCGGGGGCGAGTTCGAGCGCGTCGACAACCAGTTGGTCCACTCGCTGGCCGCTCTGAACCCCACCACCGGCGAACTGACGCACACCTATCCGTTCTGGCTGCCGCCCAAGTCCGCGGTGAAGTCGATCGCGCACGACGGCACCAACTTCTACGTGGCCGCCGAAGGCAGCGGCGAAGGCGTCTTCGACGGCCGCATCGCGGGCCGGCTCAGTGACGACACCATGGTGTGGAAGGACACCTGCCTCGGCGCGACTCAGGCCGTCCTGCCCTACAAGGGCGTCCTCTACAGTGCCTCGCACGCGCACGACTGCGCCGCCACGCCCGGTGGCTTCCCCGACCGGCACGACCGGCAACACCTGCTGGCCCAGTCACCGCAGGACAGCACGATCCTGCACTGGTTCCCCGACACCGACGAAGGGGCGGGGAAGGGCGTGGCGGGGGTCGGGCCCCGAGCCCTGGCCGTCGCGCGCGGAATCCTCTGGGTGGGCGGCGAGTTCGGCCAGGTCAACGACCGGCCGCAGCAGAGTCTCACCCGCTTCGGGGCCGGTCCCGGAACCGTCGCGCCGGAGGCACCCGCCCTCTCGGTCTCCGCCGAGAGCCCCGGAACGGTCACCCTCCGCTGGCAGGCCTCCTGGGACCGGACCACCGCGGCGCTGACCTACCGGCTCTACCGGGACGGGCGGATCGTCTCGCGGCAGACGTCGTCGTCGACCTACTGGGACCGCCCGTGGATGAGCTACACCGACTCCGTGGGCGCCGGTACGCGTCACCGGTACCGGATCGAGGTCACGGACGGGACGAACACCTCGCCGAAGTCCCACTTCCTGAAGGTGACCGTCCCCGCGAAGGCCGATGCCCGGGCGGCGGGTGACGCGCACACATGACACGCATCGGATACGCGCCCGGCGTCTACGACCTGTTCCACATCGGGCATCTCAACCTGCTGCGCAATGCGCGGCGGCACTGTGACCACCTCGTCGCGGGAGTCACCTCCGACGACCTGACCATGCGCCTCAAGGGCAGGTCGCCGGTCATCCCGGTCTCCGAACGCGCGGCGATCGTGCGCGGCCTGCGCTGCGTCGACGCGGCCGTCGTCGAGCTGGAGGAGGACAAGCTGGAGGTGTGGAAGCGGATCGGCTTCCACGTCATCTTCAAAGGCGACGACTGGCGGGGAACGCCCAAGTGGGAAGTGCTCGAGCGGCGCTTCGCGCAGGTCGGCGTGGAAGTCGTCTACTTCCCGTACACCATGCACACCTCCAGCACCCTGCTGCGTGGTGCCCTGGAACTGCTCACCGCGCAGCCGCCACCCGCGATCCCCTCAGCGCAGCTCGCGAAACCACTTGACCAGGAAGGCCGCCATGAACAGGACATGGGCCAGCAGCAGAGTGCAGTACACCGCAAGGAAGATGTGCTGACTTCCCAGGAATAGGAAGCTGATGCAGGTCATGCCGTAGTCGACCGGCAGGAGCAACACGGACCACAGTGCCCGGGCCGGCCTCGCCGGTCCCGCGTCCGCCGTCCGCCGCTTGAGCTTCTCCGTCAGGATCCCGGCGAAGAAGATCACCACGGCTGCGAGCTGGAAGATCATCGGCGCCAGCAGGAAGGCCGGACCGGGCAGCGTGAAGAACCGGTAGAACGACACCAGCACCACGAGGTGCAGGGTGACGAGCTTGACGCAGTCCAGCACATGGTCCAGCCACTCGCCGGACGCACTGCCCGAGCACTGGCCGCGCGCGAGCTGACCGTCCGCCGCGTCCAGGGCGAACCCGAAGGCCATGGCCGTACCGACACAGGCCGCCATCACCGGAGCGGGCGGCAGCAGGGCCACGGCGGCCAGGGCCGGAAAAGTGAACAGGGCGCCGAGCACCGTCAGCTGATTCGGTGTCGCCCCGATCCGGTAGGCCACCGCGGCCAGTACCCGGCCGGCCGGACGGTTGACGAACTCGGTGTAGACCGACGTTCCCTTCGTGGGCTTCTGTGCCGACGACAACTGCCTGAGCACTTGGGCGAACTCGGTCATTTTCCACCTTATTGGTGTAAGTACTTGGAAAGAAGGAGATTATGGCAGAAACGGGTGGTGAAAGGTCCCGTGTCAGCCGTCGGCATCTCCTGCGTGGCGGAGCGTCGGTGCTGGCGGCGACGGCTCTGTCCACCTACACCCCGCCCGCCGTCGCCGGCCCGCGGGGCAGGGCCGAGGCGGCCGCCTCCGGCGCCCCTCCCGGGCGCGGACGTTCCAGGTCCGACACGGCGACCGTGGTCAACGTGGCCGACCTCGGTGCGGTGGGCGACGGGCGGACCGACGCCAGTGCGGCGTTCGAGGTCGCCTACTCCTTCGCCGCCGCGCGCGTCTCCCAGGGCGTCGGCCGCGTGGTGATCGAGATCCCCGCCGGCGACTTCCTCATCACCCGTCCGAACGCACTGCTGAACGGCGTCGCTCCGCCGCGGCCCGCGAACGGCCTCCGCTTCGCCGGAGCGGGCAAGCGGATGACCACCCTCGTGTTCCGCCCGGACACCGGCCCCGGCTCCTATCTCTGCCGCAACGAGGACGCCTGGTCGAATCTCTCCTTCGAACGCATGCAGTTCCGCTCGGACACGCCCGGCGCCTCCTTCTTCAGTTCGTACTCGACCGGGCAGGCGCAGGACTACCGTTTCTCCGAGTGCGAATGGATGGGGGAATGGGAGTACGGGCTCGCCCTGGACGGCACGGACACCAACTCGGAGATGCGGTGGGAGGCGTGCCGGGTCGGCGGCAGCTATCGCCGGGCATTTCTGTATTCCGGACTCTCGGAGCGCGGGAAGGACCGTCCGAACGACCAGGACCAGTTCCTCAACTACTGGTTCACCGACATGAAGGTCGAATACGACTGGGGCAACTTCCTGGAGTTCCCCTACGGAGGTTCGATCACCTGCCGCGGCGGTTCGTACATCATCACCGGCAAACGCCCGGAGAGCACCCCGGAATACGGCACCACCAGCACGTTCTTCCGCTTTCCCGTCAACGTGCACCATGACTCCGTGCAGCGGTTCCACGCCGAGGACATCCGCTTCGAGGTGCGCAATCCCGATGTGCGGGTCATCGACTGCGTGTGGAACAGCGGAACGGTCCACTTCAGTGACTGCGACGACACCGCCTTCGGCTACCGGGACTTCTCCGCCGAAGTCCGCCCGCACCGCTACGCGGTGGGTCCGCGGGGACCGCTGATCCGTTACGACTCCTGCCAGTTGGTGGGCCGCCACGAGTACCGGACCACCGCCGCGCAGGACACCCTCCCGCCGCTCGCGCGTTACGACATGTGCCTGCTCCGCAGCCACGCGGCCGGTGACTTCGCGGTGCCCGCCGACGGCACCGAGCGGCCCCGCTTCGTGCGTTTCGTCGACTGCGTCGACCATCCCGACGCGGGTGACTCGCCCCAGCCGGCATCCCCCACGACCGCGCCGCCCTGCATCGGCCCGACCTCGTCCCCGGCCCCCTCGCCGACCTCGTCCCCGAGCCCGACGCCCACCGCGACGCCCGAGCCGAGCCCCGCGACGACTCCTTCGGCGAATTCTGCGTCCCAGGATTCGCCGACCCGTGCCGACAGCGACCCGGCCGGCTGCGCCAAAAGATAGATCCGGCTGCGGAGGCTTCGGCAGCCCCGTCACCTGCCATGACGACGGGTCACCCGTGGGAGGGACTTTACGGACCTTCAGCAGGATGGGGGGATCCGGGTGGCCAGAGATTCAGTGAGCGTCTGATACTCCATAAAGGAGTCATTGCCACGCTTCGGTCCCGCCCTTTTCACCGGGTTCACCACGCTGCGGCGCAGTAATGAGCACCACCCCGTGTATCGCAGTCGGGCGCGCCGTTCTCCGTGGGCAATCACGCGGTCGCGTCCCATGACAGGAAAGGCATGTGGATGTCACGCTTGGCGCATTCGGCGCTGCACCGGGTCCGTCCGGGCCTGGTCGCGATCACCGCTGTCGCCGCTGTGGCGGCCGTCGGCGTGGGCCAGTCGACCGCGACCGCCGCGGTACCACCGTCCGTCCCTCGTGCGCAGGACGGCGGATCCGGCGCACACCGTCAGGGCGCGGCACCGTCCGGTATCAGCACGCTCTCGGACAAGCTGACGACCCCCTGGGGGATCTCGTTCCTGCCGGGCAGGAAGTCCGCGCTGGTGACCGAACGCGACACCGGAGCGGTCTGGAAGGTCGCCCTGGACGGGTCCAAGAAGAAGGTCGGCACCGTCCCGAACGCGGTGTGGAGCCAGGCGACCCAGGACAAGGGCGGCCTGCTGGGTGTCGCCGCGTCACCCGGCTGGAACGGGACCACGGACAAGGCCGTGTTCTTCATGGAGACCACGTCCGTCGACAACCGCGTGGTCCGGATGAACTTCAACGGCACCTCGCTGAGCGGCTACACCCCGATTCTCACCGGAATCGTCAGGGACACGCAGCACAACGGCGGAAAGATCGCCTTCGGTCCGGACGGCTACCTCTACGTCACCACCGGCGACGCGCAGCAGTCGCAGCTGGCCCAGGACAAGAAGTCGCTCAACGGAAAGATCCTGCGGATCACCAGGACCGGTGCCGCCGCCCCCGGAAACCCGTTCGGAACCCGTGTCTACAGCTACGGCCACCGCAACCCGCAGGGCCTGGCCTGGGACCGCAACGGACGGTTGTGGGAGACCGAGATCGGCCTGGACACCTGGGACGAACTCAACCTCATCAAGCCGGGCGGGAACTACGGCTGGCCCAAGTGCGAGGGCGGCTGCTCCGTCGCGGGCATGAAGAACCCCAAGATGGTCTGGAGGCCGGACCAGGGCGGCGTGCCCGCCCAGATCGCGATCGTCAAGAACGTCATCTACGCCGCGACGCTCAGCGGCAAGCGGCTGTGGCGGATCCCGATCGACTCCTCCGGCGAAGGCGTACTGCCGGCGACGGCGTACTACAACGGCGCCTACGGCCGGTTGCGGGCGCTGGCCAAGGTACCCGGCGCCGACCAGCTCTGGCTGGGCACGAGCGACCGCGGCATCGCGAAGGACCTCCTCCTCAAAGTGACCATCAAGTGACGACCCCCTGCTGAACAAGGGGGCGAACTCACCTCTGCCGAAAGGAAGGCACACACCATGAACGAAGCCATCGAACACATCGAACAGCCGGCCGCGACCACCACCGAGGAAGCCGGCCGGACCGAGTGGCAGACGCCCGGGTACACGATCGTCGACACCGCGCTCGAGGTCACCGCCTACTCGCTCAGCGTCCGCTAGCCGCCGGCATGCTGCTGCAGGTACTCGGCACCGCCGCCGGCGGCGGCATCCCCCAGTGGAACTGCGCGTGCCCCGGGTGCTCCGGGGCACGCGCCCACTGTGTGCGGCGCCGCAGGCACGCCTCGCTGGCCGTCCGTGCCGACGAGAGCCGCTGGTACGTCGTCAACGCCACCCCCGACATCGGCGACCAGATCGAGGCCCACCCGGCCCTCCACCCCGGGCCCGGCCCCCGGCAGACGCCGATCGCCGGAGTGGTCCTCACCGACGCCGAACTCGACCACACGCTGGGCATCTGGCGGCTGCGCGAGGCGGACGGCCTGGAACTCCTGACCACCGCTCCGGTCCGCCAGGCACTCGAGGACCGCCTGCACCTCGGCGAGGTGCTCGACCCGTACACCACCCTGACCTGGCGGGAACTGGAACCCCGGGGCGCGCAGCCGCTCTGCGCCGACGCCGCGGGCCCGACCGCATCCGGTGTACGGATCAGCGCCGTACCCGTCTCGGACAAGCGTCCGAGATACGCCGCCGACGACCCCGCGCACGACTCCTGGGTCGTCGCGCTGCGCCTGTACGACCCCGCCACCGGCAGGTCTGCCCTCTACGCCCCCGCCGTGGCGACCTGGTCCGACGCGCTGCACAGCGCCGCCGCCGAGGCCGACTGCGTCATCGTCGACGGCACCTTCTGGGACGACGAGGAGCCCCGCCGTACCGGTATCTCGGCCCGTACCGCGACGGGCATGGGCCACCTGCCCGTCGACGGACCGGACGGCACCGCCGGCATCCTCGCCACGCTGTCCGCCCGCTGTCTCTACACGCACCTCAACAACACGAACCCCCTCGTCGACCCCGCCGCGCCGCAGCACAAGCAGCTCGCCCGGCTGGGCATCGAGGTGGCCGACGACGGAATGGTGATCGAGCTGTGACCACGACACTTGCCCCGCTGACGGAACCCTGGAGCCCCGCCGAGTTCGAGGCCCGCCTGCGCGCGGTGGGTGAGGCGCGCTACCACGACCGCCATCCCTTCAACATCCGCATGCACCAGGGCGACCTGACCCAGGCCGAGGTGCGCTCCTGGATCACCAACCGCTTCCACTACCAGCGCCACATCCCGGTCAAGGACGCCTTGATCACCGCCAAGCTGGACTCGCCGCGGCTGCGGCGCATGTGGCTGCGGCGGATCGAGGACCACGACGGACGCAGCGAGGGCGAGGGCGGCATCGAGCGCTGGCTGCGGCTCGGCGAGGCGGCCGGCCTGGACCGCCGGACCCTGCTGTCGGGCGAGGATGTGCTGCCCGGCGTACGGATGGCGGTGGACGGCTACGTCAACTTCTGCCGTCTCCGCCCGACCCTGGAAGCCGTCGCCGCCTCGCTCACCGAACTGACCGCCCCGGACCTCATGCGCCGGCGCATCGAGGCGTTCGAGCGCCACTACCCCTGGATCGCGGCGGAGGGGCTCGGCTACTTCCGCACCCGCGTCGACCAGGGCCGGCGCGACAGCACCGAGGCGCTCGACCTGGTTCTCCAGTGGTCCCGCACCCGCACGGACCAGGAGAAGGCGCTGGCCGCGCTCTCCTTCAAGTGCGACGTGCTGTGGTCCCTGCTCGACGCCGTGCAGTACGCGGGACAGTCCGAGCAGGCGGGCGGCCCCGGCCGGACCGGCAGGCTCGGGCAGGACGACCGACGGGAGCCGAAGTGATCCCGGAGCCCGAGAACACCTGGTGCCCCGCGCTCGCCCCCTCGCTGATGCTGCGGCACGACACCGTGCGCGGCGCCGACCTGCTGGTCCTGCCGGAACGCGTGGTCGTCCTGGAGGGACACGCCGGCATGGTCGTCGGCCTGTGCGACGGCACCCGCACCGTGCCCGGGATCGTCGACGAGCTGGTCGAGCGGTTCCCCGGCGCCCCGGTGGCCACCACCGTCCCCTCCTTCCTCGGCCGGCTGCGACAGGAGGGCTGGCTCAAATGACCGCTGCCACGAATCCCGCCCGCCCCTGGGCCCTGCTCGCCGAACTCACCCACGCCTGCCCGCTGCACTGCCCGTACTGCTCCAACCCGCTGGAACTCGCCCGCCGTTCGAGCGAGCTGAGCGGCGGGGAGTGGGCGGACGTGCTGCGTCAGGCCGCCGAGCTGGGCGTCGTGCACACGCACCTCTCCGGTGGCGAGCCCCTGCTGCGACCCGACCTGGAGCAGATCGTCGCCGCCGCGGAGTCGGCCGGGATCTACACCCAGCTGGTGACGAGCGGCACCGGCCTCGACGAGACCCGGCTGGCCGCGCTCACCACGGCCGGGCTGCGCAGTGTCCAGCTCTCCGTCCAGCACGCAGACCCGCGGGCCAACGACCGGATCGCCGGCCGCCGGTCCTCGTTCGCCGCGAAGGAAAGGGCCGCGGCCCTCGTCCGCCGGGCCGGGCTACCGCTCGGCCTCAACGTCGTGCTGCACCGCGACAACCTCGACGCCCTCGACGCCCTCGTCGAACTGGGCGTGGACTGGGGTGTCGACCGCATCGAGCTGGCCAACACGCAGTTCTACGGCTGGGGTCTGCTCAACCGCACCGCGCTGCTGCCCACCCGCGAGCAGCTGGCCCGCGCCCGGGAGTCCCTCGAACACTGGCGGGAGCGGCTCGCCGGCCGCGTCGACCTGGTCTGGGTCGTGCCCGACTACTTCGACGGCGTCGCCAAGCCCTGCATGGGCGGCTGGGGAGCGGTCTCGCTCACCGTCGCACCCGACGGCACCGCCCTGCCCTGTCCGGCGGCCGCCTCCCTGCCCGACCTGGACCCGCCCAACGTCCGTGACCACCCGCTGGCCTGGATCTGGGAGCAGTCCCCGGCCTTCGACCGCTTCCGCGGCACCGAGTGGATGACGGGCCCCTGCAGTGGCTGCCCCCGCCAGGAGGAGGACTTCGGCGGCTGCCGCTGCCAGGCGTTCGCACTCACCGGCGACGCCGCCCGCACCGACCCGGCGTGCGCGCTGTCGCCGGACCACCACCTCGTCCGCGAGCTGGCCGACGGCGGCACGGTGGAGCCGCCGCCGTACGTCTACCGGCTGCCCGGGGCGGCACCCGCACGTGCGGGGCTCCCAGGACCGGGCTCCGGCGAAAACCTGCCGACCTGCTCCCACTAGAGGAGGTACGGGGCGTAAACCGACCGGATGGGGGAAGAGGGTCATACGGCAAGCCGCGGGGAGTGGCCGGCCGTGCCCGGGATGCCGGGCCTGGGTTCGGGGGGAGGCACCAGGCATGGGCGGGCAGCCCCTGTTTCTCCGTCCGCGGCTGGAACCGCGGCTGCGGTCACTCGCGGACTCCGGCGAGCTGCTGCACACGCTCGTCGGCGCGCTCGGGTCGCCGCTGCACGCGGTCGTTCCCGACCAGATCGCCGCGAATCTGGAGCGGTTCCGATCGGTGTACCGCGGCCATCACCTCATCGGCCAGGTCTTCTTCGCCCACAAGGCCAACCGGTCCAGCGCCCTGCTGAGGCGGCTGGCCGCCACGGACGCGGGCGTGGACGTCGCCTCCCTGGGCGAGCTTCAGCACGCGCTCGGCGCCGGATTCACCCCCGACCGCATCACCGCCACCGGACCGAAGAACAGGGAGTTCCTCTGGCTGGCCGCCCGAACGGCGGTCACCGTCAGCGTCGACGGCCGTGACGAGCTGGAGCAGCTGGCCGCCCTCGTACGCCGGCACGCCCTGCCCCGGGCCCGCGTCCTGCTGCGGCTGTCGGGGTTCGAGACCGCCGGGGTGCGGGTGCTGAGCCGGCGCAGCCGATTCGGCGTACCCGTACGGGAGCTGGATCCGCTGCTGAAGGCGGTCGAGCGGCACCACGACGTCCTCGACCCGGTGGGAGTGGCGTACCACCTGGACACCACCAGCCTCGACGAGAAGGCCGCGGCGCTCGAAGGCTGCCTGCGTGTACTGGAGGAGTGCCGGGAGCGGGGACTGCGGCCGACGGCCGTGGACATCGGCGGCGGATTCGGCGTCAACTACCTTGCCGACCGCGAGCAGTGGGAGCGGTACACGACCGAGCTGACCGCCGCGGTCCTCGGCACCCGGGCACCCCTGACCTGGGGCGGGCACGGCTACGGGCTGCGCAACGAGGCCGGCACCCTGCGTGGCGCGCTCGGGCTCTACCCCGCGCACCGGCCGGTCGCCGGGGCGCGGTACCTGGACGAACTCCTCGCGCACCCGGCCGCGTCGTTCGACGGCCGCCCGCTTGCCGACCTGCTGCTGGAGCACCTCTACGACCTGCACACAGAACCCGGACGGGCTCTGCTGGACCAGTGCGGGCTGACGCTCGTCAGGGTGCTGGAGGTCCGCACCCAGGAGGCCGGCGGCGAGCTTCTCGTACGGCTGGAGGCGAAGGCCGACGATATCGCCCTGGAGGAGCACGGGGTCCTCATGGACCCCCTGGTCCTCCCGCGGGACCCGGCCCGCGCCGGCCCCGTCGCGGAGCCGGTCGCCGTCCATCTCTTCGGCAGCCTGTGCCTGGAGACCGACCTGATCACCCGGCGGACGGTGTTCCTGCCCCGCCGCCCCGAACCGGGCGACCTGCTGGCCTTCGTCAACACCGCCGCCTACTGCATGGACTTCCACGCCACCCGCGCCCAGCGCCGGCCCGTCGCCCGCAAGGTCGCCGCCTGGCAGGACGGCGGTTCGTGGCGCTGGTGCCTGGACGATCAGTACTGGCCGACCACCTCCGTGGGAGGAGCGCAGTGAGGTACGACAGCATCACCGAGGCCATCGGCAACACTCCGCTCGTGCGCATCGACCCGGCCGTGCACGGTCTGACCCACATCGACCTGTACGCCAAGCTGGAACTGCTCAACCCGTTCGGATCGGTCAAGGACCGGGCCGCCTGGAACATGGCGCGCCCCCACCTGCAGGCCGCGGCCGCGGACGGCAGGCAGGTCGTGGAGCTGTCCAGCGGCAACACCGCCAAGGCGCTGGCCGTCCTCGCGGGGATGCACGGCCTGACCTTCAAGAGCGTCACCAACCGGATGCGCATCCCGGAGATCAAGGACCTCCTGCTGCTGCTCGGCGCCGAGATCGAGGAGCTGCCCGGCCAGAGCGAGTGCCTGGACCCGACCGCCACCGACGACCCGCTCACCCTCTTCCACCGGACGCTGTCCGAACCCGGCGGCGCCTTCCTGCACACCGACCAGTACTTCAACCCGCGCAACACCGAGGCCCATCTCACCGGCACCGGCCCGGAGATCGTCAAGGACCTGGACGGCCGGGCCCCGGACTGGTTCATCGCCTGTGTGGGCACGGCCGGTTCCTCCTCCGGCGTCGCCCGCGTACTGCGCGAACACGACCCCGCCGTACGGGTCGTCGGACTGGTCGCGGACAAGTCCGACTTCATCCCCGGCATCCGCACCATCGACGAGGCCCGCGAGGTCGGGCTGTTCGACCCGGACACCTACGACACGATCGAGGCGGTGAGCGCCGACGACGCGATCGAGGGCATGCTGACGCTGAACCGCCGGTGCGGCATCATGGCCGGCCCCACCGGCGGAGCCGCCTACTTCGGTGCCCTGCGCCGACTGCGGTCGGCCGACGATGAATTGACGGAACGCCAGTCGGCCGTCTTCATCGTCTGCGACCGCGTCGAAAGCTACCTGAGCTACGTCCGCCGGCGCCGTCCGGACCTGTTCGGCCGTCCCAGCCGCAGGAACTCACCGGCCGATGTGTCCGACACCGAGGTGCGCGAGGCTCCGGCCGTCGGCGTCGCCGAGGCCCAGGCATGGATCGCCACCGGCCGGCCGCTCGTGGTGGACCTGCGCAGCCCCTCCGCCTACGCCGCCCTGCACATCGACGGCTCGGTCAACATCGTCGACGAGTTGTTCGAGGAACTGGTCCATGGCGGCCTGCCCTTCAGTCACAACCGCCCGGTGCTGCTCGCCTGCCCGGTCGGCGAGAAGTCCGCCCGCTACGCCGCGCTGCTGACCCGTATGGGGCACCCGGAGGTCCGCAGTCTGACCGGCGGCATCATCGCCTGGCGCGACGCCGGCGCACCACTGGTACGGGACTGAGCGGCATGACGGCAGCCGGGATCCGTTCTCAAGGGGAGTCGGGCAGTGCGGAGTTGAGCGCCCTGCGCGCCCAGTTCCCCATCATCGCGGGGCACCCGGAGCTGGCCTACCTGGACAGCGCGGCCACCGCGCAGAAGCCACAGGCCGTACTCGACGCGGTCCAGGCCTACCTGACCACGACCAACGCCAACGCCGGGCGCGGGACCTACACCTGGGCCAACCGGACCACGGCCCTGGTCGAGGAGACCCGGGACCGCGTCAAACGGTTCCTCGGCGACCCGGATCCGGCGCGGTCCGCCGTGCACTTCACGAGCGGCACCACCGAGGGGTTGCGAGCGATCGCCCGCGACTGGCTTCCCCGGCTCCTCGCCGACGGCGACGAGATCGTGGTCCCGGTCGCCGACCACCAGGCCAACATCTCACCCTGGCTGGAGGTCCGGCAGCAGCTGGCCGGCCAGGGCGTGCGGGTCCGCGTCCTGCCGATGCCGTACCAGCAGGCATCCGGCGACTACGAACACACGGTGCTGGCGTCCCTCGCCGGGCCGCGCACCCGGTTCGTCGCCGTGACCCATGTGCACCACGTCTACGGCGGGAACATGAACATCCACCGCATCCGCGAGGCGGTGGGCCCGGACGCCGTCATCTGCCTGGACGCGGCCCAGAGTGTCGGTCATCTGCCGGTGTCCGTGGCCGGGCTGGACGTCGACTTCGTCGTGTTCTCCGGTCACAAGGCGATGGCGCTGCCCGGCTCGGGTGCGCTCTGGGCGCGCCAGGCACGCGGACCGGCGTTCGCCCCCGGCGGCTGGCCGGGTACGCCCAACACCGTCGGCATCGCCTCCCTGCACGCGGCGCTGGACTGGCTGGAGGCGGCCGGGCCCGACCGGATCGAGCGGTGGACCGTGGCCCTGGCGGCCCGGCTCACCGACCGGCTGCGCCACCTGGACGCCTACGAGATCCTCGGCTGCCGGACAAGCGTCGCCGCCGGCTCACCCGTGCAGCAGCGCCAGGGCATCGTCACTTTCCGGCACCGCGACATCGACTCGGGCGACCTGGGGTTCATCCTCTTCAGCCACGGCTTCATGGTCCGCTCCGACAGCCACTGCCAGGGCGGCGCGGGGGAGAAGGCCGACTCGGTACGGGTGAGCCTGCATGTCTACAACAGCATGGAGGAGATCGACAGACTCCTGTCGGTCCTTGCCACCCTCGGGTGATATCGGCCCCCGATCAGGGAATGGAAACCGTTGTCAGCTGTAGCCTCGGCGAAGGAACCAGGGGCGAGACGGCAAGGTGGCACGACCGTATGGGGCTGAGTCTGGCAACGGCCGAGCGATGGGTGGAGCGGTGGGAGCGGCAGCAGGAGCGGTACGCCGTCGACCGTGAGGAGCGTTTCACGGTGATCGCCGACATGGTCGAGCACATCGCCGCAAGCGCCGCCCACCGGCCGCTGATCGTCGACCTCGGCTGCGGCCCCGGATCGCTGGCGGCCCGCCTGGCCCGGCGGCTCCCGGAGGCGGACATCGTTGCGGTGGACCGGGACCCGCTCCTGCTGGAGCTGGCCCGCGCCCACCACGCGGCCGCGGCGCGTTACGTGGACGCGGTCATCGGCGAGCACGGCTGGACCGAGGCTCTCGGCCTCGACCGCCCGCTCGACGCGGCCGTCTCGACGACGGCCCTGCACTACCTGACCCCGGAGAAGCTGCGCCGCACCTACGGCCGGCTGGCCTCGCTCCTGCGCCCCGGCGGCATCCTCGTCAACGGCGACCACCTGCCCCAGGGCGACGCCCGGCTCGCCGAGATCGCCGGGCACATCGGACACCGCCGGGCGGAACGCCGGCGGGCCTTCGCGCACGAGGACTGGTCCTCCTGGTGGACGGCGATCGCCGAGGACCCCGAGATGGCCGACCTCTACACCGAGCACCGGGCCCGTCGTCCCCCGACGGGAACGGACAGCGCCGCCCGGCTCTCCCTGTCCGCACACCTGCGACTCCTGCGTCAGGCGGGCTTCGGCCACGCCGGGCCCGTCTGGCAGTACGGCGACAGCTATGTGGTCGTGGCGATCCGCTGATCAGCCTGGTCCGGCTTGACTTCGAGTGTGCTCCAATTCGTAGCGTTTCGGGCATGAGCACTGCACAGCACAAGATCGGTTCGGGTTTCGGGGCCGACAGTACGGCCGACGACGTTCTCGAAGGCATCGACCTCGGCGGAAAGCTCGCGATCGTCACCGGTGGCTACTCGGGGCTCGGGCTGGAGACCACCCGGGCCCTCACCAGGGCGGGGGCCGAGGTCGTCGTGCCGGCGCGGCGTCCGGACAGCGCGCGGGAGGCGCTCGCGGGTCTGGACGGGGTCGAGGTGGACCAGCTCGATCTGGGCGACCTGGACAGCGTGCGGGCGTTCGCCGAGCGGTTCCTCGACTCCGGACGCACCGTCGACTTCATGATCGACAACGCCGGGATCATGGCCTGCCCCGAGACCCGGGTCGGACCCGGCTGGGAGGCGCAGTTCGCAACCAACCACCTCGGCCACTACGCCCTGGTCAACCGCCTGTGGCCGGCGATCGAACCCGGCGGCGCCCGCGTGGTCTCCGTCTCCTCCCGCGGCCACCACTTCTCCGGCATCCGCTGGGACGACGTCCACTGGCAGCGGGGCTACGACAAGTGGGAGGCCTACGGCCAGGCCAAGACCGCGAACGTCCTGTTCGCCGTCCACCTCGACAGGCTCGGCAGGGAGAAGGGGGTGCGCGCCTTTGCGCTCCACCCCGGCGGCATCCTCACCCCGCTCCAGCGGCACCTGCCCAAGGAGGAGATGGTGGAGCGCGGCTGGATCGACGAGCAGGGCAACGCGCTCAACCCCGAGGGCTTCAAGTCCCCGCAGCAGGGTGCGGGGACGCAGGTGTGGGCGGCGACCTCGCCCCAGCTCGACGGCCTGGGCGGCGTCTACCTCGAGGACTGCGACATCGCCGAGCCCGCCCCCGAGGGCGAGCGCCTGGGCGTGCGGGACTGGGCGACGGACCCGGAGCAGGCGGCCCGTCTGTGGGCCCTTTCGGCGGAGCTGACGGGCGTCGACGCGTTCGCGCCCTAGATCCCTCGCAGGCCCGCCTCGCGGTCGCCACCGGACCGGTCAGGAATGGAGAAGCGCCGGTCGCGGATCCGCGGCTACCGTGGCCGCCGAAGGGTGCCGTCCGACGCAGGAAAATCGGACGTTGCGCTCGAAGCCGGTCGGATCCGGCCAGGCGGCACCGGTGGAGACCGTGAAGGCGGGCCCGCCCGAGGGACGGAGTGACGAGAAGCATGACCAAGAGGACGGACACGCAGTCGCCTGCGCCGCACGTTGCCGACAGCCACGAACTGATCCGCGTGCACGGCGCACGTGAGAACAACCTCAAGGACATCACCGTCGAGATACCCAAGCGCCGGCTGACCGTCTTCACCGGCGTCAGCGGCTCGGGCAAGAGCTCCCTGGTGTTCGACACGATCGCCGCCGAGTCGCAGCGGCTGATCAACGAGACCTACAGCACCTTCGTGCAGGGCTTCATGCCCACGCTGGCCCGCCCCGACGTCGACGTCCTGGAAGGGCTGACGACCGCGATCATCGTCGACCAGCAGCGGATGGGCTCCGACTCCCGCTCCATGGTCGGCACCGCCACCGACGCCAACGCGATGCTGCGCATCCTCTTCAGCCGGCTCGGGCAGCCGCACATCGGCTCGTCCCGGGCGTTCTCCTTCAACATCCCCTCGATCAGCGGCGCGGGCGCTGTCACGGTCGAGCGCGGCGGCAAGACCGTCAAGGAGCGGCGCAGCTTCAGCATCACCGGCGGCATGTGCCCGCGCTGCGAGGGCCGGGGCACGGTCACCGACATCGACCTGACCCAGCTGTACGACGACGGCAAGTCGCTCAGCGAGGGTGCGCTGACGATCCCCGGCTACAGCATGGACGGCTGGTACGGCCGTATCTTCAAAGGCTGCGGCTTCTTCGACCCGGACAAGCCGATCCGCAGGTTCACCAAGAAGGAGCTGCACGACCTCCTGCACAAGGAGCCCACCAAGATCAAGGTCGAGGGCATCAACCTGACGTACGAGGGTCTGATCCCCAAGATCCAGAAGTCGATGCTGTCCAAGGACGTCGACTCGCTGCAGCCGCACATCCGCGCCTTCGTCGAGCGGGCGATGACGTTCACCACCTGCCCCGACTGCGACGGCACCCGGCTCAGCGAGGGAGCCCGGTCCTCGAAGATCGAGGGGATCAGCATCGCCGACGCCTGCACGATGCAGATCAGCGACCTGGCGGCATGGGTCCGTGGTCTCGACGAACCCTCGGTCAAGCCGCTGCTGACGGCGCTGGGGGAGACCCTGGACTCGTTCGTGCAGATCGGCCTCGGCTACCTCTCGCTGGACCGGCCTTCGGGCACGCTGTCGGGCGGCGAGGCCCAGCGCGTCAAGATGATCCGCCACCTCGGCTCCTCGCTCACCGACGTCACCTACGTCTTCGACGAGCCCACGACGGGCCTGCACCCCCATGACATCCAGCGGATGAACAACCTGCTGCTGAGCCTGCGGGACAAGGGCAACACCGTGCTCGTCGTGGAGCACAAGCCCGAGGTGATCGCGATCGCCGACCACGTCGTCGACCTCGGCCCCGGCGCCGGTACGGCGGGCGGCACCGTCTGCTTCGAGGGCACCGTCGAGGGACTGCGGGCCGGCGGCACCGTCACCGGCCGCCACTTCGACGACCGGGCCGCCGTCAAGGACACGGTGCGCGGGGCCACCGGCACGCTGCAGATCCGCGGCGCGCGGGCGAACAACCTGCAGGACGTCGACGTCGACATCCCGCTCGGGGTGCTGACGGTCATCACCGGCGTCGCCGGCTCCGGCAAGAGCTCGCTCGTGCACGGGTCGATCCCGGCCACCGAGGGTGTCGTGTCGGTCGACCAGGGCGCGATCCGCGGCTCGCGGCGCAGCAACCCGGCGACGTACACCGGACTCCTCGACCCGATCCGCAAGGCGTTCGCCAAGGCCAACGGCGTCAAGCCGGCTCTGTTCAGCGCCAACTCCGAGGGAGCCTGCCCCACCTGCAAGGGCGCCGGCGTCATCTACACCGACCTGGCGATCATGGCCGGCATCGCCACCACCTGCGAGGAGTGCGAAGGACGGCGGTTCGACGCCTCGGTGCTCGAGTACCGCCTCGGCGACCGGGACATAAGCGAGGTGCTGGCGATGCCGGTGACCGAGGCCGCCGAGTTCTTCGCGGACGGCGAGGCCCGTACGCCGGCGGCGCACCGCATCCTCGGCCGGCTCGCCGACGTCGGCCTCGGCTACCTCACCCTCGGCCAGCCGCTGACGACCCTCTCCGGCGGCGAACGGCAGCGGCTCAAGCTGGCCACCCACATGGCCGAGAAGGGCGGTGTCTACGTCCTCGACGAGCCGACCACCGGCCTCCACCTCGCCGACGTCGAGCAACTCCTGGGCCTCCTCGACCGGTTGGTCGACTCCGGCAAGTCGGTCGTCGTCATCGAGCACCACCAGGCGGTCATGGCGCACGCCGACTGGATCATCGACCTCGGCCCCGGAGCAGGCCACGACGGCGGCCGGATCGTCTTCGAGGGCACCCCGGCCGACCTCGTCGCGGCCCGCTCCACCCTTACCGGCGAACACCTCGCGGCCTACGTCGGAGCCTGACCGTGCACCCCGGGGCTTCGGGCTGTCCGTGGCGGGTACCGGCGGAGCGCTGGGCGCGCCCTCGACGGTCCGCCGCCCCTGGCCCCGGCGACATGGACACCTACGATGTCCGCGACGGAGAGACCGTGGCCCGCGCCGTCCTCGGACGAAGCTTCGGCGCCGGCCATCTGCACGAGAGCAGCTGCTGCGCGCGGTCCAGGAGCGCTGCCACCACGAACCGGGCGAGCTGCGTGTGATCGTTTCCCAAGTCCCAGCCGATGCGGCGGCAGTGCCGGCACTGCCGCCCGTGGACGGCCACGGGGCCGATCGAGGAGGGCTGTGCGACCGTCACTCACATGACGGTCCGGAGGCCCCGGCCTGCCGAGCACGAGCCGGCCGTCCGCGTACGCCGGCACAGCGCGGCGGCGACTCCCGCACCGGTGGCGGCTCATGAGCGAGGCGATCGTGGTCGGCGCCGGCCCGAACGGGCTGGCCGCCGCCGTCACCCTGGCCCGGCACGGGCTGCGGGTCACCGTCCTGGAGGCCGCCGACGAAATCGGCGGCGGCACGCGCAGCGGCGAGGCCGTCCTGCCCGGACTGCTGCACGACCACTGCTCCGCGGTGCATCCCATGGCGGTCGGCTCGCCGTTCCTGCGCGAGCTGGACCTGGGCCGCTACGGCCTTCGGTGGCGGCTGCCGGACATCGACTGCGCGCATCCGCTCGACGGCGGGTCGGCCGGCGTCCTGTACCGCTCCGTCAGCGACACCGCGGCCGCGCTGGGCCGCGACGGAGCGCGATGGCGGCGGCTGTTCGACGGACCCTCCGCCGCCTTCGACATCCTGGCGGAGGACGTCATGGGTCCGCTGCTCCGGGTGCCGCGGCACCCGGTCCGGCTCGCCCGGTTCGGGCTGCCGGCCCTGCTCCCCGCCGCGGCACTGGCCCGCACGTTCGCCACGCAGGAGGCCCGCGCACTGTTCGGCGGAGTGGCGGCCCACGCCTTCCAGCCGCTGCACCACCCGATGAGCTCCAGCATCGGCCTCGGCATCCTGACCGCCGGGCACCGGCACGGCTGGGCTGTCGCGGAGGGCGGCTCCCGCGCCATCACCGACGCCCTCGCGGCCCTGCTGGCAGATCTCGGCGGCAAGATCGAGACCGGGGTGCGGGTCCGGTCGGCCACGGACCTCCCGCCCGCCGACGTGACCATGTTCGATCTCGCGCCCGGGGCGGTGGCCGACATCCTCGGCGACCGCCTGCCGTCGCGCGTCGCCCGCGCCTACCGGCGGTTCCGGCACGGCCCGGGCGCCTTCAAGGTGGACTTCGCGGTCGAGGGCGGTGTGCCCTGGTCCGCCCTGCCGGCGCGCCGGGCGGGCACGGTGCACGTCGGCGGCCCCTTCTCCGAAGTGGCCTTCACGGAACGGGAGATCACCGCCGGACGGATGCCCGAGCGGCCGTTCGTCCTGGTGGGCCAGCAGTACCTGGCCGACCCGCAGCGCTCCGTCGGTGACGTGCACCCCGTCTGGACCTACGCGCATGTGCCGCACAGCTACGACGGCGACGCCACCGAGGCGATCATCGCCCAGATCGAGCGGTTCGCCCCCGGGTTCCGGGACCGCGTGATCGGCATGAGTACCCGCCCCACCTCAGCGTTCCCCGCCCACAACCCGAACTACGTCGGCGGTGACATCCTCACCGGCGCCAAGAACATCCCCCAACTCCTCTTCGGCCCCCGCCTCGGCCTCGATCCGTACGCCACCGGGCTCCCCGGCCACTACCTCTGCTCGGCGGCGACCCCGCCGGGCCCCGGGGCGCACGGCATGTGCGGCCATCACGCCGCCGTACGCGCCATGAGCGACGGCATCGGCCATGCATGACGCCATCGCCAAAACATGACGCTCCATGTCAGGTATTGCCCTGAGACTGGGCTCCTCCGAACGGCAGTCCCACGGCTTCAGGAGGGCCCATGAACAGCCACCCGACGCTCTTCTCCACCGAAGGCGAAGACCTCTCGCGCAACGCGTCCGGCTCGCCCGAGCGGGCCTGGCTCGGCGTGGTGTCCGCCGAGCACGCCCGGCATGCGAGCAGGCACGGCTGGATCCAGCTCAATCACGGCGACCGCCGCAATCTCGCCCGGATGCGCCGGGGCGACGGGTTCGTCTTCTACTCGCCCACCGAGCGCATGGGCGACAGGGCGCGACTGCGCGCCTTCACGGCGCTCGGAGTCATCGCCGACGACGAGCCCCATCTCGCCGACGAGGTCATGAACATGGGCGCCAGAGGGACCGTACGGCCATGGCGCCGAACCGTCGACTTCGAGGACGTGCACGCCGCCGACCTGCGCACCGTCGCCGCCGACCTGCTCCTGACCCAGCAGCCGAACTGGGGATACGGGCTGCGCTTCGGCCTGGTTCCGCTGGCCGTCGAGGACTTCGAGCTGCTCCGCGTCGCGATGGGGCGATGAGGGCGAGGGTACGAAGGACCCCCTACGGCGGCCCGGGCCTGTCCGACGGCCTGACCGGTCTGTCCGGTGGCCACCCTGGTGAGTAGCAGCATCCGGCAGGGTTCGCAGCGCAGCCCGGCGGCCGAGCCCCCTACGGTAACCCGATCGGCGCTGTCCCGGCCCGCTGATGCGCGGTCGTCGAGACGGCACCGGAGGTCACCGCCTGACCCGTCGGCTACGGCCGGCGGACGCAAAAGGCCTGTTGAGAAGCAGTCCTGGCCGAAGGCTCGTGCAGCACCTGCGCCCCTTTGGCGGTTGCCCGGCCGCCCCGCATCCTTCCTTCGAGCGACTCGTGCAGCAATCGGCCCATCCGAACGCGATCCTCGTGCCCGGGCTGGCTACAGCAAGGACGTGACCAAGACTTCAAGGAAAATCGGATGAGTCTCGATTCACCTGAGACCATCGCGAGCCAGATCCCGCCGACGGTCGCCCGGCAGACAGCTCCTCGGTCCGGGCAGACCGGCAACCACGTACTCCCGGAACCCCCGGACGACAAGGAGAAGTACTCCTACGTCCGTCGTCACCTCTGGGTGCTCACGACCGCCTCGCTCGTGAGCATGGGCTGTCTCGTCTACAGCCAGTTCAGACTGCTCCACTCCTCGCTCTGGCTGATCGTCCTGCTGCCGTGTCTGGGCTTCACGGTCCTGTACTACGTCACCTCGATGCGGGTGAACGCCTTCACCGCCGACTTCGACCTGGAGGCCCACCGCCGGCTCGTCCAGGGCTGGCGCCCGAAGGCACACCCGACGGTCGCGGTCTTCCTGCCCGTGTGCGGTGAGCCCGTGGAGGTACTGGAGAACACCTGGACGCACGTGCGCCGGCTCGCCGACCGCTACCCCGGCAGGGCCACCCCGTACGTGCTCGACGACTCCGCGAACCCGGAACTCGCCGCCCTGGCCGAGAGGTTCGGCTTCGTCTACGGGAGCCGGCCCAACCGTGGCTGGTTCAAGAAGGCCGGCAACCTGCACTACGGGCTGGGCATCTCCGACGAGGAGTACATCCTCATCCTCGACGCCGACTTCGCCCCCCGGGCGGACCTTCTGGAGGAACTGCTGCCCTACCTGGAGCACGACCCGGAGGTCGGCATCGTCCAGTCACCGCAGTACTTCCGAGTGCTCGGCCGGCAGACGTGGATCGAGCGCGGTGCGGGTTCCGTCCAGGAGCTGTTCTACCGGGTGGTCCAGGTGTCCCGTCAGCGGCACGGCGGCGCCATCTGCGTGGGGAGCTGCGCCGTGTACCGGCGCAAGGCGCTCGAGGCCAACGGCGGTACCACGCTGATCGAGCACTCGGAGGACGTGCACACGGGCTTCGACCTGCGTCGCCTCGGCTGGAGCCTGCGCTATGTGCCGATCCCCCTCGCCACCGGCAACTGCCCCGACAACGTGAGCGCGTTCTACCACCAGCAGTACCGTTGGTGCTCCGGATCCATGAGCCTGCTGGGAAGCAGGAAGTTCTGGGACACCAAGCTCCGGCTCACCACCCGGCTCTGCTACGTCTCCGGCTTCTTCTACTACCTCCACACGGCACTGTTCACCTTCGTGGCGCCGCTGATCCCGGTGGTCCTGCTGGTGGCCATGCCCGAGAAGCTCAGGGCCGAGAACGCGCTGCTGGTCCTGCCCAGCGTCGTCTACACGGTGCTGATCTTCCCGTGGTGGCACCGCTGCCGCTACCGGCTCGAAGCCTGGGCCGTGCGCCTGTTGTACGGCTGGGCGCACCTGTTCGCCATCTGGGACATCGTGCGCGGCAGGCGCCAGTCCTGGCGGCCCACCGGCTCGGCGGCCGCGGGCCGGTCCACGAACCGGCGTTTCTGGATCGGTGTCTGGGTCTGGAACGGCGGCACGGCTGTCGTGTGGGTGAGCGCCGCGCTCTGGCGGACCGTCACCCTGTACCCGCCGGACTTCTGCCTGGTGCTGGCATCCGGCCTGTTCTACGCCGTGATCGTCGGCCGTGTCCTCGTCCCGCCGCGGACCGTCACCGCGGCGCGTGTGCCCGTCATCGCGCCGAGGAAGCTGATGGAACCCGCGAAGAGTGCCGGAGGAGTGTGAAACGAGGGTCTCGGGGGAGCGTGCGACACGAAGAGGTCTGTGGAGCCCGGATCCGGGCCCCACGGACCTCTCGTCGTCACCCCGGCGGGGACGGTGGCCTCAGCCTCTGATCCGTTCCCGGATCCAGGCGCCGTTCGAGGTGAGGGAGCCGGAGCGGGAGAAGGTCCCTGCTTTGCAGGTGCCCTGCTTGAAGACCGAGTGTTCCCGGTCGTTGTCGGACAGGCTCCAGTTCGTCCAACCGATCTTGTCCTTCGCCATGAGATCGACCCACTTCTGTGCCATGACGTGGTCGCTGCCGTACCCCGTCCAGGACGCGATACCCCACTCGGTGACGAAAACCGGGACCTTGGTCGCGGCACGGTGCAGGATTTCCATGTACCCCTCGGCAGCTACTCGCGCGTAGAAGTGAAAGGTGTACATGATGTTCTTCGCGGCCACGGGATCATTGACGACCGTTCGCTCGTCGGAACCCTCGGAGGCGCTGAACGTGGACCAGCCGGGCGTCGGAACGAGGATCACGCCGGCGGGGTCCTGGGAGCGGATCACGGGAATGAGCTTTTCCGCGTAACTCTTGATGGTCGGCCAGCTCACATTGTGCGGCTCGTTGGCGAGCTCGTAGATCACATTGGGCCGCTTCTTGTTCCGCTCCGCGATGTCCTTGAAGAACTTCTTCGCGTTCTCGAGGTCCGCATAGGGATCACCCGGGTTGAGCATGTGCCAGTCCACGATGACGTACATGCCACGGGCGCTCGCCCGGTCGATCAGCCGGTTCACCAGGTCGGTGAAGCGCTTCGGATCGGCCTCGTAACCGCCCTGGCGCGCATACGTCGCGACCCGCAGGACGCTCGCCTTCCAGTCGTGCGCCAGTACGTCCAGGGCGCGGTCGGTCAGACAGTGGGCGAACCACTGCGTGCCGTGCGAACTCATGCCGCGCAGCTGGACCGGCTTGCCGGACGCGGAGCACAGGTGCGTGCCGCAGACGCGGACCTTGCCGTACGCCTGGACCGGAGTCCTGGGTCCGGCGGCCGGCCGGACCTCCGCTCCGTGCGCCGTGGTCGCGGTCAGCAGGCCGAGCGTCGCCGCTATGGCCAGTGCGCTTCGGGTGACCCAACGGCTGCGAGAAGGTAGTGAGCGCACCTGTGCCTCCGGTTCCTGGGGATCTTCCTGCACAGCACACTTGACGAAATGGACGCGGTAAGTGACGCAGCGTCGGCACGCTTCGTCCGAGGGACGGAGAATTTCACTCCCCTGGGCCACGGCCGCCCCGTCACCGGGTGTGGAGCTCTGGTCAGGCCTACCGGTTCCGTACCGCAATCTCTGACCGACTTCTTTCACCTCGGTGGCCAATCACCCGAGTCGGATCAACGATTGGGCTCGATGAGTGCCCCGTTGATCTGGACACCGCGTTTGCAGTTGCGCAGAGTGATCGAAAGGTGAACGAGGAAATGATTCCCCTGTCGTACGCGCAGCGCCGCATCTGGTTCATCACCCGCTTCGAGGGTCCTTCCTCGACGTACAACATCCCGCTGCTCCTGCGGTTCCACGGAAGCCTCGACACGGCCGCGTTACGCGCCGCGTTCCAGGATGTGATGGCGCGCCACGAGGTCCTTCGGACGGTCTTCGGAGAACTGGATGGCGAGCCGTTCCAGCGCGTCCTCGACCCGGCCGAGGTCGAGCTGCCCTGGAAGGACTGGGGGCGGGTCGCCCCCGACCGGGTGCCCGGTGTGATCTCCTCGGTCACGAGCGGCTGGTTCGACCTGTCGGCCGACGTGCCGCTGCGGGGGAGCCTCGTCCAGAGCGGTGACGAAGAGTTCCTGCTGGTGCTGGTGATCCATCACATCGCCGGTGACGGCGCGTCGTTGGCGCCCCTGGCACGGGACGTGTCCGTGGCGTACCGCGCGCGGGTGGCCGGCCGTGCGCCGGAATGGACCGAGCTGCCGGTGCAGTACGCGGACTACACGCTGTGGCAGCGGGAGGAACTGGGGGACCTGGCAGACCCGGAGAGCCTCCTGTCGGTCCAGGCGGCGTACTGGCGTGAGGAACTCGCCGGGGTGTCGAAGCCGCTGCCGCTGCCGTTGGACCGGCCCCGGCCCGAGGTGGCGAGCCATCGGGGCGGATCGGTCGAGATCGGCCTCTCTGCCGAGACCCGGACGCGGGTCGAGGCGATGGCCCGCGCCCACGGCGCGACGGTCTCGATGGTGTTCCAGGCCGCGCTGACCGTGTTGCTGCACCGGATGGGCAGCGGCGCCGACGTGACGGTCGGATCGCCGATCGCGGGCCGCACCGACGAGGCGCTCGACGATCTCGTCGGGTTCTTCGTCAACTCCTGGGTGCTGCGGGTCCGGTTGTCGACGGAGGTGTCGTTCGAGCGGGTACTGGAACAGGTACGGCAGAAGGCACTCGCGGCGTACGAGAACCAGGACGTCCCGTTCGAGAGACTGCTCGAGTTGCTGCGGCCGGAGCGGTCGGCCGCGCACCACCCGCTGTTCCAGGTGGTGCTGGCGTGGCAGAACAACCAGCC
This sequence comes from Streptomyces sp. NPDC044064, assembly GCF_056434245.1. Classification (NCBI taxonomy): domain Bacteria; kingdom Bacillati; phylum Actinomycetota; class Actinomycetes; order Kitasatosporales; family Streptomycetaceae; genus Streptomyces; species Streptomyces sp. NPDC044064. The sequence goes on from NZ_JBWKFN010000007.1 coordinate 170,744, forward strand.
GCCGGAACTGGACATGCCCGGTCTGACGGTGTCGATGGAACCCATCCCCACCGGCACGGCGAAGTTCGACCTGTTCTTCAACCTCGCGCCGGACGAGTCCGACGGGTCGGTGACGGGGGAGATCGAGTACGCCACCGACCTCTTCGACCGCTCGACGGTGGAGCGGATCGCGGCGCGGTTCGTACGCGTGGTGGAGCAGGTGGTCGCCGACCCCGGGATCACCGTCGGCGCCGTCGACGTGCCCGCCGTCACCGAGCGGGAGCACTCCACCGCGGCCGCACCGCGCGAGGCCGCGGGCCGCCCGCTCGACGCGGACGAGCGCCACAGGATCCTTGTGGAGTGGAACGACACGGCCCGCGACTTCCCGTGCCCGGGTCCGCTCCATCTGCTGTTCGAGGAGCAGACCGCCCGAAGGCCCGACGCGATCGCGGTGCGCTGGGCCGGCGGAACCATGACCTATGGCGAGTTGAACGAGCGCGCGAACCGTATCGCCTGGGACCTCAAGGAGCGCGGCGTCGGCCCGGAGACCGTGGTCGGCATCGGGGTCCGTCGCGGCCCGGCCATGATCGCCGCCGTGTTCGGCGTGCTCAAGGCCGGCGGCGCCTATCTGCCCCTGGAACCGTCGTTGCCGGCCGACCGCGTCGCCGGCATGCTCGCCGACACCGGAGCCCGTCTCGTGCTGTCCACCTCGGACACCGAACCCATGGCTCTCCCGGCCGGCGTCGAACTCGTCGAGGTGGCCGGTGAGCGGGAGACGCCGCTTCCCGTCGCCGAGGGCAACCCGGAGCCGGTCACCGGGCCGGACAACACCGCGTACGTCGTCTTCACCTCCGGCAGCACCGGAAAGCCCAAGGGCGTAGTGGTCACCCATCGCCCCGTCCACAACCTGATCAACTGGTGTTATCGCACCTTCGACTTCGGTCCCGACGACGTGGCCCTGTGCGTCACCTCGCTCGGCTTCGACCTCTCCGTCTTCGACATCTTCGGTCTTCTCGGCTGCGGCGGTGGGCTGTACGTCGCCGACGAGGCCGAGCAGCGCGACCCCGAAGTACTGCTCGACCTGCTGCTCACCGAGCCGATCACCTTCTGGGACTCGGTGCCGACCACCCTCAACCAGCTTCCTCCCCTGCTGTCCCGGCAGGACGAGTGGGAGGGAACCCGCGAACTGCGCCTGGTGTTCCTCTCCGGTGACTACACGCCGTTGTCGCTGCCGGACGAGGTCCGGGGGGTGTTCCGGAACGCGGAGATCATCAGTCTGGGCGGGGCCACCGAGGCGACGGTGTGGTCGAACTACTTCCGGGTGCGGGAGATCGATCCGGACTGGCGGAGCATTCCGTACGGCCGGCCCATCGACAACGCGCGGTACTACATTCTCGACGAGGACATGGAGCCGTGCCCGGTCGGTGTCGAGGGGGATCTCTACATCGGTGGGGACTGTCTGTGTGTCGGCTATGCCAATCGTCCGGATCTGACCGCGGAGCGTTTCGTCCGTGATCCGTTCGGCGGGCGGGACGGGGACCGGCTCTACCGGACGGGTGACCGGGCCTGTTTCTTCCCGGACGGCAACATCTGCTTTCTGGGCCGTGCGGACAATCAGGTCAAGCTGCGTGGGTTCCGTATCGAGCCGGGCGAGATCGAGCACACCCTGGCCCGTCATCCGGCCGTGCGTCAGGCCATTGTCACCGCCCGCGAGGACCAGCCGGGTGATCTGCGTCTGGTCGCCTATGTCGTCGCCGACCCGGAGGCGGTGGACGTCGCGGGTGGGGCGGACGAGCAGGTCGAAGAGTGGCAGGAGGTCTACGACCACGCCTATCTGGGTGTCGGCGACCGCGAGTTCGGCGAGGACTTCGTCGGCTGGAACAGTTCGTACACCGGTGAGCCGATCCCGTTGGAGCAGATGCGTGCGTGGCGGGACGCGGCGGTGGACCGGGTTCTGTGCTGGTCGCCGCAGCGTGTCCTTGAACTCGGTGTCGGTTCGGGTCTTCTGCTCGCGCGGATCGCGGGCCGGGTGGAGGAGTACTGGGCGACCGATTTCTCGTCGCGGGTGATCGGGCGGTTGCGGGAGCAGGTGACGCGGGCCGGTCTGGCGGACCGGGTCCGGCTGCGGTGCCAGGCCGCCAACGACCTGTCGGGGCTTGCGCGTGGCCGGTTCGACACGGTGGTGCTCAACTCGGTCGTGCAGTACTTCCCCAACGTCGAGTACCTGCAGCAGGTTCTTGACGGGGCGTGGGACCTGCTGGCGCCGGGTGGCCGGATCGTCCTCGGTGACATCCGGCGAGCGCGCTCGCTGCCGGTGCTGCAGACGGGTGTCCAGCGGGTGAAGCATCCGGATGCGGCACCGGCCGTGCTGCGCAGCGCGGTGGAGCAGGCCGTGCTCCTGGAGAAGGAACTCGTGGTCGACCCCGACTGGTTCCTGCGCTGGGCCGACCGTGCGGGGGGCGTCGCTGTCGACGTCCGGGTCAAGGACGGCAGCGCGCACAACGAGCTGACCCGGCACCGCTACGAGGTGGTGCTGCACAAGCCGGGTACTGCCGATCCGCTGCCCCTGGACACCGTTCCCACCGTCGCGTGGGACAGCGACCTCGACCACCTCGCCGACCGGGTGGACAGCCGGGACGAATCAGTCGTACGGATCACCGGCGTTCCGAACGCGCGCCTGACCGAGGAGGTCGCGGCGGCACGTGAACTGGTCCTGGGGGAGCCAGGCGCGACGGCGGCACCGCCGCTCGACCCGTCCGCGCTCCCCGCGTGGGCCGAGCGGCACGGGTGGGACGCGGTGGTGACGTGGTCGGCGGACGCGGTCGACCAGGTGGACGTGCTCGTCTTCCGGGACGGCCCCGTGGCGGGCCGGATCCTGACCGGGACGTATCTCCCCGGGCGGGTGGACCGGGTGCCGGTCAACGATCCCGTGGTCGCGAGTGCCATCACCGCGCTGCTGCCCACGCTGCGCGCGTACCTGCGGGAGACCCTGCCCGAGTACATGGTGCCGGCGGCGATCGTGCCGATCGGCAGCGTGCCGCTGACGGACAACGGCAAGCCGGACCGACGCGCGCTGCCCGTGCCCGACTACTCGGCCGGCAGCAGCGGCCGGCCCCCGTCCACACGGGAGGAGGAGTCACTGTGCGCGCTCTTCGCCGCGGTGCTCGGACTCGACCGGGTCGGCGTCGACGACAACTTCTTCACCGTGGGCGGCCATTCACTGCTCGCGACCAAGCTGGTCAGCCGCATCCGCGCCGTGCACGGCGTGGAGATCCCGATCCGGCTGGTCTTCCAGGCCCCCACGGTGGCGGAGCTGGCGGAACACCTGACGACCGCGAACACCGGCCGACCTCCACTGGTCCCCCAGGCAAGGCCGGAGCGGCTGCCGGTCTCCTTCGCGCAGCAGCGGCTGTGGTTCATCCACCGGTTCGAGGGGCCTTCGGCGACGTACAACGTCTCCCTGGCACTGCGGATGCGCGGTGACTTCGACGCGGTTGCCCTTCGTGGAGCCCTGCGCGATGTCGTCGTGCGGCACGAGTCGTTGCGTACCGTCTTCGGCGAGGATGCCGGGCAGCCGTACCAGCAGGTCCTCCCGCCCACCGCGATCCAGGTGCCCTGGGAGGAGCGCGAGGTCACGGAGGCCGAACTCCCCGATGCCCTGAGGGAGGCGGCGCGGCTGCCGTTCGACCTGGCGGCCGAGATCCCGATCCGTGCGTGGTTGTTCCGGATCAGTGAGCTGGAGTCGGTGTTCCTGATCGGCGCGCACCACATCGCGTCCGACGGCTGGTCGGCCCGTCCGCTGGCGAACGACCTCATCACCGCCTACGAGGCCCGTCGGGACGGCCGGACGCCGGAGTGGGAGCCCCTTCCGGTGCAGTACGCGGACTACACCCTGTGGCAGCGGAACCTGCTCGGGGACAGCGACACCCCGGACAGTCTCTACCGGCGACAGCTGGACTACTGGACGAACCACCTGGCCGGGCTGCCGGAGGCCATCGAGCTGCCTGCCGACCGGCCACGGCCCGCTGTGGCGTCGTTCGAGGGCGACGTGATTCCGATCGAACTCGACGAGGGGCTGACCGAGGGCATCCGGAGGGTGGCCCGGGAGAACGGCGCCACCGTGTCGATGGTGCTGCAGGCGGGGCTCGCGGCGCTGTTCACCAGGCTGGGCGTGGGTACGGACGTGCCGATCGGTTCGCCGATCGCGGGCCGTACCGACGAGGCGCTGGGCGGGCTGGTCGGCTTCTTCGTCAACACCTGGGTGCTCCGGGCGGACACCTCAGGAAACCCCGGCTTCGCCGAACTCGTCGGCCGGGTGCGGGAGCGGAGCCTGGCCGCCTACGACCACCAGGACATTCCGTTCGAGCACCTGGTCGAGGTACTGAATCCGGTGCGCTCGACCGCGCACCACTCGCTCTTCCAGGTGCTCCTGGTGCTGCAGAACAACGCGGCAGCGGAGTTCACCCTGCCGGGCCTGAGCGTGACCGAGGAGCTGTTCAGCCCGGGTGTGGCGCATTTCGATCTGTCCATCAACCTCGGGGAACAGGGCGACGACGGAGCGCGGCCCCGGATCGAGGGCTTCGCCGAGTACGCGACCGAGCTGTTCGACGCCGGCACGATCACCACGATGCTCGACCGCTGGATCCACTTCCTGCGCCAGGTGGTGGCCGCTCCGGACACGCCCGTCGGGTCGGTGGACATCCTCGCGGGCAGTGAGCGCGCGACGCTGGACCGGTGGGGCGGTCGCGGCCGGGACGCCGGGTTCGAGGCCGGCACCGTCCACGAGCGCTTCTCCGCCACGGCCGCCGCGAACCCGGACGCGATCGCGCTGGTCTCCGCGGACGGCACGCACAGCTGGACCTACGCCGAACTGGACCGCTGGTCCAACCGCATCGCCCACCACCTCCGCGCGAAGGGCGCACAGCCGCACAGCCGCGTGGCGCTGGTGCTCGACCGCTCACCGCTGCTGGTCGCGGCCATCCTTGGGGTGCTGAAGACCGGCGCCGCCTACGTACCGGTCGACCCCACCCATCCGCCCGAGCGCATCGAGTTCATGCTCGCCGACCTCACTCCCACCGTCACCGTGGACGAGGGCCTGGCCGGCGAGGACCTCGACTGGTGCCCGGACTCACCGCCGGACATCGGCGTCGGGGAGCACACCACCGCCTACGTGATGTACACCTCCGGGTCCACCGGCCAGCCCAAGGGCGTCGAGGTGACCCACCGGAACGTCGTCGACCTCGCGCTCGACGACTGCTGGGCGGACGGGACGTACCGCCGTGTCCTGATCCATTCGGCGCACACGTTCGACGCGGCCACCTACGAGCTGTGGGTGCCGCTGCTGAACGGTGGCACCGCGGTGGTGGCGGCCGCCGGCCAGTTGGACACCGCGGTGCTGGCTGCCGTGATCGCCGAGCGCGGAATCACCGACGTGTGCCTGACCACGGGCCTGTTCGCCGTGATGGTGGAGCAGCACCCGGAGTGCTTCGCGGGCGTGTCCGAGGTGTGGGCGGGCGGTGAGGTCATGCCGCCCTCCGCGGTCCGCCGGGTTCTCGACGCCTGCCCGGACCTCACCGTGGTGAACGGGTACGGGCCGACGGAGACGACGGCCTTCGCCGCCCGGTACCGGCTGGCCTCGGCCGACGACTGCACCGACCCGGTGCCGATCGGCGGCCCCATGCAGGGCACCGTGCTGCATGTCCTGGACGAGCGCCTCCAGCCCGTGCCGCCCGGCGTGGTCGGGGAGCTGTACATCGCGGGCGCCGGCGTGGCCCGCGGGTACGCGGGCCGCCCGGGCCTGACCGGTGGCCGGTTCGTCGCCGACCCGTTCGGGCCGCCCGGGGCGCGCATGTACCGCACGGGTGACCTGGTGCGCTGGAGCTCCGCCGGGCACCTGGAATACGTCGGCCGGGTGGACGACCAGATCAAGATCCAGGGTTTCCGCGTGGAGCCGGGCGAGGTCGAGGCGGCACTGCGCAGGCGCGAGGGCGTGGCCCAGGCCGTCGTGGTCAGCCGCGAGGACCGGCTCGGTGAACGGCACCTCGTCGCCTACGTGGTGCCCGACGCGTCGGGGTCGTCCGACGACGAGGCCGACCGGCAGGTGGGGGAGTGGCGCGACATCTACGACTCCGTGTACGGCGGCACCGAGGTGGACCTGGGCGGACTCGGCGACGACTTCACCGGGTGGAACAGCTCCTACACCGGACGGGCCATCCCGCTGCCCGAGATGCGGGCCTGGCGGGATGCCATGGTGGGTCGCGTGCGCGCCCTGCGCCCGCGGCGAGTGCTGGAAATCGGCGTCGGCTCGGGTCTGCTGCTGGGACCGCTCGCGCCGGAAGTGACGGAGTACTGGGGCATCGACTTCTCCGCCCCCGTCGTCGAGCGACTGCGCGCCCAGGTCCGCGCCGACCGGCGGCTGGCGGACAAGGTGACCCTGCGCTGCGGGCCCGCCGACGAGGCGGGTGACCTTCCGGCGGCTCACTTCGACACGGTGATCCTCAACTCGGTCGTGTCGTACTTCCCGGACGCCGACTACCTCGCCCGGGTGCTCGACATCGCGCTGACCAGGCTGGCCCCGGGCGGCCGGATCGTCGTCGGTGACGTCCGCAACCACCGCACCCAGAAGGGATTCACCGCGGCCGTCCACCGATCGCGGCACCCGGACGACGGGGCCGCCGCCGTGCAGGCCGCGGTGTCCCGTGCGCTCGTGGACGAGAAGGAACTGGTCATCGATCCCGAGTACTTCACGCAGTGGGCCGGCGCGCATCCGGACGTGGTCGCCACCGACATCCGCCTCAAGCAGGGCAGCCACCACAACGAACTGACCCGCCACCGCTACGAGATCGTGCTGCACAAGGGGCCCAACCGGGCCCTGGACCTCGCGGACCTGCCGGTGGCGGCCTGGGGAAGCGACGTCCACCAGCTGTCCGACGTGGCCACCGCGCTCGCGCGGCACGGCCGGGTCCGCCTCACCCGTGTGCCGAACGCCAGGCTGGCCACCGAGGCCGGCGAGTGGGGCGGCCCGATCGACGACCGGGACACGCTCGACCCGGCCGAACTGGAGGCCTGGGGCACCGCACAGGGGCTCGCGGTGTACTGCACCTGGTCGCCGGAGTCGGCGGAGCACTTCGAGGCGGTACTGCTGCCCGAAGTCGACGCCCCCGTCTGCGACGGCGTCTACCGGCCGGCACCGACGCCGGCCGGGCGGCTCGTCAACGCGCCCGCGGTCTCCGGCCGTGCGTCCCGGCTTCCGTCGCACCTGCGCGACGAACTGACCCGCGAGCTGCCCGCGTTCATGGTGCCGAGCGAGATCATGCTCCTCGACCGGCTGCCGCTCACCAAGAACGGGAAGGTGGACCGCGCCGCACTGCCCGACCCCGACCCGACCGGCGGTGAGTACCGCGCCCCGCGCACTCCGCGCGAGGAGGCACTGGCCGGACTCTTCGCCGAAGTGCTGGGGCTGGACCGGATCGGGATCGACGACGACTTCTTCGCCTGCGGCGGCCACTCGCTGCGGCTGACCCGCCTGGTCTGGCAGATCCACGAGAAACTGGGCATGGAGGTGCCGATCCGGACGGTGTTCCAGTACCCCACGGTGGCCGAACTGGCGGAACAGCTGTCCGCGGACGCGGAGGTGACCTTCGAGGACCCGTTCGCCGCCCTCCTGCCGATCCGCACCGAGGGGGAGAAGTCCCCGCTGTGGTGGCTGCACCCGGGCGGCGGCCTGAGCTGGCCCTACCTCAGCTTCGGCCGGCACATCGACCGGGCCTGGCCGCTCTACGGCATCCAGGCGCGCGGCTTCGACGGGGTCACACCGCGGGCGGCCTCCATCGAGGACATGGTCAACGACTACGTGAACCAGGTGCAGGACGCCCAGCCGAGCGGGCCGTACTACCTGCTGGGCTGGTCCTTCGGCGGCACCCTGGCCCACGCGATGGCCGCGGAACTGCAGCGCCGCGGAGAGGAGGTGGCGCTGCTCGCGCTGCTGGACTCGGCACCCGCCAGCCACTTCGCCGACCTCGAACTCCTGGATGAGGACATGGTGCGCATGTTCCTCGTCAACTACATGGGTCACCTCAAGGGGATGGAGGAGTACGAGTTCCTGGTCAGCACCGCTTCGGAGATCTTCATCGAGCACCTGGAGCAGATGCGGCGCTACACGTCGCCCAGGTACCGCGGCGACGTGGTCTTCTTCAACGCGCTCCTCGACCCGGAGACCCACGACAAGCGCCATCTGGACGCGGAGATGGACGTGCTGTGGCACGAGTACGTTGACGGTCACGTGCAGCGCTACGACGTCGCCTGCGCCCACAACGAGATGTACTGGCCACGTAACGCGGCGGAGATCAGCCGTGTCATCAACCGCGTGCTCCGGGAGGCCGCGAACGGACAGCCCGAGCGGGACGAAATTCCGACAGTGATCCGGCAACTACCGAAAGGAACACAGTAGATGACTGCGAACCAGATCCCGGCTCGTGAGACGGCAGCGGACGCGGCGGGAGCGGCAGCGCTGTTGGAGATCGGCGACCGGATCGGGGTGCTGCCGCACATCGACAAGGGCCAGCGGGTCGACGTCGAGCGGCTGGTGTCGGCCACCGGGCTGCCCAGGCAGGGCGTGGCGAACTACCTGGAGGCACTGACCTCGGCGGCGCTGGTCGTCGAGTCGGACGGGACGTACCAGGTGGCGGCGGACTTCGACCAGATCCTGTACGAGTCCGGCTATCTGTCCTGGGCGCTCAACGCGAACCGGCCGTTCGTGGAGAACGCGGTGGAGTTCCTCACCGACAACGTGTCCGCCGGGAAGCGGCACAGCCGCGACGGCCGCCAGGTCGCCGTCAGCTCGCAGTGGATGGGGTCGTTCGGCTTCTATCCCGTGGCGCTCAAGACCATCCTCGACGCCCGTCCCACGCACGTGGTCGACCTCGGTGCGGGCACCGCCCGGCTGCTCATCGAGATCATGCTGACCCTGAAGGACACCACGGCCGTGGCGCTCGACCTGGACGCCGAGGCGTGCCGGGAGGCCCAACTGGCGGCCGAGCGAGCGGGCGTGGCCGACCGGATCACCGTGTACGAGCGGTCGATCCAGTCGGTGGCCACCGACCCGACGCCGGTGAAGGACGCCGACGTGGTGCACGCCGGGTTCGTCTTCCACGACATGATGCCCGAGGAGGAGGACATCGCCGACCGGACCCTGGCCGCCTGCCGGGACGCGCTGCGGCCGGGCGGCATGATGGCGCTCACGGAGGCCGTGCCGTACGTGCCCGACCCGAGGGAGCGCCGGTTCAGCGCGATCGTGACGTACTACCACCAGCAGTTCATGCGCCGGCGCCTGCTCGACGAGCAGGAGTGGACCGACAAGCTGCTGGCGGCGGGCTTCTCCGACGTCCGGTGTCTGCCCCACCGGTTCCCCACGGGCCGGCTGTTCATCGCGAAGAAGCACTGATCATCGCGGAGAAGCACTGACCCCGCACCTGGCGGACCGCACCGCGCCGGTGGGAACCGGTGCGGCACGCCCGCCGTGAGATCCGGGGCGGCTGGGCCGGCCTGCTCAGCCGGCGGCCGTCCAGGTGTTGCGTGCCCAGTCCGCGAAGTCGGTCCAACGGATCTCCGGGTGAGCGGCCCGGAGCGCGCGGATGTCGACGCGGTAGCCCGGGCCGTTCAGGAACGTCCACATCGCGTGCATGTCCGGATTGCCGATGGCCGCGAGCGGTACGTACTCATGGCGGACCTCCCGTCCCAGCGCATCGCCGAGCGCGGCCGCCATCTGCGTCGGCGTGGGCGCGTCGCCCGCCAGCTCGATGCGCTGCCCGACGTATCGGGCGGGGTCGAGCAGCACTTCAGCGGCGAACGCGCCGAGGTCGGGCCGGGCCAGCTGCTGCAGCGGCCGGTCGGGCGGCAGCGGCAGATCGAGAACGCCGTCGAGGATGCGTTCCGCTCCACCGAGCGCGTTGTCGAAGAAGTACGTCGGCCCCAGGATCGTGTACGGCACGTCTCCCGTGGCCAGTTCCGCCTCGATGCGCGCCTTGCTCTCGAAGTGCGGTACCCCGCTGTCCTGGTCGGCCCCGGCGACCGAGCTGAACACGAGATGCGGGACGCGTTCCCGCGCCGCGGCGGCGAGGATGGCCCGCCCCTGCTCCACCTCCGCCTCGACACCGGCCTCGAAGGGTGTGGTGAACGCGAAGACACCGGCCACCCCCCGCATGGCCGCGGCGAGCGACCCGGGATCGCTCAGGGAGCCCGCGACCACGTCCACACCCTGGTCGGCCAGTTGCCGCGCGGCACTGCGGCCGGGATCGCGGACCAGCGCCCTGATCCGGGCCCCGCGGGCCAGCAGCGCATCGGTCACGGCACCGCCCTGACCACCGGTCGCTGCAAGCACCAGGACTGGTTCGTCGACCATCGAAGAACTCCTTTCCGAGTGGAAGGGGGGCGACGGCGGATCGGCAGCCGCCCCGGCGTTCATCATCCGCGCCGGACGACGGCGCACGGTGCCGACAGGCGGAAGCAGGGCACGGTGGAGGAGCCGGCCCGGACGTGAGCCCGGGCGCGGTCAGGCGGCGGGCTTGCCGGGCTGGTCGTGGGTGGAGCAGTGGATCCCGCCGCCGCCGGAGGCGATGGTGTCGATCTGCACCTGGACGATGTCCCGCTCGGGGAAGTGTTCCTGGAGGATGGCCCTCGCCCGGGCGTCCGCCTTCCGGTCGCCGAACCTGGGCAGGAAGACGGCGTCGTTGGCGATGTAGAAGTTGGCGTGGGTGGACACGAAGTCGTCGCCCCGGCCGGTGATCCTGTCAAGGTCGGGCTGCGGCAGGTCGATGATCTCGAAGCGTCGGCCCCGTGCGTCGGTCGCCTTGCCGAGCACCGAACGGGCCTGGTCGCAGGAGCGGGACCAGGAGTCCGGGGGAGTGCCGGGGAACGCCTGGTCGAGGAGGACCACGCCCGGTGCGGTGAACCGTACGAGGCTGTCCACGTGCGCGTCGGTGATGTCCTCGCCGCGGACGCCCGCCAGCCAGATCACCTTCTCCACACCGAGGGTCTTGATGAGCTCGTCCTCGATCCGGTCCCGGCTCTTCCCGCGGTTGCGGTTGTCGTTGACGATCGAGCTCTCGGTGATGAGGAGGGTGCCCTCGCCGTCGGTCTCGAAAGACCCGCCCTCGGCGACGAGTGGCGCCTGTGTGCGGGGGATGCCGTACTTGCCGAGCAGCCTGCGGCCCACCTGGGCGTCGTCGGTGTGCTCCTGTTTGTTGCCCCACCCGTTGAAGTTGAAGTCGACGCCGACGACCTCGCCGTCCTCCTCGACGAAGACGGGGACGGTGTCGCGGGCCCACAGGTCGTCGACCGGGAGCGGGATGACCTCGACCTGCGATCCGCACGCCCGCTGGGCCGCCGCCTGCTGCTGCTCGCCGACATCCGCGAACAGACCGCGATCGGCTACCTCTTCATCACCCACGACCTCGGCGTGGTCCGGTGCGTCACCGATGAGGTCCTCGTCATGCACCACGGCCGCGTCGTCGAGGCCGGCGCCACCGCCGAGGTGCTCGCCGCGCCGCAACACCCGTACACCCGGCTGCTCCTGGACTCCGTACCGCGCCCCGGCTGGAACCCGGACCGGATCGCGGCGGCCCGCAGTCGCCGTCGCCGGAGCGACCGCCGCCGGCGCCGCCCTCGCCGCGACGACCCAGGACAGGGCCCGCGCCGCCGCGGGCACCTTCCGGGTCCCGGCCGAGGACGTCCGCCACGCCCGCACCTGGATGGCCTGGCCGGACAGCACATCCATCTGGGCCGGCAAACTGAGCGGCGTCCAGGCGGACATCGCCCTGATCGCCCGTACCGTCGCCAAGTACGAATCGGTCGTCATGTGCGCCAACTCCGGCAGCGCCGCCCGGGCGCGCTCGCTGTGCGGCCCGTCGGTCACCGTCATCGACTCCGTCCCCGTCGACGACTGCTGGATGCGCGACACCGGCCCCGTCGTCCGCACCGACGGCTACGGCGGCCTCGACGCCGTCGGCCTCAACTTCAACGGCTGGGGCAACAAGCAGACCCACGCCAGGGACGCCCTCGTCGCCGAGCGGATCGCCTCCCACGTCGGCGTCCCGTTCACCTACGCCGACCTGGTCGGGGAAGGCGGCGCCATCGAACAGGACGGCGCCGGAACCCTGATGGCCACCCGAAGCAGTCTGGTGAACCGCAACCGCAACCCCGGAGTGTCCGAGCGCCAGGTGGAGACCGCGATGTGCGACGCCTACGGCGCCTCCAAGGTCATCTGGTTCGACGGCGTCTTTGGCCAGGACATCACCGACGACCACGTCGACGCCACGTCCCGCTTCCTCGCCCCCGGCGAGGCTCTCGTCCAGATGCCCCTCTCCACCGACACCGACGCCTTCGCCCGCGACGCCCGTCAGCAGTACGGCGTACTGTCCGCCTCGACGACCGCCACGGGCCGGGCCATGGACGTGATGCGCCTCCAGGGCCCGGACTACAACAAGATCCGCTCCACCGACCGGAACTTCCTGGCCTCCTACGCCAACTTCTACCTCTGCAACGGCGCCGTCATCAGCGCCCACTTCGGAGACACCACGGCGGACCAGGCTGCGAGGTCGACCCTGGCCCGCCTCTACCCGGACCGCGTCATCGAGCAGCTGAACATCGACCGCCTCGGCACGGGCGGCGGCGGCATCCACTGCGTCACCCAGCAGCAGCCCGCCGTGTGAGCAGGGGCGCCCGGAGAGGACGACGTCCTGTCCGGGCACCCGGCTCCACTCCCCTGGAAGAAGCCGAGCCCCTTCGGCGGGTACAGCGTTTGCGCCGGCCCGCCCCGTGCTACGGCGAGGTGGACAGGTGCGGGGAGCGGAGCACGAGCAGGGTGATCTCGCTGGGGGCGAAGACGCGGAACGGCGGGCCCCAGAAGCCGGTGCCGCGGCTGGTGTAGAGGAGGGTGCGGGTGCCGTGTCGGCTGAGGCCCGCGACGGCGGGCTGGTCGATGCGGACCAGGTGGTGGAAGGGCCAGATCTGGCCGCCGTGGGTGTGGCCGGAGAGCTGGAGGTCGATGCCCTGGGCTGCCGCCCGGTCGACGAACTTGGGCTGGTGTGCCAGGAGCAGGACGGGCAGGTCGGGGTCGGCGCCGTTCAAGGCTCCGGCGAGATGGGCGCCGTGGCCGGCCAGGCCGGAGGACTCGGCGGTGACGTCGTCCACGCCGGCGACCACAAGCGTGTCGCCTCCGCGTTCGAGCAGCAGATGGCGGTTGCGCAGCGGCTCCCAGCCCAGCTCGTCCATCAGGTCGACCCAGCCCTGGGCCTCGCTGTAGTACTCGTGGTTGCCGGTGACGTACACCCGGGCCCGGGTGGCCCGCACGGTACCGAGTGGGACGGCCTGGGCGCGGCGGCGTTCGGCCGTGCCGTCCGCGATGTCGCCGGTGTGGCAGACCAGGTCGGCCTCCAGAGCGTTCACCGTCTCGCACACCCGCTCCGACCAGCGGGCGCGATCGAGCGGGCCGTAGTGGGTGTCGGTGATGAGGACGACGCGGAGGCCGTCCAGCCCGGTACCCAGTCGCGGGAGCTGTACGTCGAGTCGGCGCACGCGTGGCACGCGACGGGCCTCGGCGTACCCCCAGGCGAGCAGTACGGCGGCCGCACCGAGGACGGCCCAGGTGACGACGCGGGCCCGGTCCTGACTCTCGCCGACGCCGGCCAAGGTCAGGCCGAGCCGCAGGAGGACGCCGAGCAGAACGGACCAGGTGAACAGGACCCAGCCGGTGCCCAGCAGGGTGTCACCGACGATCGCCGCCCGGTCCTGCTGGCGCCGGCCGTGGCCGCGCACCATGGCGAGTGGCATACCGATGAGGCCGAGGACGAACAGGGCGGTGCCGGCCAGCGTGACGGGCAGCGGCCAGTGCTGGCCGCTGTGCAGGAGCACCCAGCAGGGCACGGCCCACAGCAGGACGGGGGCGATCAGGGGGATGTAGCGCATCAGGCGGTGCAGTCGGCTCTGCCGCGGCGCTTGCGCCTCACCCTCGGCGGGCCGGGTGTTGCTGGTGTCGGTCACGCTTCCCTCCCTGACCAGGCTGCCGTCTCGCGCACCTTATCCGGTCGCCCTCGGGCGGGCCGGACCGGTATTCATGGGCGCGGGCCCTTGGGGCGAGGGGTTCTCTGCGGGATGGCAGGGCTCCACCGCGGACACCTCCCCTGGCATGAGCCGCGATCAGGGCGCACAGCGTGGTGCCTGACACCTTCTGAACCATCGCGGGCGCCTGCCCGGAAGGGGCATGGACGAGAGGCATGGACGAGGGGCGCGTGGCCGCGCGGTTTGTACAGGTGCAGCTTGGACCTGGCGGCCGGACCGGCCGTGCGGTGCGGCGAGGAACCCGGTGTCGTGTTGATTGCGGAGCGTAGCTCGGGTGTCGGAGTGCCTCGAGCGCAACGAAGCCTCCAGGCACCCGACTTCACTCCCCTAGAAGAAGCCGAGCCTCTTCGGCGAGTACGACACCAGCAGGTTCTTCGTCTGCTGGTAGTGCTCCAGCATCATCTTGTGCGTCTCGCGGCCGATGCCGGACTGCTTGTAACCGCCGAACGCGGCGTGCGCGGGGTAGGCGTGGTAGCAGTTCGTCCAGACCCGGCCCGCCTGGATCGCGCGGCCCGCACGGTACGCGGTGTTGATGTCCCGGGTCCACACGCCCGCGCCCAGGCCGTACAGCGTGTCGTTCGCGATCTTGATGGCGTCGTCGAAGTCGTCGAACGACGCCACCGAGACGACCGGCCCGAAGATCTCCTCCTGGAAGATCCGCATGCGGTTGTCACCCTCGAAGATGGTCGGCTGGACGTAGTAGCCGCCCTTCAACTCGCCGTCGTACTCCACGCGTTCGCCGCCGGTGAGCACTTTGGCGCCCTCCTGCCGGCCGATGTCCAGGTAGGAGAGGATCTTCTCCAGCTGGTCGTTGGAGGCCTGGGCGCCGATCATCGTGTCGGTGTCGAGAGGGTGCCCCGGCTTGATCTGCCGGGTACGGGCCACGGCCGCCTCGAGGAACTCCGCGTAGTTGCCGCGCTGGACGAGCGCCCGCGAGGGGCAGGTGCACACCTCGCCCTGGTTGAGCGCGAACATGGTGAAGCCTTCGAGCGCCTTGTCCC
This sequence comes from Streptomyces sp. NPDC044064, assembly GCF_056434245.1. NCBI lineage: Bacteria > Bacillati > Actinomycetota > Actinomycetes > Kitasatosporales > Streptomycetaceae > Streptomyces > Streptomyces sp. NPDC044064. Next base: position 185,839 of record NZ_JBWKFN010000007.1, read on the forward strand.
GGAAGTCGTCGTCGTGGGCCCACACGTCGTCGAAGAAGATGTTCGGGGACTTGCCGCCGAGCTCCAGGGTGACCGGCTTGATGTTCTCCGAGGCGTACTGCATGATCAGCCGCCCGGTCGTGGTCTCCCCGGTGAACGCCACCTTCGCCACCCGCGGGCTGGACGCCAGCGGCTTGCCCGCCTCCACGCCGAAGCCGTTGACGATGTTGACCACACCCGGCGGCAACAGGTCGGCGATCAGGCTCATCCAGTAGTGGATGGACGCCGGGGTCTGCTCGGCGGGCTTGAGGATGACGGCGTTGCCCGCGGCCAGCGCCGGCGCGAGTTTCCAGGCGGCCATCAGGATCGGGAAGTTCCACGGGATGATCTGCGCGACCACACCGAGCGGCTCGTGGAAGTGGTACGCGACCGTGTCGTCGTCGATCTCGCCGAGCGAGCCCTCCTGCGCCCGGATGGCGCCCGCGAAGTAGCGGAAGTGGTCGATCGCGAGCGGGATGTCGGCCGCCAGCGTCTCGCGCACCGGCTTGCCGTTCTCCCAGCTCTCGGCCACCGCGAGGGGTTCGAGGTAGGCCTCCATCCGGTCGGCGATCTTCAGCAGGATGTCGGCGCGCTCCGTCACCGACGTACGGCCCCATCCGGGCGCGGCCTCGTGCGCCGCGTCCAGCGCCCGCTCGACGTCCTCCGCGGTACCGCGCGCGATCTCGGTGAACGGCTGCCCGTTGACCGGCGACGGATTCTCGAAGTACTGCCCGCGCGACGGCGGCACGTACGCTCCGCCGATGAAGTGGTCGTAGCGCGCCTGGTAGGAGACGATCGCGCCCTCGGTGCCGGGCGCCGCGTAACGGGTCATGCTGGTCTGCCTCCCGGTGAAGGGCTGCCCGCCGTTGGGCAGCTCGCGGCGCGAGGCTAGGCGGGCGGACGTTGCAAGTACGTTGCGCCGCCGCTCGGCACCCGTGTCCGGCGGGCCGGCACGGCCAGCTCGGCCTCCAGCGCCGCCAGCCGGGCCCGCACCGGCGCCGACGGCCGTACCGCCGCGAGCGCCCGCCACACCTCCAGGTCGTCCTCACCCCACGGCGCATGCGCCCAGTCCGCGAGCAGATCGGGGTCGCTGTGGGTGATCAGGGCCGCCCGCAGACCGTCGGCGAGGCGGCGCCGGAGCCGCACCACGGCCGGGGCCTGTGAACCCGGCAGCAGCGGGCCGGCGTACGCCTCCACCGCGGACGTCAGCGCACCCGTCTCCAGCCGCCGCTCCACCGTGCCGGCGTCGGACTCGACCGCCGCCGTCAGCCGGTACGGCCGTGAGGCGAGCAGCCCCGGTCCCAACAGCCTCCTCAGCCGGGCGAGTTCCGCGCGCAGCGTCACCGGGGTCACCGACTCGTCCGCGTACAGCGCGCACAGCAGTTCGTCGCCGGTCAGCCCTTCGGGGCGGCGAGCGAGGAGGACCAGGATCTCGCTGTGCCGGCGGCTGAGCCTGATCCGGTGGCCGTCCACCCGGAGCTCGGCCTCGTCACGGCCCAGCGCGCTCAGCATCGCGGTGTCATCGGCACGCCGGGGCGGGGCGAGCAGCGCGAGCTGGGACTCGGCGGCCCGCGCCACCGCCTGCACGAAGCCCAGACTGTGCGGATGCGCCAGCCCGTCGCCACCGGTGATGTCGACGGCGCCGAGGACGCGACCGGTGTGCGGATCGTGCACCGGCGCCGCCGCGCACGTCCACGGCTGCACCCGCCGTATGAAGTGCTCGGCCGCGAAGACCTGCACCGGCCGGTCCAGGGCGACCGCGGTACCCGGCGCGTTGGTGCCGACGGCCGTCTCCGACCAGCGCGCTCCGGGCACGAAGTTCATCCGGTCCGCCAGGCGCCGGGTCGCCGGATGCCCCTCGACCCACAGCAGCCTGCCGTGTGCGTCGCACACCGCCAGCAGATGCTCGCCGTCGGCGGCGAACGTGCCCATCAGCTCCCGGAACAGCGGCATGACCCGGGCCAGCGGGTGCTCGGCCCGATAGACACCGAGGTCCCCGTCGGTCAGCTCCACGCTCGCCGCGCCGTCCGGCCCCACACCGGCTCGCGCGCTGCGCCGCCAGGACTCGGCCACCACGCCCCGCACCGGGCGCGGCACCGTGCCGCCCGTGGTGAACGTCTCGTGCGCCCGGCGCAGCACCCGGACTCGCTCGGCGGGGTCGGCCCCCGGTTCCAGGGCCACCCACGGATCGGTCAACTCACCCTCCCCGGACGGTGAAACGGCTCGGACCATCGTCACGCGCCGTGTTCGTGCGGACAACCGGTTCGACGTCCGCCTACGCGAAATTGACCAGTCTGATGTAGCGGACCCAGTCCCAGTAGGGCCCCGGATCGGTGTGGTCGGTGCCCGGCACCTGATAGTGGCCGATGATGTGCTCCCTGTCCCTGGGGATGCCGTACCTGGCGCAGACGGCTGCCGTCAGCTGCGCGGACTGCTCGTAGAGGGCATCGGTGAAGAAGGCGGGCTGGTCCACCCAGCCCTCGTGCTCGATGCCGATGCTGCGGGTGTTGTAGTCCCAGTTGCCCGCGTGCCAGGCGACGTCGGCCTCGCGCACGCACTGGGCGACGTGCCCGTCGGCCGAGCGGACCACATAGTGCGCGGACACCTTCTTCTGCGGGTTCTGGAAGATGGTCAGCGTGCTCGTGTACGTCTCCTGCGTGACATGGATGATCACACGGTCGACGGTGTAGTCGTCGGGGCGGTCGGACGAGGTGTAGTTGCCGGCGGACGCCGGCTGCCACTCGGCCGGAGGGTAGTCGACGGCTCCCTGCGCACCGGCGCGGGCGTCGGGGAGCAGCGAGTAGGGGACTGCGGCGAGAGCCGCGCCCTTCAGGATCCGTCGCCTGCTGAGCTGCGGTCCGGGCCGGTTCTTGTCCATCGTCGGCTGCCTTTCAGGAACGGGTGTGGGGGGCGTCGCATGCCTGTGGGGCTGATGCGGTGTCAGCGGCCGAGTGTCCGCGCCGTCTCCCGCAGCCGCGCGTGCATGCCGCGGTGGGTCTCCCGGGCGGGCAACCACTCCTTGCGGAGCTTGGCCACGCAGGTGTAGTTGGTGTCGCACACGTTGGCCAACGGCGATTCGACCGCCTGGGTTGCGAACTGATACGCGTCCAGCTCACTGAATCCGTAGTCGCGCACCAGCCATTGCACCAGGTCAAGCTGAGATATCCGGAACGCGTCCTCCAGCGGGCGCGCCGAGCCGGTCGAGATGAGATGCGTGTCCGATTCCAGCCGGGGCCAGGGCGTGGCGACGTCCTTGAGCAGGTCGACGATCACCACGGTGTTCATGGCGCACTCCACGGCGACCCCGCAGGTCTCGCCCTCGCCCTGCCGCGCGTGCCCGTCACCGAGACTGAGCAGCGCGCCCTCGACATTGACTCCCAGGTAGCAGGTGACGCCGGCCCGCATCTCGGGCGTGTCCATGTTCCCGCCGTGCGCGTCCGGGACCAGGGCCGAGCGCACCTCCAGATTGGCGGGGGCCACCCCCACCGTGCCGTGCATCGGGTCGAGAGGCAGCTCCAGCTCGAGGTCGCTGTCCTGCGCGCGGAAGAGGGCGGTGCGCCTGGTGCGGTCGAGCTGCCAGATCCAGACCCGCTCCGGCAGGGGTGGCTGCAGCGTGGCCGTGGTGTGAGTCGACGTGAGCGCGCCGAACAGAGGGACCGTGGTCGAAGCTGCCCAGTCCCGGGCCGGCTCGACGGACACGAAGTGCACGGCCACGGTGTCCCCGGGCTCGGCGCCCTCGATGTGGAAGGGGCCGGTCTGCGGATTCAGGAAGGGAAACTCGCAGACCTCGGAGACCAGGTCCTTCTCCGACCGCACCCGGCCGGCGAAGCAGTCCTCGGTGTAGAGGTCGAGAACCGTTCCGGGCTCGATCCGGGCCACCGGGGGAGCACCGCCGAACGTCCAGGCGTACTCGCCCGGTTCCGGGCGCACGGTCAGGATGCGGGGGTCGGTCATCGCGGCGTCGTTCCTCTCGGTGCGGCGGTCGTGGTGGTGCGGCGGTCATGAGGTGAGAATCGGTCCCGGTCGGCCTCCCGGCGGGGCGGCTCGCCGGTACGGTCAGCGAGGCACTGCTCCGTCCTGCCGGTGGCCGGCCGGGTCGGCTTCCTCGGCGTGCACCCGAGCGGTCTCGGCTATTCGCCCGGGGTGACGCCGTATCAGCACCAGCAGCACCACCACGCCGGTCGCCGTCCAGACGCCGACCACCGGGCCCGCGTACGAGACCGGCGCCGAGAGTTCGGTGACGAAGTCGAACACCGGGATCCCCGCGGCCGTCAGCAGCGCCGGGACGAAGGCGGCGATGCCCAGCAGCGGGAAGAGCAGATGCCTCACCGGCTTGAACGCCTCGCGGCGGCGGCGCAGGAAGTAGCCCGCACACGCGAGGTTCACGACGATGTAGACGCCGACGACGACGGTGACGATCACCGTGGCGAGGAGCAGGAACGCGGTCACCGGGTCGTAGGCGAGGCCGAGTCCCAGTACGGCGCCGACCGCGACGACGGTCTGCACCGCGATGCCCACCACGGGGGAGCGATGCCGGGGATGAAGCGTGGCGAGCACATGGGGCAGGACCCGGATGCGGGCCAGGGCGAAGGCCGTACGGGTCGAGACGTTGGCGCACGCGTTGGCGTTGGCGATCGTCGAGTTGACCACCGCGAGGAACACCAGCACCCAGAAGAGACCGAACGAGGCCCGGGCCACTCCGTCCCAGGAGGCGGTTCCCGACGCGCCGAACCTCGCGAAACGGTCCGGGCCGAAGTAGACGGTCATCGCGTAGGTCGTGGCCACGTAGAACAGACCGATGCCCAGGGCCGCTCCGAGGACCGCGCGGTGCATGGTCCGGCGTGGGTCGCGCGTCTCCTCGGCGAGCGGCGCCGCGGCCTCGAACCCGGCGAACGCGAGGACCGTGTACACGGACCCGGCGAAGACTCCGCCGACCCCGGTGTACCCGTCCGCGGTGTGTGACGTGCCGAAGACCGAGAGGGTGTTGGCGTCGCCCGCCCTGCCCACGAGCCAGACCGCGAACACCAGGAAGACAAGGATTTCGAAGATCCCGAGGACGGTGCCGAAGCGGGCCGAGGCGCGGACGCCGATGTAGCCGGCGACGGCGATCACGGCGGCGCCGGCCACCGACCACGGCCACCACAGGTCCGCCGGATACGAGGACCACTCCTCGTGCAGCGTGCCCGCCGTGGTGAAACCGAGCTGCAGGAGGTGCAGCGGAGGGACCAGCGTCTCCACGAACACGTAACCCCAGCCGACGAGGAAGCCGACGGCGGGGTGCAGTCCGCGCGCCGCGTAGGTGGCCACCGAACCTGCCGCGGGCAGCTCCCGTGCCAGCTCGGCCACGCAGGACGCGGTGAACAGGCAGGCCACCAGGGCGATCAGTACGGCCAGCGGCAGACTGCCGCCGGCGAAGGCGGCGCCCGCGGGGATCGAGGCGGCCACGGCGGCGGCCGGCGCCATCGCCGTGATGCTCTGGAACAGGACCTCGCGCAGCCCGATGGCGTCCCGCCGCAGCGTCCCGGTCGTCTCCGCGTGCATGTCTCCCCCCGATCCGTGTCAGCCGGCTCTCACCCGAGGCGTGTGCATCCCCTCGTCCCGCGAGCGCTCCGCCGGGCGGGCAGGAAGGGCAGCTGCGCCTCGCGTGAATCACGGTACGGCGCGGGGGAGTTGGGCAGAAGGGTGCGACTCGGTTCCGTGGACAACCGGCGGACTGTGGACAACTCGGCCACTCGATCGAGTGAGAGCAGGTCGTCACCCGGCCGTTCGAGCCCAGTCGGCAGCGAGCCGTCAGGGCCGCTCGGCCACCGCCGCCGGATCGTCGAGAACGGCCCGGACGACCGAGTGCGCCGCGCCCAGGAGCGGGCCCTCGGGACCCAGTCCGGACACCGACACCGGGCAGGCCGGTCCCGCCGTACGGCCCGTCAGCTCGGCCTCCAGCGACGGCAGCAGCCAGGGGGAGAGGCCTGCGAGGGCCCCGCCGAGGACGACCGTCTCGGGGTCGAGCAGATTGACCGCACCGGTCAGGGCGACGCCGAGCGCCGTGCCGGCGTCCCGCAGCGCCCGCCGTACGGCCTCGTCGCCCTCTTCGGCCCGTCCCGCGAGCAGGCCGACCAGGTCCTGCTTCGGCTCCAGCCCGGCCGCGCGCAGCACCGCCTCCTCACCGGCGTACTGCTCCAGGCACCCACGCCCGCCGCACGGGCACGAGGGTCCGTCCGGGTGGACGGGCACATGACCCAGCTCGCCCGCGAACCCCTGCGTGCCGCGCAGCACTTGCCCGTCCACGACGATCGCGGCGCCGATGCCGATCTCTGCCGACACGTGCAGAAAGTCGCGAGGGGTGCCGGCGCCGAGCCACAACTCGGCCATAGCACCGAAGTTGGCCTCGTTGTCCACGGTCACGGGCAGGCCGCCGGGCAGCAGCGGGCCGAGGTCCGTGTCGTTCCACTCGAGGTTCGGGGCGCGCACGACCGTACGGCCGTCCCGCGCGACCAGTCCCGGCACGGCGACGGCGAGACCGGCGGGCCACAGCCCCTCCCGCTCCGTCTCGGCCACGACCCGGCGGACCAGCGCCGTCAGCTCCTCGACCACCGGCCCCGGGGTGCGGCCCCGGTTCGCACCGTGCCGCACGGCCCGGGCGCGGACCGCGCCGCGCAGGTCGACCGCGCACACCGCGAGGTGATCGACGCCGATCTCGGCCCCGATGCCGGCGGGACCGTGCCCGCTCACCGCGAGCGCGGATCCGGGGCGGCCCACCCGGCCCGGCCGTTCCGGGCCCAGTTCCTCCAGCAGCCCCCAGCGGATCAGGTCGTCCACGAGCGTCGACACCGCCGCCCGCGTCAGGCCGATGTGCGAGGCGACCGCGGCCCGCGACAGTGGGCCCTGCGCGCTGACGGCGTGCATCACCCGGGCGAGGTTGCGCCGGCGCATGCCCTGCTGGGTGTCCGGCAGAGAACGCCCGGTACCGGGCGGGCGGCCCTCGTGCGGCGATGCGGTCATGCCCTGGTCAATCCTCGGTGTCTGCGGCCGGGCTCAGCCCGGGTGGGGCCTGGGCTCAGCGGGACTCCGGCTCCCGCTCCAGCAGCGGGGCCGCGTCGGAGAGTACCCCGCTGATCCGGGCCAGCGTCGCCTCGTCCCGCTCCACCGCGTCCAGCACCGGGCCCGCGGCCGTGTTCCAGCGGCGGGCCACCGCGCCCGGGTCCTCGCCGGTCAGCAGGCCCGCGGCCTGCGCCGCGGCCCCGAGGGCGACCAGTTCCCCGGCCTCCGGGACCTGGACCGGCCGCCCCGACAGCCGCCGTACCGTCTGCTGCCAGGCTGTGCCCCGGGCTCCGCCGCCGATCAGCATGAGCGGGGTGGTGCGGTCCGCGTCCTGGTCGAGGACCAGGTCGAGCGCGCCGAGCAGCGCGTGCACCGCGCCGTCGTAGGCCGCCTGCAGCAGCTGGCCGGCGGTGGTGTCGTGCCGCAGCCCGTGCAGGAGGCCGGAGGCGTTCGGCAGGTTCGGAGTGCGCTCGCCGTCCAGGTACGGCAGCAGGGTGACGGAGGTGCCGGCCTCGACGGCCTCGCGGTCCAGGCCCAGCAGCGCCGCGACGCGGTCCACGGCGAGGGTGCAGTTCAGGGTGCAGGCCAGTGGCAGCCAGTCGCCGTGCGCGTCCGCGAAGCCCGCCACCGTGCCCGTCGGATCGGCGGGGCGGTGCTTGGAGACGGCGTACACGGTGCCGGACGTCCCGAGGCTCAGCACCGGCGTGCCCGGCCGCAGGCCGAGGCCCAGCGCCGCGGCCGCGTTGTCACCGGTGCCCGGCGCCACCAGGGTGCCCTTGGAGAACGGCAGGTCGTGGTGCTCGCGCACGGTGCCCGCGACCTCGCCGGGCCGCACCACCCGGGGCAGCAGCGCCGGGTCGAGGCCCACGTGCGCCAGCGTCTCCTCGTCGTACGCCCCCGTCCCGGACGCCCACCAGCCGGTGCCGGAGGCGTCCCCGCGGTCCGTCGTGCCCTGTCCGGTCATGCGCTCGGTGAGGTAGTCGTGGGGGAGCCGCACCGCCCTGGTGGCACGGACCGCCTCCGGCTCGTGCTCGGCCAGCCACGCCCACTTCGTGACCGTGAACGACGCTCCGGGCACGCTGCCGGTGCGTTCCGCCCAGCCCTTCGGGCCGCCCAGCTCCTCGACGAGCCTGCGAGCCTGCGGCGCCGAACGGACGTCGTTCCAGAGCAGCGCCGGACGTACCGGTTCGCCCCGCTCGTCCAGGGTGACCAGGCCGTGCTGCTGACCACCCACGGACACCGCGGCCGCCTCGTGCGCGGGCTCGCCGCACTGGCGCAGCGCCTCGCACAGGGCGTTCCACCACTGGCGCGGATCACTCTCCCGGCCCGCACCGGAGGACACGGTGTGCGGCGCCTGGCCGCTCGCTACCACCTCCCCGGTGACCGCGTCGACGACCAGCGCCTTCGTGGACTGGGTGGATGTGTCCACGCCGACGACGAGCGGACCCTCGGCTGCTGACATCGGGTTCTCCTCTTCCGCGGCTGTGCGGGATGTGCTGTGAGCTGGCAAGACTTCTGTCAACGACATCGGTCGACGACACGGGTCGACGACATCGTCGAAGACTCCCTGTCGCCGAAGACACACCTTGTCTCTTCCCAGGGGTGCGTCGGCATACTAATTTGTAAACGGTCATGACGAAATAGTCGAATGCAGCAAGGAGTCGCGGCATGAGCTACCAGCCCACCCCCGAGGACAGGTTCACCTTCGGCCTGTGGACCGTCGGCTGGCAGGGAAGGGACCCGTTCGGCGACGCCACCCGCCGCGCCCTCGACCCGGTCGAGACGGTGCAGCGGCTGGCCGGGCTCGGCGCCCACGGGGTGACCTTCCACGACGACGACCTGATCCCCTTCGGGGCCACCGACGCCGAGCGCGAGTCGCACATCAAGCGCTTCCGCCAGGCCCTGGACGCCACCGGCATGACCGTCCCGATGGCCACCACGAACCTCTTCACGCACCCCGTCTTCAAGGACGGAGCGTTCACCGCCAACGACCGCGACGTCCGCCGCTACGCACTGCGCAAGACGATCCGGAACATCGATCTCGCCGTCGAGCTGGGCGCCGAGACGTACGTCGCCTGGGGCGGCCGTGAGGGCGCCGAGTCCGGCGCCGCCAAGGACGTGCGCGCGGCTCTCGACCGGATGAAGGAGGCGTTCGACCTCCTGGGTGAGTACGTCACCTCCCAGGGCTACGACATCCGCTTCGCCATCGAGCCCAAGCCGAACGAGCCGCGCGGCGACATCCTGCTGCCCACCGTCGGTCACGCGCTGGCCTTCATCGAGCGCCTGGAGCGCCCCGAGCTGTACGGCGTCAACCCCGAGGTGGGGCACGAGCAGATGGCCGGGCTCAACTTCCCGCACGGCATCGCGCAGGCCCTGTGGGCCGGGAAGCTCTTCCACATCGACCTCAACGGGCAGTCGGGCATCAAGTACGACCAGGACCTGCGGTTCGGTGCCGGGGACCTGCGTGCCGCCTTCTGGCTCGTGGACCTCCTGGAGAGCGCCGGTTACGAGGGGCCCCGCCACTTCGACTTCAAGCCGCCGCGGACCGAGGACCTCGACGGCGTGTGGGCGTCGGCGGCCGGCTGCATGCGCAACTACCTCATCCTGAAGGAGCGTTCGGCCGCCTTCCGCGCCGACCCTGAGGTCCGGGACGCGCTGCGCGCCTCCCGCCTGGACCAGCTGGCCCAGCCGACCGCCCCGGACGGCCTGCAGGCCCTGCTCGCCGACCGCACGGCCTTCGAGGACTTCGACGTGGAGGCGGCCGCCGCGCGCGGTATGGCCTTCGAACAGCTCGACCAGCTGGCGATGGACCACCTGCTGGGCGCACGGGGCTGAGTGCGCACACGCGCAGCGAGCCGTCTCCGAGCGGCCCGCACGCGCGCGTGCGTGACGAATTTCGACGCTCCGGTGGGGACCGGCCACCCTCCGCGAGGGGTGCGGCGGAATCATGCGCTCCGTGACATGAGCCGGTATCAGCTTCCGCGCGCGGGTGGCCTCATGACCGTGTGGTGGCGACCCTGGAGGGTATGTCCCTGCCGCCTGTACCTCCCGTCCCGCCCGGACCGCCGGGCGGCACCCCGCCTCCGCCCGGCGGTTTCGGGCCGCCGCAGGGCGGCTTCGGACCGCCCCCTCCGGGCGAGCCGGACCGGTCATGGCCTCCGGAGCCTTCGCGGCGGAGCCGCGGCCCGATGTTCGCCGTCCTGGCCCTCCTGGCGGCCGCCGCGACTGTCCTCGTCGTAGTGCTGATGGCCTCCGGGAAGCACGGCCCGGGGGACGAGAAGGCGCCGAAGGAGAGCGGCACGAGCACCAGCCGCTCGCCCCGGCCCTCCTTCAGCCTTCCCACCGAGCTGCCCAGCCGGCTGCCTTCGCGGCTGCCGACCGAGCTGCCCTCGGGTCTCCCGAGCACACTGCCGAGCGACCTGGAGTCGATCCTGCCCTCGCTCTCCGACGAGCTGCCGTGAAAGCGCCTCTCACAGGCCTTCGGGCAGCCTGACGTACGTCAGGGTCGTCTTGATCCCGCTGTCCACGAGGCGGCCCTGGGCGTCGAACGCGCCCGCTCCGTCGGTCATCCCGAAGTCGTTGTCGTTGATGAGCGCGAGCGTGTCGTGGTCCACGCGCGCGATGCCCTCGATCTTCCCCGGCACACCGCTCACCTTGCCCAGGTCGACGACGAGCCGCTTGCCGAGCACCGGCACGCCTGCCGCGGCCGGGTCGTCCAGCTGCTCCAGCGACGGAGAAGTCGTGTCGTCGTCCCAGGGGCCGCCGAGGATGTCGGCCTTCTGCCCCAGCCTGACCAGCTGCAGCCGGGCCGACTTGTCGGTGCGCTCCTCCACCAGTAGACGGTCACCGCCGACGGCCACCACCGAGGAGATCTTCAGCTCGGAGGTGTCGTCCTCGCCGGGGTCGACGACGTTCACCGGGTCGAAGCGGTAGGCGTACTCCGCGGTGACGGCCTTCTTCCGCGGTGAGAAGCGCAGCAGACGCGTCGTGCGCGAGGCCTCCCCGGCGGCCGTGTCGGGCAGCGAGAGCGGGCTCTGCAGGGCTATCACCAGGTCGCCGCAGGGAAGCTGCGCCAGCCCCTCGAAGCCGCGGTTGATCTTCCGGTGCAGCAGGACGGACGGCAGCCCCTCCACCACCGGGTAGTCGGCGCCGGTGAGGTTCAGTCCCACGGGCACGTATCGAGTGAGCACCTTGCCGCGCGCGGAGACGTGGATGAGCGAGGGTCCGTACTCGTCCACGAGCCAGAAGGATCCGTCCCCGGCCCGCACGATGCCCTCGGTGTCCAGACCGTTCGGGTCGTACGACAGAGGGGTGGCGGCGTCGTAGGTGTACGGCGCCTCGTCGCGGCTCTTCTGGTCGGGCAGCCCGGTGACGGCCTTCCCCGAGGACGTGGTGATCGGGAGCGCGTCGATCACCTTGATCTCGCCCCCGGTCACCCGGATCTTCACGATCGCGGGGTCGAATCCCGGCACCGGGAACGTCCGGCGCTTCTTGCCGTCGACCTTGATCTGGCCGTTGGGGCCGCGATCGGTCACGGTCCAGTACTCGCCCTTGCGGCCGGCCGGGTAGATGTCGCTGCCGATACCCCCGAGGTTCACCCCGTGGTCGTCGCCCACGCTGCCGGGCAGCAGCGCGTTGCTGAACGCGCCGAGGGGGATCTCGCCGAGGGTCGCCGTGCGGATGACACGGGCGTCCCCGGACGGCGCCGCCGTGGCCGTCCCCGCGGCCACGAGGGCGGTGGCCAGGGCCAGGGGCAGGCCCGTGGCGACGGATCGGTGGACACGGCGCCGGCCGGTGGCGTGCAGGGACATCGGGCCTCCTGGGGGCAAGTTCGTTGACTGCGGCCAGATTTGGACCCCAGCAGGAACGTCGCACGACCTCAGGGTGAACGAGCGGCGTCCACCACTCGTCGGATCGCCCTCGCCGGCAACTGACGGACAGTCAAGTACCCATGTTCAACTGGTCCTCCGGGCATTGCCGCGCCGCGGCCAGTGCCGTCGCCGGATCCCGGTCCGCGCCGCCCGCCGGAACCCAGCGCCCGTCCTCCTCGCGGTAGGGCCACCAGCGGCCCTCCTGGCCGAGGCGCAGTTGAACCCCTTCGGCCGGGACGGTCCAGCGGTTGCCGACCGGCCGGAACGACGGCCGCTCGTCGTCCTCCCAGGCCGCCTCCAGGGCCGAACGCGCGCGTGCGAGCGCCGCGCCCGCCACCTGCCACTCCTCGTCGAGCACGGCCAGGGCCGCCGCACCTCCGAAACGCCAGGCACGAACGGCCGTGGCCAGCCCCTCGCCGCCCCGCCCCGACCCCTCGGCTAGCCGGTCCGCGACAGCACCGGGAGCGGCGCCTTCGGCGAGCCGTACGGCGTCCTGAGATGCCGTCAGCCCCAAGGCCGGCTCCCCGCCGGCGCCGAGGCTCTGTCCGAGCATCCGGTGGGTCGCGACGGCCGTTCGCCCGGCCAGGTACTCCAGCGCCACGGGGTCGATCCCGGGCGACGCCTGAGCCGTCCGGCCCCGAAGGACGGCGGTTCGCCGGGGCCCTCCGGGAGACCGGGCAGAGCCGGCAGCGGAGGCAGGATGTCCGCGGCCGCCCAGGCCTCCGCCGCGTCGACGCCCTCCGCCTCCGCGGACTCCTCCTGGGAGGCGGCGGTCCGCAGATGCAACGGCTCCAGGAACGCGCTCCGCGCCCGTCCCCGCATGAGCAGGAGCACGAACGGATCCTCGTCCAGCAGACGCGCCACCTGATGGCACAGGGCGGCGGTGTGCCCGCAGTGGTCCCACGCGTCACAGTCGCACTCCGGTTCCAGATCGCCCGGTCCCGGCAGGAGTTCGATGCCCCTGACCGCCGCGTCCTCGATCAGATGAGAGGGCAGTTCCCCGTCGAGGAGCGCGGCCAGGTGTCCCGCCTGCTCCACGGCCAGGTCCAGAAAACCAACCCACTGTTCTTCGGAAAGCGCCGGCACCAGGACGTCGGCCCGGTGCGCCGCGCCCTTCGGGTCACGGACGACGGCGGTGACCCGGCCCGGCCGTACCGTCACCGAGCCGACGCCGCCCCCGCGCGCGAGTCGACGCCCCGCCTTGACAGCGGCGGAGTCCAGTGCCGCCTCCTCCAGCGCCTCCAGCCAGGCGCGGCCCCACCAGGTCCGCGCGAACCCGCGTCCGCGCGCGGGCGGCAGCGCGGCGAACGTGCGCTCCAGGCCACGGCCGTGCTCATCGGCGTAGTGGTTCATCGTGCCTCCCCGCGCAGTTCCACCAGTGCGGCCAGTTCCGCGTCCGTCAGCTCCGTCAGTGCCGCCTCGCCCGCGCCGAGCACGGCATCCGCCAGGTCCCGCTTGCGCCCCAGCATTTCGGCGATGCGGTCCTCGACGGTCCCCTCGGCGATCAGCCGGTGCACCTGCACCGGGCGGGTCTGCCCGATGCGGTACGCGCGGTCGGTGGCCTGCGCCTCGACCGCCGGGTTCCACCAGCGGTCGTAGTGCACGACGTGCTCGGCCCGTGTGAGGTTCAGGCCCGTTCCCGCGGCCTTCAGCGAGAGCAGGAACACCGGCGCCTCGCCCGCCTGGAAGCGGCGCACCAGCGCCTCACGCTCGACGACAGGGGTGCCGCCGTGCAGGAGCTGCGAGGGCACCCCACGGGCCGTCAGGTGCCGTTCGAGCAGGCGGGCCATCCGCACGTACTGCGTGAAGACCAGGACGCCCGAGTCCTCCGCGATGACGGCGTCGAGCAGTTCGTCGAGCAGCTCCAGCTTCCCCGAGCGTCCCGTGAGCCTCGGGTCGTCCTCCTTGAGGAACTGCGCCGGGTGGTTGCAGATCTGCTTCAGCCCGGTCAGCAGTTTCACGATCAGCCCCCGACGGGCCATGTCGTCGGCGTCCGCGATCTGCTCCAGGGTCTCGCGGACCAGCGCCTCGTACAGACCCGCCTGTTCCTGCGTCAGTGCCACCGGGTGATCGGTCTCGGTCTTCGGCGGCAGCTCCGGGGCGATGCCGGGGTCGGACTTCCGGCGCCGCAGCAGGAACGGCCGTACGAGCCGCGCGAGATGCTCCGCGGCGGCGGGATCCCGGCCGCCCTCGACCGGCAGTGCGTAGCGCGCGCGGAAGGCGCCGAGGCGGCCGAGCAGTCCCGGTGTCGTCCAGTCGAGGATCGCCCACAGTTCGGTGAGGTTGTTCTCCACCGGTGTGCCCGTGAGCGCCACGCGCGCGCGTGCGCCTATGGACCGCAGCGCACGCGCGGTCGCCGCATACGGGTTCTTCACATGCTGCGCCTCGTCGGCGACGACCATGCCCCAGGGCACCTCGGCGAGCCGCTCGGCGTCCAGGCGCATGGTGCCGTAGGTCGTGAGGACGAACTCACCGTCCGCCAGGGAGCCGAGTCCGCGCGCAGGGCCGTGGAACCGGCGCACCGGGACACCGGGCGCGAACTTCTCGATCTCGCGCTGCCAGTTGCCCAGCAGGGAGGCCGGGCAGACGACGAGGGTGGGGCCGGCCGACGAGTTGTCCGCCTGCCGGTGCAGGTGCAGTGCGATCAGCGTGACCGTCTTGCCGAGCCCCATGTCGTCGGCCAGGCAGCAGCCCAGCCCGAGCGCCGTCGTCCGGGCCAGCCAGCCGAGCCCCCCGCAGCTGGTAGTCCCGCAGGGTGGCGGCAAGGGCCGCGGGTGGGGCGACGGGCTGCCCCGCCTCCGGATCCGTGAGCCGCTCCCTCAGCTGCGCGAGCCATCCCGTGGGCCGTACGTCGACCCGGTGGCCGTCGGCCTCGGCCGAGCCCGTCAGGGCGGCGGACAGCGCCTCGACGAGGGCGACGGAGCGGTCCTGCCGGTTGCGGGCGCGGTCCGCCTCCCGCGGGTCGACCAGCACCCATCGGTCGCGTAGCCGCACGAGGGGACGCTTGGCCTCGGCGAGCCCGTCCAGTTCCTCGCGCGACAGCTCGCGTCCGCCCAGCACGAACCACCAGCGCAAGGAGAGCGAGGCGTCTGCCGGCAGGAACGACGGCAGCACCGAAGCCTCGCCGTCCGGCGGGCCGACGGCCGCGTGTGCGGTCAGTTCGCGCGACAGCTCCTTCGGCCAGTGCACGTCGATTCCCGCGGCGGCCAGCGCCCGGGCGCCCTCACCCAGAAGTTCGGCGACCTCCTCGTCCGCGAGGTGCACCACGTCGGGCACGGAGGCGGAGAGCAGCGGTGTCAGCGGTGGCCACGCCCGGGCCGCCCGGCGCAGCGCCAGTAGCGTGTCGGTCCGCGCGCGCGGACCGAACACGGTGTGCGCGGGTCCCGGGCCGGCCCACAGGACGGCGGCGTCCACGACGTCCGCCGCCCCGCTCATGCCGTGCACTTGGAGCACGGCGCGGAACCGCACGGGGGAGTCGTCCTCGCTGACGGCGTCGCGCAGACCGGGCGCTTCCACGCGCAGCGACAGGCGGACGCCGGCGTCGTGGCCCGCGGCGATGTCGTCGGCCCACGCGCGCAGGCCCGGCAGATGCTGCGGCTCCGGTGCTGCGAACGCGGCACCGCCCGTGACGAGTGGTGCGGCCGGGGAGCGGGGGAGCGTGTCGGTGACCGCGTCCAGGAAGGCGCGCAGCAGCCGCTCGGGACCGGGCAGCCGGGGGTGCTCTCCGACGGACAGTGGCACGGCGTGTGCCTCCGGCGGCATGGCCGCGGCGAGTTCGCGGACCAGCTCCGCATCGCCCGCGGACAGCGGACCCACCCGCCAGGCGTCGTGATCGCCGCAGGAGAGACCCGGCAGGAGCAGGCCGCGCGCCAGGAAGTGCAGTGCCAGCAAGCCGGCCGTGCCCCAGAATGCGGCGGCCTGGTGGACCTCCGCCTCCGCACGCGCGCGCGTGAGCACCGGCAGGGCGGCGTGCACCGGCAGCAGCAGGGCGGGCACTCGTACCCGCCCGACGGCCCGGTCCGGCGCGGGCACCACCAGGTCCAGCTCCGAGACGGACCCCTGGGGGACGTCGGGGAGAGCAGTGCCGTCCGGTTGCCAGAAGGCCATCAGGCCGGTGCGGGCGGGGTCGGACGGTAGGAACACCGCGCAACAGCGGGCGAGTTCGGACAGGCCGGAGGATGCTTCCGTGGGAGTCCTCTGCACAGTTCCGCCGTACTCCTCAAATTTGACTACTTGGTCGGAGCCGCCGAGGTTACAGCACGCGGCGAGCCCGCCTCGAAGGCTTACGCTGTGATCTGGACCACTAGGGGGTGCGTCTCAGGGAAGTCTCAGGGTCGAGCTTCGGAACCGCCGGGAGCGCGGGGCCGTTTTCAGAGCAGAGAGCGGCAGTGGCCGCGAAGGAGGCGACGCTCATGTCCAAGAACGCGAAGATCGCCGCAGGGGGTGTGGCGGTCGGTCTCATCCTGCTGATATGGCTGCCCTGGTGGCTGGCGTTCCTCATCGTGGTGGGGGTTCCGGCCGCCGCGTACCTGGCGCTGGACCCCTCGCAGCGGCGCAGGCTCCGCAGGGTCGGACGCAAGGAGCTCGGCCGCTGAGAGACCGGCGAACGGACCAGGTCCGTTCGCCGGGGCGGCCGCGGACGCTCCCGGGGCCGCCGGGGGGCCGTGCCGCCGCGGAGGGAGCGGCCCCCGCGGGGTCAGCTGGGCCGCACGGCCATCTTGTCGAGCGCCTCCAGGAGGCTGGGCAGTTCGGAACCCCTGCCCACCGGCAGGACCTCCCCCGGCTCGTCGTCGAGCAGGACGAACGCGATGTCGTCGGTGCGCGCCACCATCGACCATCCGGGGCCGTCGGCGCGAAGCGTCCGGGCGTTGCCCGGGGCGAACGACGAGCGGACCCGGCCCAGCGGCGGCGGAGAGTCGACGTAGGCACGCGCCTCCGCGAGTACCCGTCGGACGCCCTGGTGGCCGCCCTTCGGCGCGCTCTCCTCGTCGTTCGCCCCGGCCTCCGCCGTCTCTGTCCGCTCACCGGACGAGGGGAGGTAGTCGTCGCCGATCTGCTCCCGCCAGACCGCCCACTGCAGCGCGATCTCGTCGGCGCCCAGACGCCGCTGGGCCGGACCCCAGGAACTGGTGTCCGGCGGGGTCAGGGCAGGCCCCTCCACGACCTCGGGGCCGGGGTCGTGCGGCGCGGGCACACCGGGCGCGGCGACGGCGACCGCCAGGGGCCAGCCCGGCAGGGCCGTCACGACCGTGCGCTCGTCCGGCGACAGCTCGTACTCCATCCCGCAGTCCCAGGACGCGATCGCCACGGCGACCAGCGAGACGTCGTCGATGACGACCGTCCAGCGGGCACCCTCGCCGTCCTGCCCGAGCACCAGGCCGTACCCGTCGGCACGCGGTGCGAGATCAAGCGCCGCACAGGCCTCCGGGTAGTCGTCGCCCAGCACGCTCGGGAACTGTGCCGGCGTCAGCAGCACCGCCGTGAGCACGTACAGCGCCTCGTCCGCGGCTGCGACGGCCTCATTGTCCGTCCCGGCCATCCCTGCCTCCCCAGTGGTTCGTCCATCGGCGCGCACCTTAATGCGAGCAGGAGCCGCTTGTCACGACTCCGCACACCACGCGGAGCTGCAGGTTTCCACCTGGACAGGGGCGAAATGACCACCGTCGGGGTCCACCTTTTCAGGCTGCCGGCAGCCCGAGGAGGTCGCGGGCCACCGCCCCGGGCGACGCGTCGCGCTCCCGGGCGAGCGCGATGACAGCCCGGCACGCCAGCTCGTTCACCCCGAACGACAGCGCCTCGGGAGACACCCATGCCGCAGCCTCGTCGATCCGGTCCTGATCGTCCTCCGTGCAGGCCGCCACATAGGCGGCCGCCGCTTCGAACAAGTTGTGTGCACGCCGGTCCCGTGCGTCCACCGCCCCCGCGTGCGAGGAGGAACGAAATCCTGCGGCGTACTTCCGTATCACGTCGAACACGTGCCCCACCTTCCCCCTGAACGGGGTCGTCACCGATCGCTCATTTGCTCCTGTTCAGCGTAGAGTTGGAGCTTCGGCGACAGAAGGGGGACGGCACGGTGAAGCGCTTCGAGCGGCTCGAGCAGATCCTTCGCATGGATCCGGTGGCGGACGCTCTCGCGATCTACCGGCTCAGCGTGGCGTTCGAATTCCCCTGGGACTACACGCGCGCCCTGGAGCTGGCTCTCTACCGCACCTACGCCGTACCCGGCATCGGGCGGCTGCTGGCGCAGACCGCGGAGCTGACCGAGCGCACCCAGAAGCGCTACGACGACACCGTGCTGCTCCTCGATGCCGTGGTGGAGCACGGCTTCACCGCCGACGAGGGCCGTACCGCGATCCGCCGCATCAACCAGATGCACCGCAGCTACGACATCAGCGACGACGACATGCGCTACGTGCTGTCCACCTTCGTGGTGGTGCCCAGGCGCTGGATCGACATCTACGGCTGGCGTCGCCTGTCCCGGCACGAGGTCGTCGCCACCACCGAGTACTACCGCACCCTCGGCCGGCACATGGGCATCCCCGGCATCCCCGAGACCTACGAGGAGTTCGAAGCGCTCCTCGACTCCTACGAAGAGGCGCACTTCGCCTGGGACGCGCAGGGCCGGCGGGTCTCCGACGCCACGCTCGACCTGATGGCGTCCTGGTACCCGCGCCCGCTGGCACCGCTGCTGCGCACGGCCACCCTCGCTCTCCTCGACGAGCCGCTGCTGCGCGCCTTCCACTACAGGTCGCCGAGCGCGTCCACGACCTCGCTCGTGCGTCGCGCGGTGCGCACGCGTGGCCGGCTGGTCCGGCTGATGCCGCCGCGCCGCACACCGCACTTCGCGCGGCAGAACCGGGAGATCAAGGGCTATCCGAACGGCTACCGGACGGCCGACCTGGGCACCCGTCCGGTCCCGGGCACGGGTGGCTGCCCGGTGCGGCACCTGGACACCTCAGCGGCCGACGGTCTCCAGTGAGGCGAGGGTCTCGCGCAGCCAGGCGAGTTCGGCGCGGCTCGTGGCACGCGCGATCTTGAGCACCCCGCGTCGGAACGGGTCGTCCAGTTCCTCGGCGGCCAGCGGCCGGTCGCCGTCGTAGAAGAAGCTCGCCGGTTCCTCCAGGAAGGACAGCCGGCGCCTTAGCACGACCGCCTGGGCTGCCGGGTCGTCCAGGTGACGCAGGAACGCGAGCAGCGTGAACCAGTGGTTCTCGTCGGTGATCTCGCGCTGGCCGGGGTCGGCGAGGCGGCGGCGCAGCTCCTGCCTGCCCTCCTCGGTGAGCGTCAGGACATGACGCGGCGCGGCCACGGCACCGGGCTCGGTGGCCCGTGCCAGCAGGCCCGCCTTCTCCAGTCGCTTGATCGCCGGGTAGAGCGTGCTCTCGGCGACGGGCCGCACGTGCCCGGTGAGCGCGGCGATGTGCTTGCGCAGGACGTAGCCGTGCAGCGGGGCGTCGTACAGGAATCCGAGGATGGCGAGTTCCAGCATGCCCGCATTCTCTCGTACACCCGCTGTACAGCGAGCCCTTAATATTGTGTTGCCGCTATACATCGGTTCCGATGTATCTTGGGTGCAAGTCGCAGGCATCAGGGAGGGGCACCGTGAAGCAGGCCGAATTCGACGGCAGCGGGAGCCGGATCCGGTGGACGGAGGTACCCGGTGAGGGGCCCGCGCGTGTGTACCTGCACGGACTCGGATCGGTTTCCTCCGTGTACCACGCGCACATCGCGGCGAGCCCCGAACTCGTCGGCAGGCGCAGCCTGTTCGTGGATCTTCCGGGGCACGGCATCAGTGACCGGCCCGGGCATTTCGGCTACACGCTCGAGGAGAACGCCGGCGCCGTGGCGGCCGCACTGGACCAGGCCGGCGTCACCGGTGCCGAGTTGATCGCGCACAGCATGGGAGGTGCCGTCGCCATCGTGCTCGCGCACCGGCGGCCCGGCCTCGTCTCCCGGCTGGTCCTCACGGAGGCCAATCTGGACGCCTTCCCGCCGCAGACGGCGGCGAGCAGCGGCATCGCCGCGTACGGGGAGGACGAGTTCGTCGAGGAGCAGTACGCGCGCGTGCTGGACGCCGTGGGCCCGCTGTGGGCGGCCACGATGCGGCTGGCCGATCCGCGTGCGCTGCACCGCAGTGCGGTCGGCCTGCGGCGCGGCTCGGACCCCGTGATGCGCACCCTGCTGGAAGGGCTGGCGATCGACCGCGTCTACCTTCAGGGCGAGCGCAGCGGCGAACTCCCGGGCAGGCAGGACCTGGAAGCCGCCGGGGTCCGCGTGGTGACGGTGCCCGGCGCCGGGCACAACATCATGTTCGACAACCCGGAGGCCTTCGTCGCCACCGTGGCGGGGCGGATCTGATCCGCCACGGCCGTCAGCCCTCGCGCACCGCCAGGGCGAGGAAACGGACGTCCTCGTCGACGTACGACGTCATGCGCCATCCCGAGCGGGCCAGGAGGGGGCCGAGATTGGCCTCGGCCCGCAGGTCGTCGGGGGTGATCTGCCGCCCCTGACGCGCCGCCAGGGCCGCCCGGCCGATGGGATGGAACAGTGCGAGCGTGCCGCCCGGCCGCACCACGCGGACCAGCTCCCGCAGGTTCTCGGAGGGCTTGGGGAGATGTGCGATCAGGCCCGCCGCGAACACGGCGTCCATCGAACCCGACCGCAGAGGGAGTGCGGCGACGT
Source organism: Streptomyces sp. NPDC044064 (assembly GCF_056434245.1). NCBI lineage: Bacteria > Bacillati > Actinomycetota > Actinomycetes > Kitasatosporales > Streptomycetaceae > Streptomyces > Streptomyces sp. NPDC044064. Next base: position 206,448 of record NZ_JBWKFN010000007.1, read on the forward strand.
CCGCGAGCAGCAGCCGCCCCTCCTGGTGCCGCCCGGCCCGCGCGGCGGCCCGGAGCATCGCGGGGGTCAGATCGACCCCGGCCACCACTCCGGACGGCCCGACGGCGGCACGCAAGGGCGCAAGGGCGCGTCCGGTGCCGCAACCGGCGTCGAGCACGCGGTCACCCTGGCGCAGGTCGAGGTTCGCGACGGCGGCCGCGTAGGCGGGACCGTCGTCGGGGAACCTGCTGTCCCAGTCGGCGGCGCGGGCGGTGAAGAACTCCTGGACATGCGTGTGGTCGTCGCTCATGCCCCGCATGATTCCTCACCGACACGGGGGACACGCCTGCGCGCATGTTCGAGCTGGACGCGATCGTTCCATCGCCTCTCTGTGTCAGATTCCAACACCTTTCGAAATGCGCCCCCTTCGTGCGCCCCTGCCCCGACTAGCGTCCCGGGGCCATGGGACACCTGGACCACGCAGCCTTCGGCTGGCTGACCCCCGCGCTGTCGTACGTGATGGCCTGCATAGGCGCCGCACTGGGACTGCGCTGCACCGTGCGCGCGCTGGCCACCACAGGCCGGTCGCGCCGCAACTGGCTCGTCACCGCCGCCTCCGCGATCGGGACGGGCATCTGGACCATGCACTTCGTGGCCATGCTCGGCTTCCGCGTCAGCGGCACCGACATCCGGTACGACGTGCCGCTGACCATCCTGAGTCTCGTCGTCGCCATGGTCGTCGTCTGTGCCGGCGTCTTCGCCGTCGGATACGGCAAGGACCGCAACCGGGCGCTCTTCCTCGGAGGGCTCACCACCGGGCTGGGCGTCGCCAGCATGCACTACCTGGGCATGGCCGCGGTACGGCTGCACGGCCAAGTGCGCTACGACCCCGTCCTCGTCGGACTCTCGGTCCTGATCGCCGTCGTGGCGGCGACCGCGGCCCTGTGGGCGGGGCTCAACATCAAGTCTCCCCTCGCGGTCACCCTCGCCTCCCTCGTCATGGGGGCGGCGGTCAGCAGCATGCACTACACCGGGATGTTCGCGGTGAGTGTGCGTGTCACCCCCTCCGGCGAGGTTCTGCCCGGGGCCACGGCGATGCAGTTCATCTTCCCCCTCGCCGTCGGCCTCGGGTCCTATCTGTTCCTCACCTCGGCCTTCGTCGCCCTCTCGCCCACGGCCGGCGAGCGCGAGGCGTCCGCCTCGGCCCAGCGGCCCGTTCAGAGCGTCGCCCGCTAGCGGGAGCCCGGCCCCGAGGCCCCGACCCACGTCCCGAGCGAGGAGGCCATGCGCCCACCCCGTAGCACCCCCAGAGCCGGCACCCCGGCGCAATCCCCGCCCCCGCCGCGCGGCCGCCGTGCGCACGCCGGACCACCGGCCGACGAGGAGGCGGGCGGGCCCCTCGACACGCTGCCGGAGAACATACCCTCGCGTACCGGCCGTTGGCGCATGCGCGCCCGTACGGTGCGTGCCAAGGTGGTCTGCCTGCTGATGGTGCCCGTCGTCTCGTTGCTCGCCCTGTGGGCGTACGCCACCGTCAGCACGGTCCAGGACGTCGCCCGGCTGCGGCAGTCCCAGCGGGTCGACGCCGAACTGCGCACCCCGGTGGCCGCAGCCGTCGCCGCACTGCAGACCGAACGGGCCGCGGCCGTTCGGTACGCTGCCGACCCGGGCGCGGGGCGCGGCGACGACCTCGAAGGCCTCGCCGCCCGTACCGACCGTGCGGTGGCCAAGTTGCGGCTCGGCCATGACGACACCGTCGCCGACAGCCAGGAACTGCCCGCCGGAGTCCGCGGACGCCTCGAGGACTTCGTCGCCGGCGCCGGGCATCTGCGCGCACTGCGCACCGCCGTACTCGACCACGAGGCCGGCTGGAGCCAGGTGTACGCCCAGTACACGAACACCATCGGCACGGCCTTCACGGTGGACGGCGCCCTCACCGGTGTGCAGCAGGCCGACGTGGGCTCCGACGCGCGCGTGCTGCTCGAATTCTCCCGTGCTACCGAGGCGCTGGCCCAGGAGGACGCGATCCTCGGCAGCGCCCGCCCGGGCGCCGGTCTGCAGGGCGAACGGCTGCGGCTGTTCGGCGCGGCCGTCGCCACACACCGCAGCTTCTCCGAGGCGGCCGTGGCCGACCTGCCCGGGGCCCAGCGCGCCGCCTGGCGCGAGCTGGCCGGCAGCAGTGCCTATACCGGCCTCACCACCACTGAAGACAAGATCGTCGCCGCCGGCTCCGGTGCCAAGGCGGTCGACACGGCACCGGCGAGCGCCTGGAACACCGCCCACACGCGCGTACAGGACGCGATGCGGACCATCCAGGCGGACACCGGCCGCGCCGTCGCGGGCCGCGCCGACCCGTTCACACGCGGCTTCCTCAGCCCCGCCGGCGCCGCGGTGCTTTTCGGCCTCGCCGCCGTCGCCGCCTCGCTCGTCATCTCCGTCCGTATCGGGCGAGCTCTCGTGGTCGAGCTGGTCAGTCTGCGCAATGACGCTCTGGAGATCGCCCGCCGCAAACTCCCCGAGGCGATGCGGAGACTGCGCGCCGGCGAGGAGATCGACATTCAGGCCGAGGCGCCCGCCGGACCACCCGCCGAGGACGAGACCGGCCAGGTCGCCGAGGCCCTGACCACCGTCCACCGCGCCGCCCTGCACGCAGCGGTCGAGCGCGCCGAACTCGCCAGCGGCATCTCCGGAGTCTTCGTGAACCTGGCCCGCCGCAGTCAGGTGCTCGTCCACCGTCAGCTCAGCCTCCTCGACAGCATGGAGCGGCGCTCCGACGACCCCGACGAGCTGAGCGACCTCTTCCGCCTCGACCACCTCACCACCCGGATGCGGCGCCATGCCGAGAGCCTGATCATTCTCTCCGGAGCCGCACCCGGCCGGGCCTGGCGCATGCCGGTGTCGCTCACGAACGTCGTACGCGCGGCCGTCTCCGAGATCGAGGACTACGCGCGCGTAGAGGTGCGCCAGCTCCCCGAGGCGTCCGTCATCGGCACGGCGGTCGCCGACGTCACCCACCTGCTCGCCGAACTCGTCGAGAACGCCGCCCAGTTCTCGCCGCCCCACACACGCGTGCGCGTCACCGGAGAACCCGTCGGCAACGGCTACGCTCTCGAAGTCGAGGACCGGGGCCTCGGCATGGGCGCCGACACTCTCACGGAGGCCAACCGGCGGATCGAACAGTCGGAAGCGCTGGACCTGTTCGACAGCGACCGCCTCGGACTGTTCGTGGTCAGCAGGCTGGCCGCCCGGCACGGCATCAAGGTGCACCTGCGCACCTCCCCCTACGGAGGGACCACCGCTGTCGTCCTGGTGCCCACCGCCCTGTTGCACACTCGCGCCGCCGAACGCCCCGCCCAGGAGAAGGAACCGGCACGACCCGAGCAGTCGCGCGAGTACGCGCCCGTGCCCGACGCGCCCGCGCCGCCCGCCGAGGTCACCGCGCAGACCGGCCGGCCCGCCCTCGCGGCCGGCGGCCCGATTCCAGCGCCGCCCGCGCACGAACCCCCGCCCCCCGGAGTCGCCACCTTGAGGCTGCACCGCCCTGCGAACGACTCCGAATCCTCCGACGACCTTCCACGTCGCGTGCGCCAGGCGAGTCTCGCGCCGCAACTGCGCCGTCAGCGCTCCGAAGAGACGGCGTCGGAACCCGACCCGCGCGGTGACGACCGGCGCACCCCCGAACTCGTACGGGACCGCATGGCGGCCTACCGCGCGGGCTGGGCACGCGGCGGCGGCAGGCAACCCGGCCGCGGCGCCGCCCCGGAACCCGAAACGGGCAGTGACAGCACTGAAGGAGACCCGGCATGATCCAGGACCCGAGTATGAGTGCCGCCCAGCGATCCGGTGAACTCGACTGGCTGCTGGACGACCTGGTGATGCGGGTGAGCGAGGTACGGCACGCCGTCGTGCTGTCCAACGACGGCTTGGCCGTCGGCGCCTCCACCGCCCTCGCGCGGGAGGACGCGGAGCATCTCGCGGCCGTGGCCTCCGGCTTCAACAGCCTCGCCAAAGGTGCGGGACGGCACTTCGGGGCGGGCGGCGTGCGCCAGACCATGGTGGAGATGGACGATGCCTTCCTGTTCGTGGCCGCGGCCGGCGAAGGCTCCTGCCTCGCGGTGCTCACAGCCGTCACCGCCGACATCGGCCTGGTCGCCTACGAGATGGCACGACTCGTCAAGCGCGTGGGCGAGCACCTCTACACGGCGCCCCGTCTCGCCGCCCGGCCACCCGCCGCGGGATGAGCCGGAGGGCGGCACGCATGACCGAGAACCCGAGCGGCGGCCGACGCGAGCAGGGCAGCCAGTGGTACGACGGCGAGGCCGGGCCCCTGGTCCGCCCCTACGCCATGACCGGCGGACGCACCCAGTCCGGCCCCACCGGGGTGCGCTTCGACCTGATCGCCCTCGTCACCCTCGACCCCGCCGCACCCGCGGTGGACGACGACTCCCTGCTCGGCCCCGAACACCGCGCCCTGGTCGACCTGTGCCGCATCGAGACGCAGTCGGTCGCCGAACTCGCTGCCGACGCGGACCTTCCGGTGGGCGTGGTCAGGGTGCTTCTCGGTGATCTCCTGGAACTGGGCTGCGTCACCGTCAGCCGCCCGGTGCCCCCGGCCCACCTGCCGGACGAACGCATTCTCCGTGAGGTCATCGAGGGGCTGCGGGCGCTGTAGATGAATGTTCAGAGTTCGACGGGCGCCTCACGGCATTCTGTTCCGCTCGCGTTCCGGAACCGACCGGGCGCCAAACGGTCAAATCAGGCGTGTTCCGGTCCGATCCTCCGGGTGGATGCCGGAGTTGTCATGATGCTGGCTTCCTGTTCCGAGCAGTCCGACACCGACCGCAGCAGGCCCTCCCGAGAGAAGTGATGATGGTCTCCGAGCACTCCGACGCCGCCGGCGACATGTCCGCCCTGGCACTGAAGATACTGGTCGCCGGCGGCTTCGGTGTCGGCAAGACGACCCTCGTCGGGGCCGTCAGCGAGATCCGCCCACTGCGCACCGAGGAACTGCTCAGCGAAGCCGGCCAGCTCGTGGACGACACCGACGGCGTGGACCAGAAGGTCACCACGACCGTCGCGATGGACTTCGGGCGCATCACCATCCGCTCCGGCCTCTCCCTGTACCTGTTCGGCACGCCGGGGCAGGACCGCTTCTGGTTCCTGTGGGACGAACTGGCACAGGGAGCCCTCGGAGCCGTGGTCCTCGCCGACACCCGCCGCCTGGAGGACTGCTTCCCGGCCGTCGACTACTTCGAGCACCGGCACATCCCGTTCGTCGTGGCCGTCAACTGCTTCGCCGGAGCGCGCAGCTACGGCGCCCACGACGTCTCCCGGGCGCTGGACCTGGACCGGGGAACCCCCGTGGTCCTGTGCGACGCGCGCGACCGGGACTCCGGCAAGGAGGTGCTGATCCGCCTCGTCGAGTACGCCGGGCGGATGCACACCGCCCGACTCCTCGACTCGGTGGGCTGAGCCTCAGCCGGTCAGATCCTTCAGCGCCACCACCTTTTCCACGGCCACCCGGACCAGCAGCTCGCCGGGGACTCCGTTGCGGGCGCCGAATTCCTCCGAGTGCTCCTCACCCACGTACCGGGCGGCGATGCGGGTGGCCCAAAGACGCAACTCGTCGAGTTCCTCCGACAGGCGGGCGCGCCCCTGCAGCACCACGAAGTGGAACGGCGGCCGCTCGTCGTCCACGCACAGGGCGATCCGTCCGTCACGGGCGAGATTGCGCCCTTTCACGGTGTCCTTACCGGTGTTGAAGACCACGTCGTCCCCGTCGAGCAGGAACCAGACAGGGGCCACATGTGGGCTCCCATCGGCGCTGACGGTGGAGAGCTTGCCGGTTCGGGTGCCGTACGAGACGAACGCCCGCCATTCCTCATCGGTCATCTTCTGTGCCATACGCCCATCCTGCTTGCTCGCGGGCCGGTCGTGGGGAAGGCTGGCGAACAGTTCCTCCAGCCAGGGGGAGACGTCACACGGGGAGACGGAACATGGCGCAGAACCAGGGACTCGGCTGGCTCCTGGACGATCTGACCGGGCGGGTGGACCATGTGCGGCACGCGCTGATCCTGTCCAACGACGGGCTGGTCACGGGAGCGAGCACCGGCCTTCGCCGCGAGGATGCCGAGCATCTGGCCGCGGTCGCGTCCGGGCTGCACAGCCTGGCGAAGGGATCGGGGCGCCACTTCGGCGCGGGCAGGGTGCGGCAGACGATGATCGAGTACGACGACGCCGTGCTGTTCGTGACCGCCGCCGGTACCGGCAGCTGTCTGTGCGTGCTCAGCGGTGCCGAGGCCGACATCGGTCAGATCGCCTACGAGATGACCCTGCTCGTCAACCGGGTCGGCGAACACCTCGGAGTGGATGCCCGGCATCCCGATCGCGCTCCACTGTCAGATCTCTGACCTGCGTCTTCGTCTCGTGCCGTGGAGTTGTCCACAGGCCCGCCACGATGTGCGCCGATCCGGCTACGGTGTGTGCACGGCGAACGCACAGGGCGTGAGCCACTCCACGGGGGAGTACGACCATGCCGGGAAGCACCTTCGTCCCCGCCCGCACCGTCACCTGCACCCGGAGCCGAGCGGCTCGTGAACTGGGGCTCAGGCGTCGCGAGTTCGATCTCGCCGTCCATCTCGGCCGCATCCGGACCGTGCCCGACGAGGGCGGAGGCGGAGGTCGCCGGGTCGAAAGGACCGAGATCGACCGGCTGTGCACCCAGGACGGCTTTCCTGACACGCTCCGTGAGCGCCTGCGCCTCGTGGGTACGGCGGAGGGTGCCGCGCTCATGGACATCCCCGCGGGCAGGTTCACTCGACTTGCCCGACTGGGGCTGCTGGTGCCCGTGCGCTTTTATCTGAACCGCTATCGAGCCGTGGTCTGGCTCTATCTGGCAGAGGAACTGCGGCAGTTCGCGGCCGGGGCGGAGAACGCACACCTGCTCAGTGGGCGTACGCCCGAGAGCCTCAGGGGCCAACTGGCGGCCGGTGTCGACCTTCGGGCCCGCAACTGGCGGGGGCGGCAACTCGGTTTTCTGACGAGGCAGTCCGAGGGCTCCTGGGCGCGTGCCGGGGTGGTGGCCGCCTTCCTTCCGCCCACCGACGTCGCGGACGTGGTCAAGGACCCCTATGAGCGCGCCCAGCTGAACCGCTTCCGGCCCGCCCCGCTCGACCACGGAGCGCCGGGATCGCCTTCCGCGCATCTCGCCGAGCAGCTGATGACGGCGCAGGACCCGGACGAGATCGGCTGGCTGCGCAGCGACCTGCGGCACGCGGTGGAGCAGGCACGCACCCACGCGCCGGCCCCGCGCCCGGCCGCACGGCACACCACCGTGCCCCCGCCACGATCGGCCCCGCCGACCACACCCGGGGACCATGACTCCCGGCCGGAGCCGCCGCGACCGACCCGCGGGCTGCGGGCGTGGCTCCGCCGCAGAAACCCCCGGCCCGCGGGGGTCTGATCCGCCGCGCTACAGGGCCCGGAACAGACCCTCCTGGACGACCGAGACGAGCAGCCGCCCCTGCAGGTCGTAGATGCGCCCGCGGGCCAGACCGCGCCCGCCGGTGGCGATCGGGGACTCCTGGTCGTACAGGAACCACTCGTCCGCGCGGAACGGCCGGTGGAACCACATGGCGTGGTCCAGCGAGGCCATGTCGAAGTTCCGAGCGGCCCACAGGGGTTCGATCGGGATGCGGACCGCGTCCAGAAGGGTCATGTCGCTGGCGTAGGTCAGTGCGCACGTGTGCACCAGCGGATCGTCACCGAGCGGGCCGACTGCGCGCATCCACACGGCGCTGCGCGGCTCGCACCCTTCGATCTCCTCGGCGTGCCAGCGCAGCCGGTCGACGTAACGGATGTCGAAGGGCTGGCGGCGCGCCATCCGCTCCAACTGCTCAGGCAGCGCGCCCAGATGCTTGCGGATCTCCTCGGTCACCGTCGGCAGGGACTCCGGGTCCGGCACCTCACGGACCGGTGGCAGCTGGTGCTCGAACGGTCCTTCCTCAGGCTTGTGAAAGGAGGCGGTCAGATTGAAGATCGTGCGGCCCTGTTGCACGGCCGTGACCCGGCGCGTCGTGAACGACCGGCCGTCGCGGACCCGTTCCACCTGGTACACGATGGGCACCCCCGGCCGGCCCGGGCGCAGGAAGTACGCGTGCAGCGAGTGCACCGGGCGTTCGCCGTCCGTGGTGCGCCCGGCGGCGACCAGTGCCTGGCCCGCCACCTGGCCGCCGAAGACCCGTTGCAGGGACTCCTGCGGGCTTCGGCCACGGAAGATGTTGACCTCGATCTGCTCCAGGTCGAGCAGATCGACCAGTCTCTCGGCCGGGTTCGTCATCGGTGGGAGTCTCCTGTGGTCAGAGCTGGCCGACATCGGTGACGCGCACGACGGCACGGCCCTCGGCGTCGGAGGCGGCCAGGTCGATCTCCGCGCTGATGCCCCAGTCGTGGTCGCCGTTCGGGTCGTCGAAGATCTGGCGGACGCGCCAGAGACCGTTCTCCGGCTCCTCCTTGATGACCAGGAGCTTGGGGCCGCGGGCGTCGGGGCCGGTGCCGAGGTCCTCGTACTCGTCCCAGTACTTGTCCATCGCCTCGCCCCACGCCTCCGCGTCCCAGCCGGCCTCGGCGTCCATCTCGCCCAGATCGTCGACCTGGTCGAGGGCGGCCAGCTCCACGCGGCGGAACATGGCGTTGCGGACCAGGACCCGGAAGGCGCGGGCGTTCGTCGTGACCGGCTTGACCTCGTCGGCCTTCTCCTGGGCCTGCTCGGCGGTCATCTCCTCCGGGTTGGCCAGCTGCTCCCACTCGTCGAGCAGGCTGGAGTCCACCTGGCGCACCATCTCGCCGAGCCACTCGATCAGGTCCTGGAGATCCTCGGACTTCAGATCGTCCGGGATGGTGTGGTCGAGGGTCTTGTAGGCGCTGGCGAGGTAGCGCAGCACGATGCCCTCGGTGCGGGCCAGTTCGTAGAAGGACACCAGCTCGGTGAAGGACATCGCCCGTTCGTACATGTCCCGGATGACGGACTTGGGCGACAGCGGGTGGTCGCCGACCCACGGGTGGCTCTTGCGGTAGGTGTTGTACGCGTGGAAGAGCAGCTCTTCCAGCGGCTTCGGGTACGAGATGTCCTGGAGACGCTCCATGCGCTCCTCGTACTCGACGCCGTCGGCCTTCATCGCGGCCACGGCCTCGCCGCGAGCCTTGTTCTGCTGGGCGACGAGGATCTGCCGGGGGTCGTCCAGCGTGGACTCGACCACGGACACCATGTCGAGGGCGTACGACGGCGAATCGGGGTCGAGCAGTTCGAAGGAGGCGAGCGCGAACGTGGACAGCGGCTGGTTGAGGGCGAAGTCCTGCTGGAGGTCGACCGTGAGCCGTACGATGCGGCCCTCGGCGTCCGGCTTGTCGAGCTTCTCCACGATCCCGCCGTCCAGCAGCGAGCGGTAGATCGCGATCGCCCGCCGGATGTGCCGCAGCTGCTGCCTCCGCGGCTCGTGGTTGTCCTCCAGGAGGTGGCGCATCGCCTCGAAGGCGTTGCCGGGGCGGGCGATCACCGACAGCAGCATCGTGTGGGTCACCCGGAACCGCGAGGTGAGCGGCTCGGGTTCGGACGCGATCAGCTTCTCGAAGGTGTTCTCCGTCCAGCCGACGAAGCCCTCCGGAGCCTTCTTGCGCACCACCTTGCGGCGCTTCTTCGGATCGTCACCGGCCTTGGCGAGGGCCTTCTCGTTCTCGATGACGTGCTCGGGTGCCTGCGCCACGACGAGTCCCGCCGTGTCGAAACCGGCCCGGCCGGCCCGGCCGGCGATCTGGTGGAACTCGCGGGCCCGCAGCGTGCGCACCCGGCTGCCGTCGTACTTGGTCAGCGCGGTGAACAGCACCGTCCGGATGGGTACGTTGACACCCACGCCGAGCGTGTCCGTGCCGCAGATGACCTTGAGCAGGCCGGCCTGGGCGAGCTTCTCCACCAGGCGCCGGTACTTGGGCAGCATGCCGGCGTGGTGGACGCCGATGCCGTGCCGGACGTAACGGGAGAGGTTGCGGCCGAACTTGGTGGTGAAGCGGAAGTTGCCGATCAGCTCGGCGATCTGGTCCTTCTCCTCGCGCGAGCACATGTTGATGCTCATCAGCGCCTGCGCCCGCTCCACGGCCTGCGCCTGGGTGAAGTGGACGATGTACACGGGGGCCTGCTTGCTCTCCAGCAGATCGGTGAGCGTCTCGGTGAGCGGGGTGAGCTGGTACTCGTAGGAGAGGGGCACCGGGCGGGTGGCCGAGCGGACCACCGCGGTGGGGCGGCCGGTCCGGCGGGCGAGGTCCTTCTCGAAGAACGACACATCGCCCAAAGTTGCCGACATCAGGATGAACTGGGCCTGCGGGAGCTCCAGCAGCGGGATCTGCCAGGCCCAGCCGCGGTCACCCTCCGCGTAGAAGTGGAACTCGTCCATCACGACCTGGCCGACGTCCGCGTTCTTGCCGTCGCGCAGCGCGATCGACGCCAGCACCTCGGCGGTGCAGCAGATCACGGGCGCGTCGGCGTTCACCGAGGCGTCGCCGGTGAGCATGCCGACGTTCTCGGTGCCGAAGAGCTTGCACAGCTCGAAGAACTTCTCCGACACCAGCGCCTTGATCGGAGCCGTGTAGAAGGTGACCTCGTCCCGGGCCAGCGCGGCGAAGTGCGCGCCCGCAGCGATCATGCTCTTGCCGGAGCCGGTGGGCGTCGAGACGATCACGTTCGCCCCGGAGACCGCCTCGATCAGCGCCTCCTCCTGGTGGGGGTAGAGCGTGAGACCGCGCTCCAGCGCCCACGACTCGAAGGCTTCGTACAGGGCGTCGGGGTCGGCGGTCGGCGGCAGCTGATCGATGAGGGTCACGCACCCATCTTGCCTGGCCTTCTCCCCGAGAGGGGAATCGGCTGCGAGTACGAAGATCATGGCCGCTACGCTGTGTCGCCGACGGCGCGTCAGTGCGCTGGGTCAACTGGACAGCGGCACATGAGGAATGGGGCGGAAAGCGGCCATGATGGGACCAGCACACTCACTGTCGGGGGCCGCGGCCTGGCTCGGCGTAGGAGCGGCGGCAGCCGCGGCCGGGCACCCGATGCCCTGGCCGGTCCTGCTCGTCGGTGCGCTGATCTGCGCCGGTGCAGCGCTTGCCCCGGACCTCGACCACAAGGCGGCCACCATCTCGCGGGCCTTCGGGCCCATCTCGCGATGGCTCTGCGAGATCGTGGACAAGTTGTCCTACGCCGTCTACAAGTCGACCAGGAAGAACGGCGACGCGCGGCGCTCGGGCGGCCACCGCACACTCACACACACCTGGCTGTGGGCGGTCCTCATCGGCGCAGGCAGCTCCGCCGTTGCGATCGCCGGTGGCCGGTGGGCGGTGCTGGCCATCCTCTTCGTGCACATGGTCCTGGCGATCGAAGGTCTGCTGTGGCGGGCGGCCCGGGGCTCCAGCAGCGATGTCCTGGTCTGGCTGCTCGCGGCGACGAGCGCCTGGATCCTCGCGGGAATCCTGGACAAGCCGGGCAACGGCGCAGACTGGCTGTTCACCGCGCCGGGCCAGGAGTACCTGTGGCTGGGGCTGCCGATCGTGCTGGGCGCGCTGGTGCACGACATCGGGGACGCGCTGACGGTGTCCGGCTGCCCGATCCTGTGGCCGATTCCGGTCGGCCGCAAGCGCTGGTACCCGCTGGGGCCGCCGAAGGTGATGCGGTTCCGGGCCGGCAGCTGGGTCGAGCTGAAAGTGCTGATGCCGGTGTTCATGCTGCTCGGGGGAGTGGGCTGCGCCGCGGCCCTCAACGTGATCTGACGCTGTCGGCGTCAGCCCGCATCGCCCGGTTCCGCCCCGCCGTACCGGCGCTCGAACCGGGCGATGCGGCCCTCGGTGTCCACCGTGCGGGCCTTGCCCGTGTAGAAGGGGTGGCTCTCGGAGGAGATCTCCACATCGATCACCGGGTAGGTCTCGCCGTCGTCCCACTCGATGGTCTGCTCGCTGCTCGCGGTGGACCGGGTGAGGAAGGCGTAGCCGGCGGCGCGGTCGCGGAAGACCACGGCGTGGTACTCGGGGTGCTTGTCCTGCTGCATGGCGGCTCCTCGCGCGGGGCGGTCGGGCAGGGGGCGTCCTGGTCAGCCGGAGAGGGAGTCCTCGTCGACGATGTGCATCGCGGCCTCCTCGGCGGAGGCCGCCGCTCCGTCGATGCCGACATCGGTGGCGATGAGGGCGCTCTCCTCGTCCTCGTGGGCGCCTTCGTCGGGGGCGACCAGACGGCCGGAGCGGCGCGCGCCGACCTCGTTGTCGAGGAGTTCACCGTCGGCCTCGCAGTCGCCGATGCCGTCGCTGTCGGATGCGACCGCGTCCGGCAGTTCCTCGGCGAGCCGCTGGTCCAGCGTCTCCCCGGACAGGCGCTCGCTCGCCGTCACCCCGCTGTGCTCCACCGCCCACGGTCGCTCCGGAGGGGACCAGCCGCGGTCCAGCGGGTCGTCGACGCCGTCGAAGTCCAGTGTGTCCTCGACGTCGAGCACGCCCGAGTCCTCCCGGACCTCCGAGGCATCGGGCTGGTAGACGTCGTCCCCCCATCCGTCGCCGCTGTCCACGGGCACCTCCAGGTGGTGAGGACGGCCTCGTGCCCCGGCGAGGGGCAGGGCGCCGCCGGCACGCTCGGCACGGGATTCACGCGGCCGGAACCAAAGGGGTCCCAGCCGTTCCCCGAGCCGGTGCCGCTATCCAGCCTTCCACCCCTGATCGGCACTGCGCAACGGCACGGGCGGTGGCCTGTGGTCGCGCACCCCCGCCAGGCCCCGCCTCTCCGCCTCTCCCCGGGGTCACCCACCCACCCCCGTCCGGCCCATGCGGTCACTGTCCGTGACACCGCGTGCCCGGTCGCCGTCCGTGGCGCCACGAACGCGGCGACACGATCCTCAGGCCCTGTACGCGAGCGCTCAGCCGTGCCACGACCGCCACAGCGCCGCGTACGCCCCGCCCGCCGAGACGAGCTCCTCGTGGCTGCCCAGCTCGCTGATGCGGCCGTTCTCCACCACGGCGATCACATCGGCGTCGTGGGCGGTGTGCAGGCGGTGGGCGATGGCGACCACCGTGCGGCCGTCGAGGACGCGGGCCAGGGAGCGTTCCAGGTGGCGTGCCGCGCGAGGGTCCAGCAGCGAGGTCGCCTCGTCCAGGATCAGGGTGTGCGGGTCGGCCAGCACCAGCCGGGCCAACGCGATCTGCTGGGCCTGCGCCGGGGTGAGCGCCAGTCCGCCGGAGCCGACCTCGGTGTCCAGTCCGTCGTCCAGCGCCCGCGCCCAGCCGTCCGCGTCGACCGCGCCCAGCGCCGCCCACAGCTCGGCGTCGTGGCTGCCGATGGGGGTCCCCACGCTCGAGCGAAGGCGAGCGTGGGGGAGGGCCAGCAGGAGGTTGTCGCGCAGGGAGCCGACGAAGACGTGGTGCTCCTGGTTGACCAGGGCGACGTGCGAACGGACGCGTTCGGCCGGCATCCGGGACAGTTCCGCGCCGCCGAGGGTGATACGGCCGTCCCGGGGCGCGTAGATGCCGGCGAGCAGCCTGCCCAGCGTGGACTTGCCCGCACCGGAGGGGCCGACCAGCGCCAGCCGGGTGCCCGGGGCGACCTTCAGGGAGACCATGCGCAGCACGTCGACGCCCTCGCGGTAGCCGAAGTGCACGCGGTCGGCGTGCACGTCCCGTCCTCCGGGGGCCAGCGTGGAGTCCCCGGCGTCCGGCTCGATGTCCCGGACACCGACCAGCCGGGCGAGCGACACCTGGGCCACCTGCACCTCGTCGTACCAGCGAAGGATCAGGTTCACCGGGTCGACGAGCATCTGCGCGATGAGCGCGCCCGTCGTCAGCTGACCCACCCCGATCCAGCCCTGCAGCACGAACGCACCGCCGACCATGAGGACCGATCCGAGCACGATCACGTGGACGGCGTTGATCACCGGGAAGAGCACGGAACGCAGCCAGAGGGTGTACCGCTCCCAGGCGGTCCACTCCTTGATCCGCCGCTCCGACAGGGCGATGCGCCGGGCTCCCAGGCGGTGCGCCTCGATGGTGCGGCCCGCGTCCACGGTCTCGGCGAGCGCGGCGGCGACGGCGGCGTAGCCGGCGGACTCGGAGCGGTAGCCGGAGGGCGCCCGTTTGAAGTACCAGCGGCACCCCACCACCAGCACCGGTACCGCGAGCAGCACGGCGGCCGCCAGCGGCGGGGCCGTCACGACGAGCCCGCCGAGCAGCAGCAGCGCCCACACGACACCGATCGCCAGCTGCGGTACGGCCTCCCGCATGGCGTTGGCGAGGCGGTCGATGTCGGTGGTGATGCGGGAGAGCAGGTCACCCGTGCCCGCCCGCTCCAGCACGCCCGGCGGCAGCCCCACCGAGCGGACGAGGAAGTCCTCGCGCAGGTCGGCCAGCATCCGCTCGCCGAGTACCGCACCGCGCAGCCGCACCTGCAGGACGAACAGGGCCTGCACGAGAAGGGCGCACACGAACAGCCCGGCGGTCAGGCCCAGATGAAGTTCGCGTGCGCCGTCCGACACACGCTCGACGAGGCCGCCGAGCAGGTACGGGCCCACCATGGAGGCGACCACGGCCACGGTGTTGACCGCGATGAGGAGAAGGAAGGCCCGGCGGTGCCTGAGGAACAGCTCGGACACGTAGGCGCGCACGGTCGAGGCCGCGCCGACGGGCAGGGTGGTGGCGGTCGTCGGGGCCGCCGGGTCGTACGCCGGTGGCGCAACGCCGATCATGCGCTCTCCTCGATCTCTTCCAGCTTGTCGAAGGCGCCCAGGAGGGCGCCCCTGTCGGCCAGGGCCGTATCCGCCTCGGCGGCGGCCAGCTCCTCGTCGGTCTCGCGCGTCACCACGGCCCGGTATCGCGGTTCGGTGTCGATCAGTTCGCGGTGCCCGCCGACCGCCACCACCTCGTCCTGGTGGACGAGGGCGACCCGGTCCGCGCGGTCCAGCAGCAGCGGCGAGGAGGTGAACACCACCGTCGTCCGGCCCGAGCGCAGCCGTCGCAGCCCGTCCGCGATCCGGGCCTCGGTGTGCGAGTCGACTGCGGAGGTGGGCTCGTCCAGCACCAGCACCTCGGGGTCCGTGATCAGGGACCGGGCCAGTGCGAGCCGTTGGCGCTGGCCGCCCGACAGGGAGCGGCCGCGCTCGGTGATGCGGGCGTCCATCGGGTCGGTGGCGTCGAGCGACCCCTGGACCAGGGCGTCCAGGACGTCGTCGCACTGCGCGGCGGCCAGCGCGTCCTCGGCGCGTACGGCACCGGAGGAGGGCACGTCGAGCAGTTCGCGCAGCGAGCCGGACAGCAGCACCGGGTCCTTGTCCTGGACGAGGACGGCGGTGCGGGCGCTGTCGAGCGGGAGGTCGTCGAGCGGCACCCCGCCGAGCAGCACTGCCGGGCCCGGCTCGGCCGGATGGCCGCCCAGCCGCTCCGCGAGTCGCCCGGCCGCGTCGGGGTCGCCGCACACCACCGCGGTGAGCCGGCCGGAGGCCGCGAGCAGACCGGTGGCCGGGTCGTACAGGTCGCCGGCCGGCACCGTGGCCGCGCGGGAGCCGTCGGCGTCCGTGGACCGTTCCAGCGACAGCACGCGCGCTGCCCGTTTGGCCGAGGGCCGGGAGAAGGAGTACGCCATGGCGATCTCCTCGAAGTGCCGCAGCGGGTAGTTGAGAACCATGACAGCGCTGTAGACGGTGACGAGTTCGCCGACCGTGATCCGGCCCTGCCGGGCCAGGTGGGTGCCGTGCCAGACGACGACGATCAGCAGCAGTCCGGGCAGCAGCACCTGGATCGCGGAGATCAGCGACCACATCCGGGCGCTGCGCACGGCCGCGTGCCGTACCTCCTGCGAGGCGCGGCGGTAGCGGTCGAGGAACAGCTCCTCGCCACCGATCCCGCGCAGCACGCGCAGTCCGGCGACGGTGTCCGAGGCCAGTTCGGTGGCCCGGCCCGCCTTCTCGCGCTGGACGTCGGCGCGACGGGTGGCCCGCGGCAGCAGCGGCAGCACGGCGAGCGCGACGACCGGCAGGCCCACGGCGACGACCACACCGAGGGCGGGCTGGTAGACGACCAGTCCCACGCAGACCACGACGACGGTCAGCGCGGCGGCGGTGAAGCGGGAGAGGGCCTCGACGAACCAGCCGATCTTCTCCACGTCGCCGGTGGAGACGGCCACCACCTCGCCGGCCGCGACCCGCCGGGTCAGCGCGGAGCCGAGCTGGGCCGCCCTGCGGGCCAGCAACTGCTGGACCCGGGCGGCGGCGGTGATCCAGTTGGTGACGGCGGTCCGGTGCAGGAAGGTGTCGCCGACGGCGATCGCCGTGCCGCACAGCAGCATCAGAACACCCGTCAGGGCGAGCCGGGTGCCTGAGTGGTCGATGACGGCTTCGACGGCGAGACCGACGCAGAAGGGCAGGGCGGAGACGGCGACGAAGTGCAGCAGGCCCCAGGCGAGCGACTTGAGCTGGCCGCCCATCTGGTTGCGCCAGAGCCACCACAGGAGGCGGGGCCCCGAACGTGCGTCCGGCACGCCGGGGTCGGAATACGGAAGGTCTTGAATCTGCATGACGTCCCAGTGGCTCGTGTCAGGGAGGACGGGAGGCGGGAACAAACCGTGAAAGGGTCGCGTCGCAGACTGGTGAATTTCAACCGGTTTTCCCCGGCGGTCTGCGAAATCCACCGGGTTCCGGCCAGGTGCCGTCACCCGGAGCGGCCCACGTCCCAGAGGCCGGTGGTCCGGTGCGGCGAATGCCCGGAGGGTCGCTCGTTCGGCCGATACGTGGATGTCATCATGGTCCGGTGCGGATAGACGGTGTGCGGCGAGTGACCATTGCGATGGCGGCCTTCGGAACTCTCCTCGCGGCCCTGTCCGCGTGCGGGGCGGAGGGGCGCGGCCACGCCGCCCCGGAACCCGGCGGCCAGGCACGGCAGTCCGGCACGGCCGGCCGTGACCCGCGCAGCATCCCGGGCGTGGGCGCCGGCCTCCAGCGGCGGATTCCGGCCGACTCCCGGCAGGTGGTGGCCGTCTACGGCGACGGCAAGGATTCGGCGGACGCCACGGTCGTGCTCTACGCCAAGCACGGCGAGGCATGGCAGCGGATCCGCAGTTGGTCGGCACACAACGGCAAGAAGGGCTGGACCACCGACCATCACTCCGGCGACCGGCGCAGCCCCGTCGGTGTGTTCACCCTCACCGACGCCGGCGGCGTACTCAAGGATCCGGGCGCCGAACTGCCCTACACGCAGGACGCCGCCTTCACCGCCCCGCGCTGGTGGGCCAAGTCGCACTGGCACGACTTCGACTACGTCATCGCCATCGACTACAACCGGGTCAAGGGCACCCCGCCGAACGATCCGACGCGCCCCCAGGGTGAGGAGAAGGGCGGCAGCATCTGGCTGCACATGGACCACGGCAGCGGTACGTCGGGCTGCGTCAGCATGTCCAAGCCGGCCATGGAGTACCTGCTGCGCACGCTCGACCCGCATCAGCATCCCGTGGTGGTCATGGGGGACAAGGCCGACCTGATGAGCTAGTGCCGCATCGGGCGACGTTCGTCGGCAACGGTCGCCTGTGCGGCATCGCCGGCGCCGGGTGGCTGAATCAGCGAGGTCATCGGCACGGCAGGGATCACTTACGGGACAGCCCTTGGTGCGGATGGCGGGACGCCTCATTGCGGGACTGCCCCGACTCCCCGTAGAACACCGGCCATGAGAAGACGGATAGTCATGTCCATGCTCGCCGGAGCGACCCTCCTGGCGGGCACGTTCTTCGGCACCGGGGTCACTGCCGCGCAAGCCGCACCCCAGGCAACCACGGACGTTCCGGCCGAGTTCGGCACAGACTGGCACGACCCGGTGACCGCCGCCCCGCCCGTCGACCGTCCGCACACCAAGTCCTGCCAGGTCACCCTGGCCGAGGCCCAGTTCCGTGACTTCACCCCTTACCGGGGCGCCTACACACCGCCCCAGGGCTGCGGCGACCACTGGAGCAAGGTCGTCCTGCGCCTCGACGGCAAGGTGAAGGGACGTCAGTACGACCGCCTCGGCTATCTGCACGTCGGCGGGGTCGAGGTCCTGCGCACCTCGACGCCCGAGCCGTCGCCGGACGGCATCGAGTGGCATGTGGAGAAGGACGTCACCCGCTACAGCGACACCTTCCGCGGCCCGCAGGACGTCGAAATGCTCATCGGAAACGTCGTGGACGACACCTACACCGGTGTCATCGACGTCAAGGTGACGCTCACCTTCTACGCGGGCCGCGCCGAGACACCCGCGCCCGACCGAGTCCTCACCCTGGCCGACACGCCCGACGGTACGACCCTCACCACCCCGCGCAACAGCGAGCGCATCGTCGCCGAGGTGTACGCCACCGGATCCGGCGGTGGCTGCGAGGAGTTCTGGTACCTGACCGTGGCCGACCCGGCGTCGTACTCCTGCAAGGCGGACCACGGGCCGTACCGCGAGGTGCAGATCAAGGTCGACGGGCAACTCGCCGGCATCGCCGCTCCGTTCCCGAACGTGTGGACCGGCGGCTGGTCCAACCCCTTCCTCTGGTACGTCATCCCGGGGCTGCACGCCTTCGACGTCAGGCCCGTCCAGTACGACCTGACGCCCTTCGCCGGACTTCTGAACGACGGACGCCCGCACCGCGTCGAAGTCTCCGTCGTGGGAGTGCCCGCGGGGCAGTCCGGCTGGAGCGCCCCCGTGAACGTCCTGGTCTGGCAGGACGCCCACCGCGCCCACGTCACCGGTGCCCTCACCACGGACCGGGCGAGCGACATCGCCAACTCCTCGACCTACACACCCGGTTCCGAGAACCGCGTCGACACGGAGGCGGGCCACCGGCTCACCGTCTCCGGATACCTGAACACCTCGCACGGCCGCGTGACCACCACCGTCACCCGCACGCTCGCGAACACCTCCGCGCACCGCTGGACCGACGGCGAGAACACGGACGGGCTCGACGCGACCTGGACGGACGACGAGACGGTGAACGTGCACGGGCAGGGCCCCGCGCGAACGACGCACACGCACCGGACGTACACCATGAACGGCGCCACGACTCTGGGAGCGAACGACCGGCTGCGCACCGTACTGGACCTCGGCGACCGGGCGACGGTCGTGGAGCGGCAGGGCGGCCGGCGCACCGCGTGGTCGCGGTTCGACGACACCTACAGCGGCGACGCGGCGTACACGATCAACGTCCCGCGCGACCAGCGGCATGCGGTCGGCACGTCGAGCGAGCGCTACCGCCTCACCGGCTCGGACGGTTGCTACGACCGTTCGCTGACCTCGGTCCAAGGGGTGCTGACGGAGGACCGCAGCCGTTGCTGAAGGCGGCGGTGCGGGCCGCGCCACCCGAGTGATCTCGCCGCCGGTGTTGTGTGCGGTCGGCGTCGGCGGCGGTGTGGCCGGTGGCCGGGCGTCGGGCGGCGTTCGGGCGGATCGGCTGCCGTCTATCGCCGAGGCCGGCTGGCCCGCGTCCGCATACGCACGCGACCCCCGCTTCGACATCGTGGAGCGGGGGCCGCGGCCGTTCAGCAGGGCTTGGCGGCCTCTCCGTCGATCAGGGTGTCCAGCAGCACGCCCAGCACCTCGCGCTCCTTCTCCGTCAGCGGAGCCAGGATCTCCGCGGCGGCAGAGCGGCGCGCTCCGCGCAGCTCGCGCAGGGTGGCCCGGCCCTCGTCCGTCAGCTCGATACGGGTCACCCGCCGGTTCGTCGGGTCCGCCACCCGCCGCACCTTGCCGCTCGTCTCCAGCCCGTCGACCAGTGTCGTCACCGCACGCGGCACCACCTCCAGGCGCTCGGCCAGGTCGGCCATGCGCGGAGGCGAGCCGTAGTGCGCGAGGGTGCGCAGCAGCCGGGACTGGGCCGGCGTGATGCCCAGGTCGCGCCGCTCCAGGTGGCGTTTCTGGATGCGGTGCACCCGGCGGGTGAGCCGCAGCAGCTGCTCGGCGAGCAGGCCCTCGGGATCCGGGGTGGTCATGCGGGAACAATATCAGGATGCCGTTCATTGTGAGTATAGGTAACAATGAGCTACGATCCGTTCGCCATCGTCGGCCGCACCCTCGGCCGGCGCCCGCTCACCTCCGTAGGAGCCCATGCACCCCGACCGTGAACCCTCCTGGACCCCGCCTGCCGACGCCGATGAACAGCCCCGGCAGGTGCGCCGCATCCTGAAGCTCTTCCGTCCCTACCGCGGGCGGCTCGCGATCGTCGGCCTTCTCGTCGGCGCATCCTCGCTGGTCTCGGTGGCCACGCCGTTCCTCCTCAAGGAGACCCTCGACGTCGCGATCCCCGACGGCCGCACCGGCCTGCTGAGCCTGCTTGCGCTCGGCATGATCCTCAGTGCCGTCCTGTCCAGCGTCTTCGGCGTGCTCCAGACGCTGATCTCGACCACTGTCGGCCAGCGCGTGATGCACGACCTGCGCACCGCCGTCTACGGCCGTCTGCAGCGCATGTCGCTCGCCTTCTTCACCCGCACCCGCACCGGCGAGGTGCAGTCCCGCATCGCCAATGACATCGGCGGCATGCAGGCCACCGTCACCTCCACGGCCACCTCTCTCGTTTCCAATGCCACCAGTGTGGTCGCCACGATTGTCGCGATGGTCGCCCTCGACTGGCGCCTGACGGTCGTCTCGCTGCTCCTGCTGCCGGTGTTCGTGTGGATCAGCCGCCGCGTCGGCAACGAACGCAAGAAGATCACCACCCAGCGCCAGAAGCAGATGGCCGCGATGGCCGCCACGGTCACCGAGTCGCTCTCCGTCAGCGGCATCCTGCTGGGCCGCACCATGGGTCGCTCCGACTCCCTCACCGCGTCCTTCGCCGAGGAGTCCGAGCGGCTGGTCGACCTCGAGGTGAAGTCGAACATGGCCGGGCGCTGGCGCATGGCCGTGATCACGATCGTCATGGCCGCGATGCCCGCCGTCATCTACTGGACCGCCGGCCTGGCCCTCCAGCTCGGCGGCCCGCAGGTCTCGCTCGGCACCATCGTCGCCTTCGTCTCCCTCCAGCAGGGCCTGTTCCGCCCGGCCGTGAGCCTGCTGGCGACCGGCGTCCAGATCCAGACCTCCCTCGCGCTCTTCCAGCGCATCTTCGAGTACCTGGACCTGCCCATCGACATCATCGAGCGCGAGGAGCCGGTCCACCTCGACACGATCAAGGGTGAGGTCCGCTTCGAGCAGGTCGAGTTCCGCTACGACGGCAAGGGCGGCCCCGTCATCGACGGCGTCGACGTCACCGTCCCGGCCGGCGGCAGCCTGGCGGTGGTCGGCCCGACCGGCGCCGGCAAGTCCACGCTCGGCTATCTGGTGCCCCGGCTCTACGACGTCACCGGCGGCCGCGTGACCATCGACGGCGTCGACGTGCGCGACCTCGACTTCGACACCCTCGCCCGCGCGGTCGGTGTCGTCTCGCAGGAGACGTACCTCTTCCACGCCTCGGTCGCGGACAACCTCCGCTTCGCCAAGCCGGACGCCACCGACGAGGAGCTGCACGCGGCAGCCCGGGCCGCCCAGATACACGACCACATAGCCGCGCTGTCCGACGGCTACGACACGGTCGTCGGCGAACGCGGGCACCGCTTCTCCGGCGGCGAGAAGCAGCGCCTCGCGATAGCCCGCACCATCCTGCGCGACCCGCCGGTGCTCATACTCGACGAGGCCACCAGCGCCCTGGACAACCGCACCGAAGCCGCGGTGCAGGACGCCATCGACGCCCTGTCGGCCGACCGGACGACCCTCACCATCGCCCACCGCCTGTCCACCGTCCGCGGTGCCGACCAGATCGTCGTCCTGGACTCCGGCAAGGTTGCCGAACGGGGCACGCACGAGGAGCTGCTGGAGCTGGACGGCCGCTATGCGGCTCTAGTGCGCAGGGACGCCCAGCTGCAGCCGGCGGGCTGACATGGAACCGTAGCCGACAAGCTGACGATATGTCGGATTTTAAGCGATATACGTATTAACGTGCCTGTATGCAGATGAACACTCCGCGACGGAGCACGATGCGACTGACGCGCCGGGGCAGGTTCCTCCTCGTCGTGTCCGGCGCCGCCCTGGCCGGCACCGCCGCCGTGGCGGTGCCGCTGCTGACTCGGGAGAGCGGTCACGTGGAGGCGAAGCCCCCCATGCTGGTCGTCCCGGAGGGCTGGCGCGCGAACCAGATCTACGACGCCGTCGACAGGGCCCTCGGGCTGCCCCAGGGCAGCACCCGCAAGTCACTCGACAAGGCCGGCCTCAAGCTGCCGAAGGAGGCCGCGGGCAACCCGGAGGGTTACCTCTTCCCGGCGACCTATCCCGTCGAGAAGGGTGCCACCCCCGAGTCGCTGCTGCGGTTCATGGTCGACACCGCCAACAAGAAGTTCAACGGGGCGCCGGTCGCGGCCGGGGCCCAGCTCAACGCGGTGAACGTCTATCAGGCCGTCACCATCGCCAGCATCGTCCAGGCCGAGGCAGCCACCAAGGCCGACATGGGCAGGGTGGCCCGGGTCATCTTCAACCGGCTGCAGCGGGGCATGCCGCTGCAGATGGACTCCACCATCAACTACGCGCTGAACCGCAACACCGTGCACACCAGCCTGGACGACACCCGCATGGAGAGCGTGTACAACTCCTACCAGCGCATGGGGCTGCCGCCCACACCGATCGACAATCCCGGCGAGGACGCGATGCGTGCGGCGATCAACCCGCCGCCCGGCGACTGGCTGTACTTCGTCACGATCAGGCCGGGCGACACCCGCTTCACCGCCGACTACTCCGAACATGTGCGCAACGTGGCCGAGTTCAACGCCGCGCACCAGCCGTCGGGCCAGTCCCAGCAGCCGCAGCAGCCCAGCGGAAGTCCGCAGCGGCTGCCGGCCACGCAGCCGCCCCGCTGAGCCGGCGGGACATCACGCGGCGGCCGGCTCGACCGGCTTTTCGGCCAGCAGCCGCGTGATGTCCCGTACGGCCGCGCGTCCGGCCCGATTGGCGCCGATGGTGCTGGCCGAGGGGCCGTAGCCGACGAGGTGGATGCGCGGATCGGCGACCGCGCGGGTCCCGTCGATCCGGATCCCGCCGCCCGGTTCGCGCAGCCGAAGAGGCGTGAGGTGATCCAGTGCGGCCCGGAAGCCGGTTGCCCACAGGATCACGTCGGTGTCCGCGTGCCGGCCGTCGTTCCACTCCACCCCGTCCGGGGTGATCCGGTCGAACATCGGCTGCCGGTCCAGGACCCCGTCGGCCAGTCCCTGCCGGATGGCGTCGTTGAGCGGAAGTCCGGTGACGGAGACCACACTCCTCGGCGGCAGACCCTGCCGTACCCGCTCCTCCACCAGTGCCACCGCCGAGCGGCCCGCTTCCTGGTCGAACGGGCCCTCGCGGAAGACCGGGGGCCGCCGGGTGACCCAGGTGGTGGTGGCCGCGTACGGGGCCAGCTCCAGCAGGTGCTGGGTGCCGGACGCCCCGCCGCCGACGACCAGGACCCGCTTCCCGGTGAACTCCTCGGGGCCGGCGTACTGCGCGGTGTGCAACTGCCGTCCGCGGAAGGTCTCCTGACCGGGGTAGCGCGGCCAGAACGGCCGGTCCCAGGTGCCGGTCGCGTTGATCAGCGCCCGCGTGGACCAGTTGCCGTCCGAGGTCTCCACGAGCAGTCGCCCATCGTCCCCCTCGCGCACGGCGCGGATGTCGACGGGGCGCCGTACCCGCAGGTCGAAGGTGCGCTCGTACCGGTCGAAGTACTCGCGGATCACCTCCGCGGAGGGCCGGGCCGGATCGGCGTCCGTCAGTTCCATGCCGGGCAGGGAGTGCATCCCGTGGACCTTGCCGTACGTCAGCGACGGCCAGCGGAACTGCCAGGCGCCGCCCGGGCCGGGGGAGTGGTCCAGGACCGCGAAGTCGCGGTCCGGCTCGAAGCCGGTGCGTCGCAGGTGATAGGCGCTGGACAGACCGGCCTGACCAGCGCCTATGACCAATACCTCGACCTCGCGCAATTCGTTCACGGTTCCACCAACAGTGAGGCGGTCATGGATCTTCCCGAGCACTCGGTGGGGAACCGGCGATTCGTGGCAGAGGACATCGCGCTGAGCGGGCGGGTGCGGACGGGCCTGTGCGGAAGGATGGGGCCGTGCCGACCCACGTGTACCGCGTCACCAAGTACGACCCCGCCGACCGTGACGAACACGGCCACTACACCGGTCCTGAGGACACTGTCAGCGACCACGGCGAGGTCGAGGCGGCCTGTCTTCAGGCGGTCGCGGCGTTCGCCGCGGACACGGGCATCGAGCACCTGGTCGTACGCGAACCGCAGGTTCCCTCCCTCGCGCACTTCGGTGTCGAACCTCCGGTGGACGGTTTCGGCCTGGACGGGCTCTTCCCGTCCGGCCTGGCCGGCTTCCACGACGGGGCACAGGTCCCGCTCGACATCGCGCTGGAGCTGGTGCGGGTCATGCTGCGCGACACCGGTGCCTGGTGCCGACTGGAGACGGAGGACACGTTCGCGGTCCACGTGGGGTGGGACCAGTACCTCTACATCACCAGCAGCCGGCCCTGCGGGGAAGCGCTCTCCCGCACCCGCGAGCTCGGACTGTTCCCAGAGCGTCTGGACGCCTCCCCGTACGCCTTCGAGGCCGAGGAGGAACAGCAGGGCGTCCAGCGGCCCGGGGACGATGACTTCTGGGCAGAGCTGCACGGGGCAGTCGTCACCGGCCGCGCAGGAATCCTGGAAGAGACGTATCTCGAAGGCGCCTCACGATGGCACCACCTCACCAGCGACACCATCGACTCGGTTCGCGTCGCACTGGCTCCCCGGGCCCGTCTCGGAGTCTGGCCACCCCTGTCCACGGACATCGACGCCGCCCTGAGAGCCCTGCCCGCTGATGGCCTTGTCGAAGGCGTATGGCAGCACGACGACGGCCTCATCCACAGTGCCGTCGCCGACGAGGAGGGGTTCGCCGAACTGACCGCCCGAATGTCCGGTGCCCGCGCTGCCGCACTACTGCCGGTGTATGCGGGTGAACGTGTGCCGCTGTGCACTGCTGTCATGCCCGACAACGACGGGGTCCTGAGGGCTCGTTGGCGGACCGGGCCGACGCCGGGCGACCGGGACCGGGCACTTCGTCAACCCAAAGCCTGAGTCCCCGACCATGCCGAAAGGGCCCGCGACGCGCTCCATGGTCAACGGTGCTTCGCCCATGGACCGCACGTACCAGGAAGAGGTCGCGCCACGCCATGGGGAGCCCGGTGTATGGGCCAGGATGGAGGCATGCCACATGCCTTCACCACTCGGATGCTGCACGTCGCCACCGGTTCCCGGGAGCGGGTCGTCGACCTGACCTCCGACTGCGCGGAGTTCCTGCGTGAGGCCGCGGCCGGCCGCGACGGCCTGCTCAATGTCTTCGTGCCTCATGCAACTGCCGGCATCGCCGTCATCGAGACGGGTGCCGGCAGCGACGACGACCTCCTGACCGCCCTGCACGCCCTGCTCCCCGCCGACGACCGCTGGCAGCACCGGCACGGCAGCCCGGGCCACGGCCGCGACCACGTCCTGCCCGCGATCGTCCCGCCGCACGCGACCCTTCCGGTCATCGGCGGCCAACTGGAGCTGGGCACCTGGCAGTCGGTGTGTCTCGTGGACACCAATAAAGACAATGCCAACCGTCAGGTGCGGCTGAGCTTCCTGGGCTGAGCAAGATCGTCCTGGGTGTGGCCGCCAAATCTCAGTACGCAACTGGGAGCGGCATTCTCCGGCCTCGGTCATGGCAGTGGTGACTGCGGCTCTGACGTCGCGATCGCCGTGGAGGAAGGTGCGGGAAACGTCCGCGCGGCGGCCGACGGCGGCGACGCTGACCTGGTCTTTCTCCGCTCAGCTCAGGACCTGCTCCGCCACTGGAGGCGTCCGTGCCGCCGGACCGTGCTCCCCGGTCGGGAGTTCCGGTCCGGCGGCGGGCTCCGTTCAGTCCTCGGGCCGCTCGGACGCCAGCAGCTCCCGGAGTTCGTCCATCGCCTCCCGGAGCCGGTCGGCGAACGTTCGCATCTGCGCAGCGACCGCCATCGGCGTGCTCAGGTAGAGGTTGAACCGCTCGGGAAGCAGCACATAGGCGACACCGATGCACTGGCTGCTGGTCGACCCGAAGCCGAAGTACTGGATATTGACGGACGGCGCGGAGCTCGTGCTCAGGTAGTCGTCCCGCATGGTCAACCAGCCCGGCGTCCGGTACAGCGCGGGCTGCTCGGTCACCCCCAGCTCGGCCCCGCGCCGGCGCTGGATCAGCTCCAGCTCCCACAGGTGCTGCTCCGGCACCTGCCCGGCCTGGCACGCCTTCGCGCGTGCCACATGGGCCTCGGTGGCTGCCCGGAACGCGGCGCGCCGGGCGTCCGCGTCCACTACCGGGTCCTCCATCGCCGCCACGAAAGCCACCATCTCGGTGGTGACGACGCGCATCGCCTCGGTCCGCCCGTGCCGGTACTGCCGGGTGGCAATCGACTCGTACGTGGCACCCAGGTGCCCCTTGGCGCGCTGGTGGGCGAGCTGGTAGGCGGCTTGGACGAACGCGTCCGGTGAGACCCCCAACCCCTTGGCCGCGCTGCTGCCGAAGTCCGCGAACGACAACGTGCTGGTCGCGGTGTTCTCCCCGTACGCCGCGAACGCGTCGGCGGCGGAGCGCGCCTGGTCCCGCAGCGCGTCGTCCAGTTCGAACACGATCCGCTCCAGCGCCGGCAGCCCCTGGGAGCGGGCTCCGGACTGCCGGGACTGCTCCTCGGCCGGGGTGTTGAGCAGGGCGTCGGTGAAGGTGAGGATCGTGGTCCCGTCCAACTCGCAGTGCTCGACGTTGATGCCCGCCCGTCCGTCGGCGAAGACGACGAAGGACACGGCCTTGTCGAACCAGCGGTTGCCGCGGTCGCCGTACAGCAGCTGGTCACAGGCCTCCTGGACGTCCGCGGGGGCGAAGTCCTCCAGAGCGACGCAGAACAGCGCGGTCTCGACATCGTCAAGGGCGTCGGCGTTGCGGGGGTGGCAGGCGACAAGGGACTCCCGGGCGGCCGCCCACTCCGCGCGGGCCATGGTGGTGAGGTGGCCCACCGAGGTGTCCGCGCCGGCCGGGTCGGCGCCGGCCTTCATCACGGCGCGCAGTCCCGCCTCGATGTCATCCAGGCTGTGCGGGACACCGTCCGGACCCAGCACGTCCAGCCGGAACATGCCGCCCCGGAAGAACACCACGACGTGCCGGGCCTCGGACGGGCCCGGCCACTCCTCGGTGTGGGGGGCGCGGACGGTGTCCTGCTGCACGCCGGGGATACGAGTGGTGGAGAACAGAAACTTGTTCTGCACCATCGACTGAGGTGCTCCGCGCTGCACCACCGGTGGAATCAGCCCCTGATCGAGCTGCCGCTTGTAGTTGAGGGCCCCGGCGACGAGCCCGGCCGCCCGCTCCACCTGCGCCTGGTCGGAGTCCTGGAACAGGAAGAAGAAGTTGGCGTTGAGCGCGATCCGGTCCCGGCGGCCCAGGTATCGGTACGGCCAGAAGGTGTCGAGCCAGCTGTGCGTGCCCTCCGTGGCGTCGTATTCCTCCAGCGCGGCATGCAGCACCCGGCCGGGGCCACCGGGTCGGAGAAAGGCGGCAACCTCCGCCTCGGTCGCCGACCGCTCGTCGGCGGTCAGCAGCGGCGTACACCAGGCGAGAAACCGCTCGCAGCTCGCATCCAGCGTAGGCAGCGGCACGCGCGGGAGGCTGTCCTCCTGGGCGAAGGTCGCGTTGCCTGACGCATCCTGACTGGTCTTCAACTCTGTTCTCGATTCGGATCGTCGGTACCTGTGATGTCGTACGGCCGGGAAAGGTAGAGCTGTGCGTACAGCCAGCCTTCCGCCTCCAGGCCCCGTGGATCCACCCCTGCGGCCGACATGCTGTCGAGCACGAGCGCCTGCTCCTGCGGGGAGGCGAACCGACGCTGTCTGAACACCTCGTCGACGCGGACGGTCCGGTAGCCCAGACTCGCCAGTGCGCGCTCGACGGGGTCGAACGGGAACATCCGCAGCACGAAGTGCGCCATCCAGGGCCGGCGGGTGCCCTGTGCTCGGACTACTCGCGTGAGCGTCCGCTCGGTGACGTAGCCGACGCAGCCCGTCGAGATCACCAGGTCCGTACCCGAGAGCTGGGCGCGCTGTCGCGGTGTGGGCTCGTGCTCCTCCAGGTCGGCTTCCACCACGTCGTCGAGGAACCCGGCCTCAAGACCGTAGGACAGCGCGCTGCCGGAGGTGTCGAGGCCGACGAAGCGGATCGCTTGCGGGGGTTGGCGCGACCGAGCCAGCTCCCGGTCGCGGGCCAGCAAAGCCTCGCGGCTCTCACCCGCACGCTCCTCGTCGCCGTAGCGCGCGTACAGCTCGTCCATGGTCGCGTCGTACTTCAGCAGGGCGGCGTTGGTTCCGTACGAGCAGCCGATGTCCAGCACCTTCGGTACCGCGACGTGCCGGGACTCACGGTACTCCGTGATGATCTTGGCGAAGTAGGGCTTGGCCTGCTGCGGAACGCAGTAGTCGAGCGGGCGAAGCACCCTGAAATAGGTTCGCGGATCAGGCTGGTCGTAGATGTGGTCGAGTGAGACTTTTCCGGTCACGTCGAAACGCACAGGGCTTACTCCTCCGTGGGATCGCGCAGGGGGAAACGGCCTACAGCGACTACGCGTTCTCGCCGCCGGCTAGTCCAGGAGCCGGTCGCCGCGGACCGCCCGGCCCTCGGCCGCCAGGTGCTCGGGCAGCACCCGGCCGAAGAGCTGCCGGGTACGTTCCACGCTCCCGATGACGCCGGGGCGCTCGCTGTAGGCGAATATCGCGGAGTGGCGCGCGACCTCGCCGCGCACCGGGCTCACTCGGTGCAGCGAGTAGCGGCCTTTGAACAACTGAAGGTCACCAGGTTGCAGGGGGAGGCGCCGGGTCAACCGCTCGCCCCGGCCGTCCACCACGTCCCGGACGTCGTCAAAATTCTCGTCCTGCGCGGTCCGAATGTTCGGGCAGTACTCGAAGACGCCGCCGGCCTGCGCTTGCTGGGTGAGCATGCTCACGGTGAACTCGTTGGTGTCGAAGTGCCAGGGGTGCTCCATGCCCGGCGCGATGACGTTGAGAACCAGCCCGGAGAGCGGGTCCGCCAGTTCGTGCAGCTCCGGCAGTTCGAAGCAGCGGGCGATGAAGTGCCGGAATGCCATGTCGGAGTAGAGCCGGCTGATGAGGGAGTCCGCGGGGATGCGGTCCCGCGCGACGAACGCGTTACCCCGCTCGAAGACCTTCCGGCCCGGATGGTCCTCCGGCAGTGCCGAGTCCAATGCGATGTTGTAGACGTTCACCGTCTCGGTGTCGTGGTGCGCCCGGGGGGCGATGGCCGAGCACTCCTGCCGCAGCACATCGCGTAGCGACGGGCGAATGAAGTCCGGCAGCACGGTGCATCCGAGAGTCGACAGGTCGCGCCGGGCACGGGAAACCACGGCCTGTCCCCGGGCGCTCGCGAGTTCCGACAGGGGATAGCGAACCGTGTCTACTGCCTGATCAAGCGTCAGGGCTTCGAAAGAGCGCATTCGATCCTCTCCGCAGGCGGGCCGCCCCTCTCGCCGGTTCCCCCGCCGGCCCGCGGTTCCGCCTCTTACGCACACGTGGGACGAGCGACGCGATCCGTGCGGTCGGCCGGACCTCACGCTCGGCTTTTCAGTAACCAGGCTGGCAGGAAGGGCACTTGAAGTTCCCACAGTGGTGCAGTGTTGTCTGTATGTGACGCGTCACACTGCCCAACTGTGCGTTCCAGCAGGCCTTCGCGGGTTCGGCACGGGCCGACTGTCGCGCAGGAGCCGCAGTGTCCGGTCAGGCCTTCGCGGTCAGTGAGATCAGAATGTCGTTCAGCGCGCCCGTGCGGCGGACGTACGAGGGCAGCAGCTGAGGCCGGAACGTACCCAGCCGGTCCCGGGGGACCCGGACCGTGACCGCACCGACCTCCGTCATGACCTTCTGGGCCCGTAGCCGTTGCGCTTGTTGCCGCCCGGACGGGACCCGCCCGCCGACCCGGCGGCCCTCCGTGGCCAAGTGCTCGTCCGTCTCCGGCTCCAGGGTGGCATGCATCAGGGGGCCGGCATGATGCGCCGCCATGGGAACGGGAGGCGACATTGATGAGGCGTACGCAGTCGGCCTGTGCCACCTGGTGCTGGTCAGCCGGTCGGAGGTTGGCCTCTCATCCGTGAGGGGGAGGCCTTCCGTGCGTCCGGGGCTGCTGCAGCCGGGCCGCGAGCTCCCCCGGCAGGACGTCCCGGTTTGCCGGAGTGAGCTGGATGACCTCGATGTCGGCGCGCCGCTTGAGGGCGTCGGTGAACGGATCTCGGTGCGTGTGGACCGTGGCGACGACGTCGACCTCTGCGGCGAACAGCGCGTCGACCGCGTGCCGGAACGCCGTGCACGCCAGTTCCATCCGCCCCAGCTCGTCGATGAGTACCAGCCGCCCTGTTGCCTCCTCGGTTGCTGCCGGCCGAAGCGACGGCAGCGCCAGTCGTTCCATGACGCCCGGGTCGACGCCGTATTTCCCTACCCGCGGCGGACCGGGCAGGTCGACATGGGCGAGCACTTCCCGCCGGCCTGCCAAGGTTTCCAGGGCGAAACCGACGCGGGCGCCGGATTGCCGGATCTCCTCCGTGGTGAAGCCGGTGGCCGCGTGGGCGGGCAGCAGCGCGGCGAGCCGGCGCAGGGCGGTCGTCTTGCCCGCGCCAGGGCGGCCCTCGAGCAGGATCCTTGTCGGCACACTGCCATCTTCACCCCCCTTCCGGAGGCG
Source organism: Streptomyces sp. NPDC044064 (assembly GCF_056434245.1). Classification (NCBI taxonomy): domain Bacteria; kingdom Bacillati; phylum Actinomycetota; class Actinomycetes; order Kitasatosporales; family Streptomycetaceae; genus Streptomyces; species Streptomyces sp. NPDC044064. Next base: position 237,215 of record NZ_JBWKFN010000007.1, read on the forward strand.
GGCCGGGTGGGGTCGGCCGAGCGGGGGTTTTGGGCTGTGAACCGGTGCCGGTGCCGCCGTTGCGGGTATGGCGGCGCGCATGAGCGGAATTCAACTCAGCAGCACCGCGTTCGACGACAAAACGGTGATCCCCCGTCGGTACAGCGGGGAGGGCGAGAACATCTCACCGCCCCTGACCTGGTCGGGGGTGCCCCACGAGGCCACGGAGCTGGTGCTCCTGTGCGAGGACCCGGACGCGCCGGGGACGACCTTCCTGCACTGGCTGGTGACCGGCATCGATCCGGGGACCACCGGGACGGCGGAGGGCCAGAAGCCCCAGGGCGGCCTGCCCTGGCCCAATGGATTCGGCCGCGTGGGCTGGGGAGGGCCGATGCCTCCACCAGGGCACGGGCCGCACCGCTACTTCTTCCGCCTGCACGCCCTGTCCGAGCCGCTGCCGCTGCACGGTCACCCGGGCGCCGAGGACGTGCACCGTGCCCTGAGGGGCAGGGAGCTGGCCTCCGGCACCCTGGTCGGGACCTACCAGCGCTGAGCGCGTCACCGCTGGTCGTAGCCATGGGCGCCGTACAGCCGGACGAACCGGGCCGCGGTGACCGTCCTGCGGTGCACCAGGTTGTGGGCCCGTCGCTCGTACAGCTCGACGCGCTCCTGCCCGCCCTGCCCGATCGGCTGGACGAGCCGGCCACCGGTGCGGAGCTGGTCCACGAGCGGCTCAGGCACTCGCGGGAAGGCCGCACAGACGATGACGGCGTCGTACGGGGCATGGGCCGGCATCCCGAGGGTCCCGTCGCCGAGTACGACCTCGGCGTTGCCGACGCCCTGCCGGGCCAGCCGCAGGCGGGCCTCGTCGGCCAGGTCGGGCCAGCGCTCGACGCTGACGACGTACGCGGCCAAGCGGGCCAGCAGCGCAGTCTGCCAGCCGTATCCGGTCCCGACCTCCAGGACCTGTTCGTCTCCGGTGAGGGCGAGAGCGGAGACCATCATCGTGATCAGCGAGGGCTGGGTGGTCACCTGCCCGTGGGGGAGCGGAACGGGTGTGTCCCGGTACGCGGACGCCACCTCGTCCGCGGGGACGAATTCCGCCCGGGGGATGCTCCGTACGGCCTGCAGGAGGCGGGCATCGGTCACGCCCACGGCGTGGGCCGCGCGGACCAGGTCCTCGGGGGTCCGTTCATGGACCATTGGACCGCGGGGCCGTGGCGGTGGCGTCGGCGGCCCCGGTTGTGGTGCGTTCCGGAAACCGCGCGGCGTGATCGTGCTCGCCGTCCGGCGTCGCCTCGTTGCTCATGTGCTTGGCGCCGTTCTCGCGGTACTCGCAGTGGTGCCGATGAGCGGGGTCCGGTTCCGGCCGGTCGCAGCCCTTGGTCTGGTTGAGGTTGAGCGGCGTCAGCGTCGTACGGCGGACCGTCGTCTGCTCCAGGTAGTACCGCAGCGGGTCGGCCACCGCCGACACGCCTACCGGCCAGGTCTTGGGCGGGGTGATCGAAGCGTTCGTCTTCTCCGGGCCGCTCCTGCTCCTGTCCATGTGTCCCATCCGCCGCTCGTACGCCGCGCTGCCGCTCCAGCCCAGTGTCGGCGTGTTCCGCACGCGGCGCGATGCGGGGCGGTCGGGCGCAAGGGGCGACCCGTGATCCGGGAGGCGCAGCGCGTCGGCGTCAGGACGGGGTCCCCGGGTCGGCGTACCGCAGCAGGGCACCCACGCCCTCGTACAGCCTCAGCTCGCTCTCCGGCACGACGACCAGCTCGGCACCGGTGCCGACGAGGGCCCGGACGAGGGCCTCGTCGGCGCGTTCCTCGCGCGGGGCCCGCACGCCGAAGGACATCAGCTCGGCCTCGGTCAGGGCGAGCTGAGTGGGCTGGGAGCCCGCCCAGAGTCGCAGCGAAGACTCTGGCGGCCGGTTCAGCAGCAGTGCCGCGACCTGGCCACGCTGGAGGGCGGCGACGGTGGCGGCCAGCCCCTCCGTCATGGGTCCGTCCAGAGCGCGCCGGCCGATGAAGATGTCCACGAGTTCCCGGTCGTGCGCGGCCATGCGGCCGCGGAAGACGCCGTCGAGCTGCGGCTCCAACAGGGCGCGTCCTGTGTCGGTGGGGGTCCGGCCGCCCACGCGTACGACCTTGTCCCGCAGGCTGTGCGGCAGTCGGCGGATCAGTACGTTGCACGCCCACTCGTCTCCGCCCACCACGACGGCGTCGGCATGAGCGCGCCGTGCCCGTTCGTCCAGTCGGTGGCCGAGCCGGAGGGAGGCGCGGTGCCAGGTCGCCACAGCAATCCTGCGGTGCAGCCGCTCACCCGGGGTCACGGTCGACGCGGGCCAGGTGCCGGTCTCCGCCTCCAGAGTCACCCAGCCGTGGGTCTCGGCGGTCGGAAGGCCGCCGTAGTGGACGACCACGGCCATGTAGGGGATCTCCGGAAGGTGCTGGGTGACCAGGGGCATCGCCTCCGGCAGGGTGCTGTAGCGCGCGGAGTCGTGCTCGGGCGGCCTGGGCAGCTCTCCGTCCAGGACGAGCGTGCCGTGGGCGGCGAAGATGGCCTGACCGTGCGCCCCCGGTACCTCTGTGTCGGCGCCGACCACCTCCTCCAGTACGTTCAGCAGCGCCCGGTCCGAGCCCTGACGGGACAGGCTCTCGCGCAGCCGTCGCCAGCGCTGCGCGATCGCCCGGTCGGGATGCTCGACGTTTCGGGAGGTGTTCAGGTACACGGAGGCGAACGGGCCCGGCTCCGCGTAGAGGGGTTCAAGGAACGACAACCTCATCGCCACTCCTCGTCGAGGTCCCCTCCTTGATGATGCGCGCCCCGAGGGCGATGGGGCTCGACGAGCGCAAAGCGGTGCGGAACGCGGCCGGTCAGGCGCCGGCCGGCAGCAGCCGGCCCATCGTGCGCATGGTGGCGGCGACCAGGCCGCCCGGCACCGCCGAACCGCGGGCTGGACAGCAGGCCGCTGAGCAGCCGGGCTCTGCAGCCGGAAGCAGGAGCAGTCCGCGTGCGAACACCAGATCGTGGCGGGGCCGCCTTGCCCGACGTGAACACCGGTTCCTGGGCCGTATTCGCCGGACTGAGGGGGGCGCTCGTGAGCTGCGGATCCAGCACAGGCCCACCATCGCGCGCTGGACCGAGAGCACAGCGGGGGTGATCCCGCAGCCGCCGGCCGGTGACGTCGAACGTCGTGTTGTGCGTGACGGATTCGGCGTGACGAGGTCGGTCCTGCGGCGGTCGTCGCATCCTGACGGGCGAGGGACCCCGGCACCGTGATCCCGGCCCCGCCGGCCGCGGCGTTCCTCACTGTCCGCGTTCAGCGCGTGATCCGCTGATGTGGGCGAAGCGACTCCCAGTGTTATTCAATGAGGTGTGCCGGATTGCTGAGAGAGCCGCATGGACTCCACACCCTCGCCTTCGTCTTCCTCGCCGTTCGACCTGGTGAGCAGCGCCCTGGGGCGCTACATCCCGAGCGGCGGAGCGGCAGCGGCAGCGGCCGCAGGTCCTGCCGAGGCAGAGGGCAACCACGCCATAGGCCGACGCGTACCCGACAAGGCGGCAGTCGGCGGTCAGGATCAGATTCTGGGCGCGGTCAACCTGGACAGGAACCTGCGAATCACCCGCTGCAATCTGGACGCCCCCGTATTCGCGGGTCTGGACCCCGCGGTCGGGAGCCCTTTCGTCGATCTCCTGCCCCCCGGGGACGTACCGACGGTCACACGGCGGTTGCGGCAGGTCCTGGAAACCGGTGAAGCGCACGTCGCCCGGATCCAGCGCCTGCGGCGCCGCGACGGGTCGGAGCTGGTGGTCTCGCTCAGTATCCTGCCCGCCGCGGTGCCTCACGAAGGCCTGACCGTCTCCGTGATCGCGATGGCCACGAGGCTGCACCTGTACGCCGCCGAGACCGCGATCGGCACCTCGCTGGACATCGGCGAGACCGCGCAGTCGCTGGCGGAGTCCCTGCTGGCCTGGGGAGACGTGGCCGCCGTCGACCTCGACTTCGCCGTGTGGACGGGTGAGGGAGTCACCGACCATGCGCAGGGGCGCATCCGGCTGCGGCGGGCGGCTCTGGTGCCGGACCGCGCGTGGCCCGAGGGCTACGTGACCACCGGCGACGATCTTCCCAGCGACGCGAGCCGCCTGCTCGCGCAGGCTGTACGGCGAAACGATGCACCGCAGGCCATCGTCATACCCGACCGGGAGGCGGTCGAGCGGGTACTCGGCAGTCCGCGAGTGATGCGTGCCCTGGTGCCCGGTGACCGGTCGGCGGGCGTGGCCTGCATACCGCTGGTCCTGGACGGCGCGCCGCCCGTCGTGCTGGGCGTGGTGGAGGTCTGGCGGCGGGCGGACTCCCCCTTCCGCGACAGCGAGCTGTTCGACCTGCAGGAACTGGTGGCCAGGACCGTCCACCACGTCGACCTGGCCCGTCAGCACCAGCGCGAGCACACGCAGGTGCTGGCGTTGCAGCGCCGGCTGCTGCCCCGCACCGGCGGCGACACCATCGAGATCGCCAGCGTCTACCAGCCCGCCACCCCCGACAGCGCGGGCGTCGGCGGCGACTGGGTGAACAGCTTTCCGCTGCCGGACGGCCGTACCGCGCTGGTGGTCGGTGACGTCGTCGGGCACGGCCTGGGAGCCGCGGCAACCATGGGCCAGCTGAGCATGGAGGCCCGCGCGCTGCTGTCCGCCGGGCTGGCGCCCGACGAGGTCCTGGAGCACCTGGACGAGACCGTGTCGCTGCTGGACGACGCGGACTCCGGGCTGGCGGCCGGCTACAGCGCCCTCGGGTCGACCTGCTGCATCGTCCTCTACGACCCGGTCAGCCACCACGTGGCGCTGTCCAGTGCCGGCCATCTCCCTCCGGTCCTGGTGTCCCCGGACGGGCACGCGGGCCCGCTGCCGGTCAGCCCTCACCCCGGCCTGGGAGCCGAGTTCGCACTCCGTGAGCCGTTTGACGTGCACACGTTCGACGTGCCCCCGGGCTCCCTGCTCGCCCTCTACACCGACGGTCTGGTGGAGGATCCTGCCCTGTCGATCGACGAGGGCATCGGCAGGCTTGCCCAGGTCGTGTCCACGGTGCACCCCTGGGACACCCTGCAGCAGGCCGCACGGCACGTCGTCTCCGCAATGGCGCCCGTGCGTCACCGCGACGACGTGACCCTGCTGCTCGCGCGCATGATCGGCTACCGCAAGGGGGACACCGCGACCTGGCGGCTGCCCGCCCGTGACGACGCACCCGCCCGCGCCCGCGCGCAGGTCTCCGCGCTGCTGCGGCAATGGCGCACCAGGGGCGACACCCTGGACAACGTGTCGCTGCTGATCAGCGAGCTGGTCACGAACGCGGTGCGCTTCGCCACCGGTCCCATCACGGTACGGCTGATCAGGTCCGGTCACAGCCTGCTGTGCGAGGTGGGAGACACCGGCAACGGCAGGCCACGGCTGAGCCGGGGCGGCCTCCTCGACGACAGCGGTCGTGGCCTGTACGTCGTGCACGGGCTCACCACCCGGTGGGGGGTGCGGTGGACGGACACCGGCAAGGTGGTCTGGGCGGAAGTCGCCAGGTGACGCGGCTGAGGGCGGGGGCACGAGCGGCGCAGGAGAGCACGGCGAGGGTACGGGAGGCGCGCCCGTCGGCCGGCGCCACGGCCGGTACGTACGGCGCCCTCAGCAGGACCGGTGTCGAGTACCGGTGTCGTGACCGGTGATGCGGGCGGCCCGTCTCCCGGTTCGGGTGGCGTGGGCTCGCGCTACAGCCACTCCCCCTCCAGGGCGGTGGCGCTGAGGCCCGGTGCCGCCGCGTAGAGGACGGCGCGACTGCCCGGCTTCTGCCCGGCGTCGTGTGCCCGCCGCATGATGTCGAACACGGCGGCGCCTCCGCGGTTGCCGGTGGTGTAACTGTCCCTGCTGTAGTCCAGCAGCCCCGACGGCCACGCGTCAGGCATCGTCTGCTCCATGTACTCCAGCACCCGGGTCCCGCCGGGGTGCGCGAGCAGCACGTCGGGGTGCCAGGAGCTGGGGTCGTCCTGGTAACGGACGCGCAGCCACTCCCACATCGCGGTGACCGTCTCCTGTACGGCGCGCGGCCCGCGCCGGTCCATCACGAAGTGGGTGCCGTCCGACCGAGTGTCCAGGCGGTGCAGGTCCTGGGTGCCGGGCAGGGTGTGGTGCCAGGCGGAGTCCAGCCGCAGCACCGACTCGCGCCTCTGGCGGCCCGTGACCACCGCGGCGACCGCGGTGTCCGCGAACAGCAACCGGACGATCAGCGACTCGAGGGTGTCGTCCGCGGGCTGGTAGGTCGTGCTCAGCGCCTCCGCGATCACGACCAGCACCACCCGGTCGGGGTCCGCGGCCACGAGGTCCGCCGCCAGCGCCAGGGAGCGGGTCCCCGCGATACAGGCCCACTGCGTGGCCGGCAGCAGCATCACGTCGTTGCGGAGCGAAAGCCTGTTGGACAGGGCGACGTCCAGACCCGGCAGCGCCGGAGTGGTGGAGTGGCTGGTGATCAGGCAGTCGACGTCCGCGGCGTCCAGCCCGGCGATCTGCAGGGCCCCGCGTGCCGCACGCTCACCGTAGGACTGCACGGCCTCCCAGGCCGGCGCGGTGCGCTCCTGGACGGTCTGCGGCGTGGGTATCGCCTCGAGGGCGGCTATCGCGCGGTCGACGTCCTGCTGCGTGAACCCGTCGCGTGCCAGCGCCTCTTGGGCCGGCCCGATGCCGACAGCCTGCAGGCCGCTGCCCTTGCCCGGCGCGACGGCGGTCTCCAGCGGCAGCATCCACCCGCGGGTCTCGATGCCGGTGCTGGCCGCGATGCCGTCGATCCGCGGTGCCCATGCCGCGTGCGGGTGCCGGTCGCGCACCTCCGCCACGATCTGGCTGGTCTTCACTGCGTGCTCGCCGTGTATCACGGCAGGAGGACAGAGGTAAGCGGACATAATGGTGCACCTTTCCGGGGGAAAAAGCAGGAATGCCATGAGTGCTGTGTCATGGGTCACTTTGGAGCTTCATGCCCAAGGGGTTGCGGATAAGGCCCACTTCGGGGGCTGTTGTCCGGTTCGAGCATGGACGCTAAATGGACATTTCCGCTGTGATGCAGACAACTTAGACGGCATTTGGGCGGCGTGACACGGCACACACCGCTGAAGCAGTGGGGGTCCGGACCGGATCCGCAGGTCTTGCCTGACCTGCCGTCAGTCAGGAGGATTCCTGGGCACTGCCGCCGGAGGGGGGCGACACCTGGGCGACAGTGGATGGTGTCCTGCCGAGCGGCGGAGTCACGGGCAGCGCGCGACAGGCCATCGAGTTCGAGCACGCTGCGGTGGACCGGGCCTCCGGCGCAGGCGGCCGTCATCAGGGCGACGTACTGGCCGGCCTCGGCAACTCCCTACGGCCGTACTTCGAGCACTCGGGCGCTACGTCCTCGTCGGAGGAGGCGATCTCGCGAGGCGGCGCCGCCGTTGACGGGACTGCCCGGGGTCATGTGATCGCAAAGAACGGAGGGCACGTCGAGAAGGCGCTCGGCATCCTGGAATCGGTGGCATCCAGGGGCAGCGCCCCGGCGGCGGTCCGGCTGTCCGCCGCCGGGAGTGGGACGAGCTTGCGATGCGATCGGCCGGCCCGAGCGGGCGGCACGGGGATTCGCGGTCGGAGTGGAGTTGCTGCCTCGCCCGGCAACTCGTTTACTCATACGGTCCGACGCGACGCGTTGGACGGTCGAGTGCTCACGTCCGGCGAGCGACGCGCGACCCTGCGCGCTTGCCGCCGGACAGCCGGAGCGGGCAGGCGAAGTGCACCCTGCCGCGAAGGAACGGCAGTCGTCAGCGGCGCGGACGCTCCAGAGTGATCAGCAGGCCCTCGACCGCACCCGGCCCTATGCGGCCCTTGACGTCGGCGGACGTGATCGCCTTGAGGGCCCAGCCGTCCTCGGCGTGCTTGTTCAGAACCTTCTCCAGCTTGTCGCTGTCCAGTGCGTCTCCGATCAGTGACTCGCGGAAGGTGACGACCTTGTATTCGAGTGCGTAGGGGTTGCTCATGGCTGGGACCCTTCCCGTGGATGGACTGGCTGACGGAATTCGGGGACAGCCAATCACCGTTCGACGTTGCCCCACACGGCGGGGTGGGGGTCAGCGGCAACCCGGGCGCGGAAGTTCGCCGACGGCTACGGGACCTCGGCCGACGACGGGAGGCGCGGGCCGCAGCCGCAGCACCAAGTCCTCGTCCCGCACCTCACCGATCCGCAGCGTCAGCAACGCGTCGGCCAGGGAACGGCCCTGGCGCAGGAACGCGTGGACGACGGCCGCGGCGAGCCCGGGACACGATCGGCTGACCGGTGACGGTCACCTCCACCACCAGCCCGTCGCGCAGCCCCGCCAGATGGCCGCGGCCCCGCCCCGCACAGGCGGCCGGCCGACTGCCGGGCAGCTCCGCCGCCGTGGCGCGGATCCACCGCAGTGCTTCGGCCGGGCTGCCGGCACGATCCGTCCGCTCGACGACGGAGGCGCTCTCCAGCAGGCGGCGGTCCCGTTCGCCGTCCGAGCAGCCGAGGTGCGTGAAGGAGAGCAAATGAGGCCTGTCGAATGCCAAGTCGGCTGACAATCCTTCAGATCCGGTCGCTTCCGGCGGACCGCTCCACGGCAGCCAGTCAGACAGGGCCGGCACACGGCCCCCGGGTGCCCGGCGTCGGGATCAGACCGAGCCGCTGAGCGCGCAGGACCGTGCCGACCCGGTCGCGGGTGCCCAGCTTCCGGTAGATGTTCTCCACGTGCTTGTGCACCGTGCGGGCCGAGATGCCGAGTCGGCGGCCGATGGCGTCGGCGGTCAGTGCGTCGGCGAGCAGGAGCAGCACGGTCGTCTCACGGGGCGTGAGCGCACAGTCCGCCGCCAGCTCGTCCGGCGCTGCGGCCGGGGCCAGCGACCGCCGCCACTCCTCCAGCAGCCGCCGCTGCCGCTCCACGCCGGCCAGCAACGGCTGCGCGCGCTCGGCCATCGTGAGGTGGTCGTCGGTGAAGTCCGTCCCGGAGCGGTAGACGAGGCAGCCCGTGATCGGGGCGCTGCTCCCGGGCAGCGGTACGCCGAGCACGTGGTCGACGTCGAGGACGTCACCGAGCAGACGGGCCGTCGGACTGTCCGGCCAGTCGCGGCCCGCCGCCCGGTACGCGGTCACCGGGATCCGGTCGGGCCGGGCCGTGTAGTGGTCGGCGAGAGGATAGCCGGTGCGCAGCAGAGCCAGCTCCGAGTCCCGGAGACGGCCCAGTTCCGTGGCGGCGGCGTCGGGGGCCACCCCGACGGTGCCCTCGTCCTCGCTCCAGTCGTCCAGTTTGTGGACGACCGCCTCGCCGCCGCACAAGTCCGTGAGCGCGATGCCCAGCAGTGGCCACAGACGCCCGGGCTCCCGCTCGTGCAGCGCCGTCACGGCGACCGCCATCAGGCGTTCGTAGGCCCTGTCCAGCCCCTGTACCACGTGCTTCTCTCCGCGTGAGTCTCCCGCTCGCCGTCCTCCCGCCCGGCGCCGCGTACGTACTTGTACGCATACCCCAGCCGTCCCCAGCTGTCGCAGACTTCAACCCGGCGGTGACGACCTGCTCGGACGCACGCCGGACGGGCCGCGGGCGCGGGGGAGCGGCGGCCCGTCCGGCGTGGCCGCCTCCCCGCCCGGTCCGCCCGCCTCAGGCACCCCAGGCCGCCGCGCACAGCGCGCGGTCGACCTCGTCGGTGTAGCGGGCCGCGGCCAGCCAGGCCCGGGCGAACCGGCCGGTGTCCGCGGGGAGCAGCCGGCCGAAGACATCGCGGGACCGCTCCGCCGCGGCCGCGTGGAGTTCGTCCACGAGGTCCCCCGCCGTCGCCAGACCGTGCCGGCTGAGCCGCCGGACGTCGGCCGCCGTGTTCCCGGGGAAGGACAGCACGAGCCGGCCGCCCGAGGCCGCCTGGTGCACGCGCCGGCGCAGCAGGTGCACCGGAGCCTCGTCGGGCGTGGGCACCGCGGCCACCGGCGTCGGGGAGGTGGGCAGGTCGGCTCGGAGCAGCCGGTCCAGGCCGGCGTCGACGCGGGTGCCGGAGATGGTGGGGTGCTCGGTCGCCAGCAGTTGGGCCCTGGGATGCGGGGCCGGGACGAGCCGGGCCACGACCCGGAGCCGGCTGCCGCGGGCGGCGGCGAGCAGGCGGAGGTTGTCGCGGTGGGGGAGCGCCGGGTGGTCGTGCGCGGCGGTCAGCCGCAACGGGACGCCCCCGCAGTCGGCGAGCAGACTGTCGCCCGCCGCCTCCCGGACCGTGCCCGTGAGGGTGACGTCCAGGAAGAGCAGGTCGTGGCCCCCGCTCAAGGCACGGGACACCTGGTCGGTGACCGGCACCGACCAGAGCCGGTCCAGGGGCTCCGCACGCCAGTCGGCACCGGACGCGCGGACCGCCCGCACCCCCGCGCCCGCGCCGAGCCGGCCCGTCGGGGAGACCGTCGCCCCCGACACCGCGAGCCCGGCCCGGGACAGTTCCCGGTGGGTCAGAGCCGTGTCGCCGACGCGTACGGCCCGGTCGGCCGCGCCCACCGCCCGGCCGGCGCCGCCCGGTGCCACGTCCGACACCTGGTACAGGCGGCCCGCGGCGTCGGCGGTCCAGGTGACGGCGCCCGCGTACCCGCTCGCCGTGAGCACCGGCTCGGAGAACAGGCCGTACAGCCGCAGCGAGCCGTCCGGGCGGTACGGCTGCCGCACGGTGCCGCGCAGCTCGGTCAGTTCCGGACCGACGGCGTGCGGGATGCGGTGGGCCGCCGACAGGGCGTCGCGCAGCGCGGTGACGAGGTCGGCGAGGCGGTGGGCCGGGTCGGCGGAGCGGGCGGCGCGCAGCGCGGTCACCACGGAGACCGCCGTGGCGGCGGCCCTCGGGAGACCCGCGAGGCGTGCCGTGTGCGCGGCGCGCAGCAGTTCCGCCTGGAGCACCGCTCCGGAGCCGTCCGTACCGGATTCGAGCACGGCGGTCGCGGCGGCGTGGACGGCACGAGCGGCGGCGCACTGCTCGGGTGTGGCCCGTTCGGGTTCGGGTCCGGCTCCCGTCCCGTCCGCCGGTCCCTCTGATGAACTGGTCTGCCCCGCACCGGAGTCGGCAGCCGTGCCCGGTTCTGCCGCCGGTTCCGCGTTCGGGTCTGTCGCCCGTTCGGCGCGCGGTTCGGGCGACGGTTCCGCGCCCGGTTCGGCTTCCCGTTCGGCGATCCCTTCGGCTTCCGCTTCGGCGACCCCTTCGACGTCCGGTTCCGCGATCGGTGCCGCCGACGCCGCCGCGGCGCGGTGCAGACAGTCGGGTGCCAGCAGGCAGCCGCAGCGGATGGCCCCGGTGCTGGTCACCGCGCCGCCGGGGGCGTGGAGTTCGACGTCGGTGCTGTCGTCGACGGCGATCCGTACGGTGTCGCCGTCCCGGACGACCGGGCGCTCCGCCAGCTTGGCGACGCCCGCGTCGAGCCGCTTGCGCAGCCGGGGCGAGAGAGCCGCGACGAGTTCGGCGGTCACAGCAGGGGCGACCGGAGGCAGCGCCGTGCTCCCGCGCTGCTCGCTCTCGAGATCCTGGTTCATGCGATCTTCTCCCCTACCCAGCGGGCGAGTTCGAGCGGACTGAGGGCGGCCACCGGCATCCCGGCGGCGACCAGTCGGCTCGCGACCCCGGTGGAGTACCGGGGCCGGCCGGCGTCGTCCAGGCTCGCGCATCCGAGGACGTGACAGCCGGCACCGACCAGGGCGCGGACCTCGCCGAGCAGCCCGCCGAGGGGGTAGCCCTCCTCGAAGTCGCTGACGACCACGACGAGCGTCCGCGAGGGCACGGTGACCAGTTCGCGGGCGTGCCGCAGCCCGGCCGCGATGTGGGTGCCGCCGCCCACGCTGACCTCGAGCAGCAGCGACAGCGGGTCCTCGACATGGTCGGTCAGGTCGATGACCTCGGTGGAGAAGGCCAGGAAGTGCGTGGACAGGGTGGGCACCCCGGCGAGCACGGACGCCGTGAGCGCTGCCCAGACCGTGGACGCCTCCATGGACCCCGACACGTCGGTGACGAGGACCAGACGCCAGTCGGCGGCCCTTCGGGCCCGGGCGCGGAAGACCGGACGCTCCGGGATGACCTGGACCGTGCCGTCCGGAGCGCGGCGCGCGGTCGCCAGGTTCGCCCGCAGCGTGCGGGGCAGGTCGAGTCCACCGCCGGGACGGCGGCTGGGGCGCGGCAGGGCGGTGCCGTGCAGCGCCGGGCGCAGCCGTGTGGCCAGCTGCCGGGTCAGCGCGTCGACCAGGCGGCGGACGAGCGGACGCAGCGCGGCCAGCCGGGCCTCCGGCAGCCCGCCCGCGTGCCGGAGCACCGAGCGGAGCAGATCGACCGAGGGCCGTGCGGCGTCGGGGTCGAGTTCCGCGAACACGTCCGGCCGGCCCGTCGCGGCGGCGGCCGCCAGAACCTCCTCCCGGATGCCCGGGCCGAAGAGCGCCGCCAGCTCCTCGGACCATTCCCGCACCCCGGGATAGGACGCCTCCCGGCCGCCAGCGCGCCCCGCACCGGTGAGGTCGCCCCGGCTGCCCTCGCCGCGTCCGCTGCCGTACAGCTCGTCGAGCGCGGTCGCCAACGGGCGTGCGGAGTCGGGCAGCTGGTCGGTTCGGCGGCCCAGTACGAGGCGCCAGCGGTCGGCCGGGGCGAGCCGGTGATCCGCGCCGGATGCGGGGTCGGCCGGTCCGTCGGCCGTGGCCGGGGCGGCCTCCGGCTGCCGGGGCGGCGGCAGGAGCCCCCAGGCACCGAGGGCCTCGCGGGCGGCGAGGTCGGCACGGGTCCAGGCGGCCAGCGCGCCGGGGTCGACGGCGCCGGTGTCGGCCAGACTGCGCTCGTCCAGGCGCTCCTCGACGGCGGACAGGAGCCGGTCGCGGGCGGCCGGGCTGAGCGTGTCGAAGCCGCCCCGCAGCGCGGGCAGCCGGTCCAGGAAGTCCCGGTCGGACAGCTCCGACACCCGCCCCAGCAGCGGCTCCAGCGCGGGCGCCGCCGACTCCAGCAACTGGCCCGCCGCGGTCAGCAGTCCCGCGAGCCGCGCGGTCAGCGCGGACCGGGACCCGGGATCGCAGGCGCCGTCCACCCAGGACGCCACCCGGTCGCCGAAGCCCCGCGGATCCTCGTGCCCGAGCAGCACGCGTACGGCACCCGCGGCGCCGCGCATCAGCGGGGAACCGTCGGCGGCCAGCCGGGCCAGCGCGTCGGTGAGCCGGATGCCTCCCAGCAGGTCGGCCCGGTGGGCGAGTTCCAGCAGGGCGTGCGCGTCGGCCGGGTCCTCCGAACCGGTGAGGCCGTCCACCTGGCGTACGGCGGCGGCGGTGAGCAGCTCGGCCACGGCCGCGGCCCGTGCCGTACGATCCTCGTCGGCCGGCAGTCCCGCGATGTGACCGGACCGCAACCGGTCCAGCAGGGCCAGCCCGGCGAGGAGTTCGGGCAGCGTGCCGGAGCCCGGCAGCACCTCGGCCAGGTCGTCGAGCCGTTCGTCCGTCAGGCCTGTCAGTCCGCACTGCGCCGCCTGCTCCAGGCCGTGCAGGGCCTGCGCCGCGGTGGACCCGCCCTCGTCCTGCTCCGTGCGCCGCCGCTCCCGCAGCAGACCCTCGGCGGCCTGGGCCGGGGTGACGCCCCGGACGCCCGCCGCGGCCAGCATCGCCGCCGTCGCGGGCGTCCAGCGCACCTCCCAGCGGGACGTCAGCGCCTCGGCGCCGCCCACGCCGGCGACCTCCTTGGGCTCCGCGTACGGCACCGCGCACACCGTCAGGCGGCGCAGCAGGAGTTCGCGGCCGCGGTCCAGCTCGGAGCGGAGCGGGTCGAGACGCAGATCGCGGGCGGTGCCGGGGCCGGATTCCGCCGGGCCGGGCAGGCCCAGCGCGGCCAGCTCCGCCTCGACCGCCGGAGCGAGCCCGCTGCGCGGCGCGTCCGGTGCCGGCCGGCCTGCGCGCGTACCGACGAGCACCTTCTCCATCGCCCGGGCGACGGCGCGCCCCCGCCCGTACGGCTCGCCCTGCGCGAGCACCGTCTGCACGGCCTCCACCAACTCGCCCCGCCCGGCCGCGGGCAACCCCCGCAGCCGGGCCAGATCGCCGGCGAGCCGCACGATCTCCCGCGCGTCGGGCGGCCCCGAAGGATGCCCGAGCGCCCGCAGCTCGGCGCACACCCGTACGGCCGCACCGGTCAGCACGTCCTCCAGCGCGGCCGGATCGCCGGCGGCGCCGAGCACCCGGTGCTGCCACTCGGGGTCCCGGATCCCGGCGGGATAGCCGGAGCGCTCGTCGAGGAGGGCGTAGGTGTACGGAATGAGGGAGGTCGTCCAGGGCGAGGCCGCGGCGGCGGGCCGGCCGGACGTGCCGCCGTCGGCCGGTGCCAGCAGTGCCGGCGCGTGGAAGGCGCCCACCAGGACGGCGGCCCGCTCCCCGTGCGCGGTGGCCCCGGCGAGACACGACCGCATCCACCGCTCCCGCCGCAGGTCCAGCTCCGGCACCCCGCCCGAGCCCGCCGCATCCTCGCGCAGCGCCCACCCCGTGAGCAGTGCGGCCCGCCGCAGGGCCTCCGGTGACGAACCCGGGGCGGTGGCCTCGACCAGCCGGTCCCAGAGGTCGTCACCCGGGCGTCCGGTGAGGCGGGAGCGCAGGGCGGCGCCCAGTCCGGCGAGGGACCCCTCAGCCGCCGGGTTCCCGTGGCCGGCGGGCTCCTCGGGTTCCTCCCCGCCCCACGCCCGGTCCGCGAGCGGCAGGTCGCAGGCGACGACGGGTACGCCGTGCCGTGCCGCCCACCGCACCGCCACCAGTTCCGGTGAGAAGTCGGCGAAGGGATAGAACGCCGGGCCCCCGCCTCCGTCGCGGGGTGCGGCGGCGAGGGCGACCGGTGCCCGGGTCTCCTCGTGGGCGAGCCACGGCAGCCAGTCCTGCAGTTCGGCGGGGAGTTCGACGAGCAGGACGTCCGGCTTCGCCGCCTCCAGCAGCGCCGGTACGGCCGCGGCCAGGGACGGCGCGTGGTGCCGTACGCCGATGAGGTACGGCGCCGCCGGGTCGGTGAGGGCCAGGGCGGCGGCCTCGGGAGAAGGGTGGAGCACGGCCGTCAGCCCTCCAGGACCGTGCGCAGGTCCCACAGGGTCCGCCAGGTGGCGGAGCCCTGCTCGGCGCGGCGCCGGACGGGACCGTCCCAGTAGCCGCGCAGCCGGGCCGCATCCGCCGGGTCGTCCTTGCGCACGACACCGAGGAGATGGCCCGGGAGCAGGTCGAGGACGTCGCGGTCACCGGGGAAGTACGCCGCGGCCAGTCCCAGCGCTCCGGCGACGGAAACGGCCTCTGCGGTGCTCATCACGGTGGAGGGCCGCTCCACCTCCCAGCCCTCCGTCGACCGCCCCTCCCGCAGGTCCCGGAAAGCGGTGACCAGAGCCTCCAGCACGGCGTCGTCGACCTGGAAGGGTGCCCCGGCCCGCTCCACCGACGCCCTGGCCTGGCTGCGCACCAGCGCCGTCTCGGCGTCGAGGTCCGGAATGGGGCCCACGGTCTCGAAGTTGAAGCGGCGCTTGAGCGCTGCGGACATCTCCGAGACGCCCTTGTCCCGCAGGTTGGCGGTGGCGATGAGGTTGAACCCGGGCGCCGCGTGCGCCAGAGCGTCCTCGCCGCCCGCCAGTTCGGGTATCGCGATCCGCCGCTCCGACAGCAGCGACACCAGGGCGTCCTGCACCTCCGGCAGACAGCGGGTGACCTCCTCGACCCGGGCGATCGCACCCCGGGACATCGCGGTCAGCACCGGCGACGGCACCAGCGCCTGCCGGCTGGGGCCCTGCGCGAGCAACAGGGCGTAGTTCCAGCCGTACTTGAGCTGGTCCTCGGTCGTTCCCGCCGTGCCCTGCACCACCAGGCCGCTGGTTCCGCAGACGGCCGTGGACAGCAGCTCGGACAGCATGGACTTGGCGGTGCCGGGCTCGCCGACGAGGAGCAGACCCCGCTCACCGGCGAGTGTGACGACACACCGCTCCACCAGCGCCCGGTCGCCGACGAACTTGCCCTCCACCACCAGGCGCCGCGGCACCCCGTCCGGCACCTCGGCGTCCTCGGTCAGGCGCAGCGCCTGCCCGCCGCTGCCCATCACGAAGGTGACGACGGCCCGGGGCGTGAGCCGCCACGCGGGCGGGCGCGGACCGGCGTCGTGGGCGGCGAGGAAGGCCAGTTCGGTGGCGTACCGGTCCTCGGGCGGGACGATCTGACGGGTCGCGTCGGGAACGAGGACGGTGGTCATCGGCAGGTGCCCTTCGGGGTGGTGCGGGTGGTGGTCGGTGAGGAGAGGATCATCGGCGCCGCCCCCTGCGCGTCGCCCGGGTGGTCAGCTTCTCGTAGGCCGGGGCGTCCCCGGTGCGGACGCGCTCCCAGGCACGGGCGAACAGCTCGGGCACCGGCACCAGGGGCAGGGCGCGCCGGCGGTCGAGGACCGGGTACAGGCCCTCCTTCCAGATCTCCACCGGCAGCGCGGGCGACTTCAGCTCGCGCCAGCCGCAGGGCAGGAACAGGGTCCGTCCCGCGCGCGGCCGCTTGGCCTCCACGACCAGGTCCGTCGCGGCCAGCTCCGCACGGGCCTTCTTCATGCGGGCGGGCTTCCAGCCGGTCCAGCGTGCGCAGTTGCGGTCCGTCGGGTCGGGCAGGGCCAGCAGCATGAGGTAGAGCGCTGCCGCGTCCTCGCCCAGCCCGTGTGCCGCGGCGGCTTCGGTGACGAGCGCGGGCACGGTGACGGTCGGGTCCTGCGCGTATCCCGAGGGACCCTCGGTGCCGACGCCGGCCTCGACCGCCCGGGCCAGGTCCTCGCCCAGGAGCGTGCGCAGCATGCGCAGCCCGTGGCCGCGCGCACCGCCGACCAGGCCTTCCAGCAGCCCGAACACGGTGTCGTCGGGGCCGGTGAGCGCGGCCGGGCGCACCAGGACCGTCTCCGTGTCGCGGTACCAGGGGCGCAGGACGAGCGCCTCGCCGACCCGGGTGAGACCGTGCGCGTCGGCGCCCCCCGTCTCCGGGAGGCCGTGCGTCCTGCGCAGTTCGACGGCGGTCGAGCCGCTCTTCTCCGTCCACTCGACGTCCAGGTCGAGCAGCAGCTCCGGATCGGTCATCCGGCGGCGCAGGGCGGCCAGCCCCTCGGGCAGGTACGTGCGCAACGGGTGGCCGTACGGCAGGACGTAGGCCAGCGCGGTCAGGTCGTTCACGGCGGCAGCCAGCTCGCGCCGGCCGGGGATCGCGCCGGGGTCCGCCCAGGCGAGGTTGCCGTCCTTGTCCGGCCGCAGGACCGTGGTGCGGGAGAGCCAGGGGGTGCGGGACGGGTTGAGCACGTCCTCGGCGTATCCGGCGCCCGTCCCGGCCAGGTCGGCGGCGAGTTCCTCCGGTACGCGGACGAGCGAGCCGAGACGCTCGGCCCAGCCCCGGCCGGCGGCCGCGGTGTCCGGTCCGGTGGTCCACAGGTCGGCGGGGTCCGCGGGCAGCAGGGCGCCGAGGAGGGCGTTGCGTTCCTCCTGTTCCAGGGCGTTGACCCGGGAGACGGCGAACTCGCACTGCCGGGGCTTGAGTCCGAGCACGGCCAGTTCCTCCGCGCCGGGCGACTGCGGCAGGCCGGCCAGCAGGACGGCGGCCTGCAGCGGACCGAGCCCGCCGTCCGTCGCCGCCACCAGCGCCTCGGGTGCCTCGGGCCGCCAGGGAGCGGCGCCCTTGTCCCGGATGAGCCGGGTGACGGTGGCGAGGTCTTCGGCGGAGATCCCCGTGTCGTGCCGGACCTCGCTCTCCAGCGCGAAGTGGGCGATCGCGCCGAACGCACCGGAAGGATCGTGGTCCAGAGCCAGCCAGCGCACCCGGTCCCGCTCGCTGTCGATGCTCTGGCAGCCGAGGATCACGACGGTACGGCCGTCGCGGCGCAGCACCTGGCCGGCCCGCTGCTGCTTGTCGTGCGGCTCGTTCAGCACGATCTCGCGCAGGTTGCCGCCGGCCGCCGCCAGCGGCCCTTCGGCGACCGCCTCCAGCAGCAGGAGCAGCGGCTCCCGCCGGGCATCGGACAGGGCGGGCGAGGCGGCCCGGTGGGCGAGCGCCCGCAGGACGCCCAGCGCGGGCGGCCAGACCGTGCCGATGCCGGGGACGGTGCGCTCGTCGCTGAGCCAGCCGTCGCCCAGCGCGGCGAGCTGCTCCAGGTCGGGCAGTCGCCTGCCCTCGGCGGTCTCGCCGGACAGCACGTGGTTCACCGCCCGGATCTGGCGCAGCACGCTCCACCGCTCCCCGTACCACCCGCCGTACAGGCCGACCACCCCGGACAGCGCGTTGCTCAGGGTGCGGTCGTCGCCGTGCCGGGGCCGGTGGTCGGCAAACATCTCCTCGTCCCCGGCGGCCTTCTGCGGCCGCTCCTGGGGCGGATTCGCGAACGTGGTGGCCGCATCGGTGAGGCGCAGCGTCACCTGCACCAGGGAGGTGACACCCGTGAGCAGCCGGCCGTCGGTGCAGCCGGGCAGGGCGAGGGCGACGGCTCCGAGGGCGACGTGGTCCGCGGACGGCACCGCGGCCTTGGCGGCCTCGTCCGATCCGGCCCGCTCCAGCGCCTGCCGCCGCCCTTCCAGCGCCAGCGCCGTGACCCGCAGCAGCTCGGCCGCCTGTTCGTCGGTCAGGGCGCGCAGCACGGCCGAGCCCTGCTCGTCGCGGGGGCGCAGCGCATGCCAGAAGGGCAGGGGCGGCACCAGCCGGGTTCCGGCGGCGAACTCGCTGCCGCGCTCGTTCGGCGTCACCCGGCCCAGTTCGCCGTCCGCGGAGGTGTCGTCGGAGGCGAACAGGCCGACCTGCCGGATCATCTGCGCGGCCACGGGCTCGGCCCCGCCGGGCAGCCGCAGGGCGCCGAGCGGCGCCGAGCCGGTCCGACCGCCGTAGGACGCGGGCATGGAGACCGTCCGCCCGTCGGGCGTACCGGCGGTCCTGCGGGCGTCGGCGCCCTTGCCCTCCACGCGCACCCACCGGCCGAGCACCGTCCCGTCGGTGCCGAACGGACTGTCCTTGAGCCCCGGTCGGAGCGGCAGCACCTCGCAGAAACCGGGCAGCAGGGACGACTCGTCGCGGATCCCGGCGCGCAGCAGTGCGGGCAGGGAGGCACGGCCGTGCGTGCCGGTGGCCGGGTCGTACTCGAGCCAGACCGTCTCCAGGCCCTGCCTGCCCTGACGCCAGTACGTGGTGCCGTCGCCGATGACGGCGCGGCTCGGGGGCAGGACCGTGTCGCCCGCGTGCAGGGTGCGGCCGCCGGTCGCGCGCCCGCCGCCCGGCAGCGGGACGGAGGCGGTGTCCGTCTCGTTGCCCGACCACCAGGACGAGAGCTGCTCGCCGCCCAGCTCCACCACCTCGGTGGGGCGGGCCGACCAGTAGCCGTGCTGCGTGCGGCCCTGCCGCCACATCACCAGCAGCTCCCCGTCCACGTACCGGAACCGGGGGCGCTGCCAGCGGTCCAGCTCCTGGGGGAGCCGCAGGTCGTGTTCGAGGAGGATCCCGTCCGGGCCGACCACGATCGCCTTGTGCCCGCGCACCACGATCAGTGCGGGCCACGCCTCGTGCAGCGTCAGCGTGTCGTCCTTGTCCTTCCTGGTCCCGGCGTCGAGCAGCTCCAGCGCCTCGTCCAGGGCGGCCCAGCCCAGTTCGTCCAGGATCCCGGCGCGCAGGGTGCGGCCGAGCAGCGGCGCCACCGCGTGTCCGGCGACGCGGGCGACGGCGTCGGGACCGGCCTCGGAGGCGACCGTGCGGAAGGGGCGCAGCCGGTCGAGCGCGGCACGGGCGCGGGGCAGGCCCACCGCGCGAGTGAACTCCCCGGCGGCCTCGTCCAGCCACTCGCGCAGCACCACGGACAGCACGGGATGGGCGGCGGCCGTTTTCAGCAGGCCGGAACTGCGGGAGTCCTTGCCCACCGGCTCGACGGCCTGGTGCAGCAGGCGCCGCAGGCGCGGGTCGGCCGCGACGGCCACCAGGTCGCGGCGGCCGGCCCGGGTGTCCTTCAGCCACTCGGTGAGCGCCAGGTACACGTTCACGTCGGGGCCGGGCACGGTGAGCGGGACGCCCTCGGCCACGCACAGGTCCAGCAGGTCGAGGTCGGCGCCCGCGTGCCAGCGGCCGGTGAACAGGTCGACCGCCCGCCCGGCGGCACGCAGCCCCGGAGCCATCCGCTCGACGAGCGCCAGCGTGCCCGGCGAGCGGTGCGACCAGGACCCGCCGTGCTTGCGGAAGAGCGCCCAGCGGCTCAGCCAGTCCGCGGGATCGACCTCGTACTCCTCGGCCGCCGCCTGCTCGGTCAGCAGCCGCTCGGCCCCGCACTCGGCGAGCAGCGCCAGCCAGAACTCGTCGTCCTGGACCTCCCGGCCCAGCCCGGCCGGCATGATCTCCAGCAGACGCGCCCGCACGGCCGGCTGCCGCTCCGCGAGGACCGGCAGGACCGTGCGGAAGGAGTTCCAGAAGGACGCGGGCGCCCGGACGGCGGCGGGGGAGGCCAGCAGGTCGGCGACCAGGGCGCACTCCTCGGTCGCCCGGTCCAGGCCGGCCGCCTTGATCAGCCCGCGTGCGTCCTGCGGAAGCGAGGCGTACGGCGGCATGCCGGCCGCGCACCGCTCGACCGTCAGCTGCCGGAACTGCGCCCACGCGGCGGCCGGGTCGAGGCGCCGGGCCAGGTCCTTCACGTGTTCCTTGAGGGCCTTGACGGTCAGCGCTCCGGCGAAGGCGAACTCCAGGAAGACGGCCCGCTGCCGCTCCTCGTCCACGGCGAGCGCGTGCACCCGCTCGGCCTCGCGGGCCTTGCCGAAGAAGGCGGCCGCGTAGGTGGTGTTCTCGTGCTGCAGGAAGACCCGTGCGGCCTGCTCGTGGAAGGTCGGCAGGAAGTGCGGCACGGCCCGGCCGAGCTGCTCGCCGAGCGCCTCGAAGCCCTCCTTGGCGGTGCCGGGGCGGGACTTGGCCTGCCGGGCGAGCCGCTCGACGTCCTTGACCAGGGCGAGCGCGTGGTGCCCGTTGGCCGGGTCGTTCACCAGCGCCCAGGCCGGGAAGCCCAGCGTCTCCTTGCGTACCTGCCCGACCTCGGGCACCTCCGGCTCGCGGGCGAGGCCCAGGAACTCCAGCGCCAGGTCCTCGGCCTCGCCGAGGGTGCCCGGCACCAGGCGGACCACCTGACGGCCGTCCAGGGCGGGGTGTGTGTAGGTGCGGACGGTGAGGCCGTCGGCGTCCTCGCGCGCGGTGCTGCCCGGGGGCAGTACGGCACCGGCGTCCAGCAGCGTGGCCGTGGTGGTCTCGTCGTACCCGGTGATGACCGTCATGCCGCCTGCTCCTCGTCCTGGATGTCCCGCCCGGCGTACAGCGCCGCCGCCATGCGCATGCCCTCCGACCAGGCGACCGGCCCGACCTGACCGAGCTTCAGCACGCGCCCGGCGGGGTCGGACCACACCAGCGACCCGGTCTCGGTCTCCTCGTAGCCGTCGTAGTCGCCGACCCAGACACGGGCCTCGGTGCCGCGGCCGTCCTCCAGGACCGAACACACGGCGTGTCCGCCGCGCACCCGGTATCCGAGCTGGGTGACCCTGGCGTGCAGGAAGCGCAGTTCCTTGTACGAGCCGCCCGCGTACTCCTCCACCTGCGTGCCCTCGGCGTCCACGCCGGCCGGGCGGTGCCAGACCTCGCGGAAGAGCTGTCCCGCCCGCTGCTCGACGCCCAGCTCGACGGCGAACTCGCGCAGTTCCTCCAGGTCGTCCAGGAGGACCGGGTGCGGGATGCGGACGAGTCCGGGAGAGATACGGACGGTGTCGCCGTCGAGGTCGACGAGACCCAGGCCGCGCTCGGGGTCGGCGTCCCGCAGGAAGCCGGCGACCTGTCCGTCGTCCCCGGTCACGACCACGTCGCGCAGCGCGGCCTGCCAGGCGGGGTCCGGCCACACGCGGGCGATGACGGCGAACGGCACCGGAAGCGAGCGGACCATCCACCGCTCGACGTCGGTCAGGCACTGCCGCTCGTGCCGCTCCAGCCACTCGGCGAGCTGCCTCAGCCCCACGACCGCCGGATCGTCACCGAGTTTGGCGGGCACGGACTTCAGCCGGCGCCCGGCCGCATTGCGGCACACCACTTTCCCGCCGTCGAGAGCGACCTCGTAGTCGCCGGCCGCAACCCACCCCATACATGCCTCCCCGCATGCGCAGTGATCAAGTGACGGGAACTCTAGGGGAGGCCACTGACAACGCCGTACGCCGCCCGGGAGACACGCATCCCGACGGAACCGGCCACCGTGGATTGTGTACGAGTCGAGGAGGACTCGGGGACCCCGGATCCGCGCGCCGGGCGGGCGGGGCGCTGCCTCCCAGGTGGCCGCTGTCGTCCGGGCCCGGACCGTCCGACGGCCCGTCACCCTCTGTGGGGAAGCTGTGCACCACCTGTCGGGGGCGCGCGGGCAGGGTGTGCGAAGGCGGGGAGTTGACCTTCACGAAACCTTCTCTTTGCCTGGCCGGAAGACGCCTTGCTGGGTCAACTCGCCGCGCAACAAGGTGTGTTGAGCACTTGAGCATCAGGAGTCGCAAGCGCACTGCTTGACCCGGACACCGACCGTCCGGGCGTCGACGGGGGAACTGATGCGGTGTGCGCTCGACCGCCGCCGTCCAGTCGCGCGGGGTCGCTTGCCGCACCGATCCGGAACATGTCCCTCCGCTGTCACTCTCTTGGTGTCTTCGTCCGGTGCCCGAGAGACAGGGACAGGAGGGGGAAAGCCGATGAGCGCGGTGAGCGCCGCCAAGCCGACGTATCCCGGCGTCTACGTCGAAGAGCTTCCCAGCAGCACCCGCACCATCTCGACCCTGACCACGTCGGTGACCGCTTTCGTGGGTCACACCCGGCGGGGTCCGCTGAACGAGCCGGTGCGCGTCACCAGCTTCGCGGAGTTCGAGCGCCGCTTCGGCG
Source organism: Streptomyces sp. NPDC044064 (assembly GCF_056434245.1). Classification (NCBI taxonomy): domain Bacteria; kingdom Bacillati; phylum Actinomycetota; class Actinomycetes; order Kitasatosporales; family Streptomycetaceae; genus Streptomyces; species Streptomyces sp. NPDC044064. The sequence continues at coordinate 260,102 of NZ_JBWKFN010000007.1, forward strand.
GCCTGAGCGCACGCAGCGCCGTCGGCTACGCGGTCCACCAGTTCTTCGGCAACGGCGGCACCGTCGCCGTCGTCGTCCGCGTCACCAGGGCCGGCAGCGGCAGGGCCGCCTGCGTCACCCTCAAGTCCACCGAGGGGCACAGCGACAGCCCGGTCCTGGAGGTGCACGCCAAGGAGCCCGGCGTATGGGGCAACGGCCTGCGCGTGGCCGTCGACCAGGACACGCCCTGCCCCGACGAGACCTTCAACCTGCGTGTCCACGACGCCAGGGGCGAGGCCCGGGAGAGCTTCACCGGCCTGTCCATGGACCCCTCCAACGGCCGCTACGCACAGACCGTGATCAACGCCGGCTCCCGGCTGATCCGCGTCGAGGTGCTCGGCGAGGGCCGTCCCGACCCGTCCGGGACGGTCTCCAAGCCCTTCGGTCACGAGCTGCCCGACCTGGCCGTCGACCTCACCGTCAAGATCGGCGACGTGGAACGCGAGTTCACGCTCTACGACCCCGACTGCGACGGCGAGGCCCCGGGCAGCGTGGCCGAACTGGCCCTGCTGCTCGAGCGCAAGCTGCGCGCGCTGCCCGACGCCCCGGGCAAGCACGCCTTCGCGGGCGCCGAGGTGACCGCCTTCGGCCGTCGCATCCAGGTGGTCGCGGGCTCCACCGACCCCGAGGACGTCGTCCGCTTCCTCGGCGAGTGCGCCAACGACCTCGGCCTGGAGGCCTCCGTCAACCCGCCCGTCCTCCCGCTGGCGGGCGGCGAGGACGGAGAAGCCCCCGGTCCGCGCGACCTCATCGGCTCCGAGGCCGACAAGACCGGCATCCAGGCGCTGCGCGGCGTGGCCGACGTCAACCTCCTCGTCCTGCCCGAGCTGGCCGCGTACGAGAGGACCGAGGACGCGATCACGGTCGTGTCGGCCGCCCAGCGGCTGTGCCAGGAGCGGCGGATCTTCCTGCTCGTCGACGCACCCGGCACCTGGGTCAGCGTGGACACCGCACGGGCCGGCGTCGCCGCCTTCGACGCCGTACGCGGCAACCACGCGGCCCTGTACTTCCCGCACCTGCAGCTCACCGACCCGCTCACCGGGCGGCTGCGCTCCTTCCCGCCCTCCGGCGCGATCGCGGGCGTCGTCGCGCGCACCGACTCCGAGCGCGGCGTCTGGAAGGCACCGGCCGGCACCGAGGCGCGGCTCGCGGGCGTCCACTCGCTCACGGTCAACCTGACCGACCGCGAGACCGGACTGCTCAACCCGCTCGGCGTCAACTGCCTGCGCAGCTTCCCGTTGACCGGCCCGACGGTCTGGGGCGCCCGCACCCTGGAGGGCGCCGACGCGCTCGACAGCGAGTGGAAGTACGTGCCCGTACGGCGGCTCGCCCTGCACGTCGAGGAGAGTCTCCAGCGCGGCCTGCAGTGGGTGGTGTTCGAGCCCAACGACGAGAACCTGTGGCAGCAGATCCGCCTCGCCGCCTCCTCGTACCTGCACACGCTCTTCCGGCAGGGCGCCTTCAAGGGCGGCACCCCGCGCGAGGCCTACTTCGTCAAGTGCGACGGCGACACCACCACCGACGAGGACATCGCGAACGGGATCGTGAACGTCCTGGTCGGCATCGCACCGGTCCGCCCGGCGGAGTTCGTGATCGTCAAAATCCAGCAGACGTCCGGCCAGTTCGAGCTGTAGGCCCACGGGAATCTTGGAGAGCTGAAGGAATCCGATGGCAGAGTTCACCGTCAACGCCCATCGTTTCGACCCCTACAAGAACTTCAAGTTCCTGGTCCTGTGGGACGGTCGTACGGTCGCCGGCATCAGCAAGATCAGTCCGCTGAAGCGCACCACCGAGGTCGTCAAGCACCGTCACGGCGGCGACCCGTCCTCCCCGCGCAAGTCGCCCGGCCGCTCCGAGTTCGAGGGCATCACCCTGGAGCGCGGTGTCACCCACGACCCCGAGTTCGACCGCTGGGCCAACAAGGTCTGGCAGGTCGGCGCGGGCCTCGGCTCCGAGGTGTCCCTGGCCGACTTCCGCAAGGACATCGTCATACAGGTCCTCAACGAGGCCGGCCAGGTCGCCGTCTCGCACAAGCTCTACCGGACCTGGCCCAGCGAGTACCAGGTCCTCGGCGAACTGGACGCCAACGCCAACGCGGTGGCCATCCAGTCGCTGAAGCTCGAGTGCGAGGGCTGGGAGCGGGACTACGAGGTGCCCGAGCCCGAGGAGCCCTCCTTCCTCAACCCGGCCTGATCGGAAGCAGGATGAGGAAGCCGGGGGGAGCACATGGCGATCACGGGGGCGGCCGGGCTGCTGGCCACCTGGGAGGCGGGGCTCGCCGAGACGGCCACCGGACGGGCCCTGCTGCTGCACGGCACGGCGCGCCCGGACCTCGACGCCGCGGCGCTGCCCGCGGTGCCGGTCGGCGAGCGCGAGTCCGATCTGTTCGCCCTGCGCCGCGCCCTGTTCGGGGAGCGGATGCAGGTGCGGCTGGAGTGCCGGGCGTGCGGTACGGACATGGAGTTCGAGCTGGACGCCGGGGAGTTCGCCCGTTCCCTCGGCGCACCCGAGGCCACGGTCGTGCGGCTGACGGAGGGTGGCTGGGACATCAGGTTCCGGCTGCCCTCCGCCGCCGACCTGACGACCGCGAACCGGGCCGCCGACCCGCGCGCCGCGCTCCTCGCCCGGTGCCTGGTCTCGGCGGAGCACGACGGGACGCCCAGGACCGCCGACGCCCTTCCGGCGCCGGTGCAGCGGCGGATCGCCGAGGCCGTCGAGGCCGCCGACCCGGGCGCCGACGTCACGCTCGGCGTCGGCTGCCCCGAGTGCGGTGCGGCCGGCCGGGCCGACCTCGACATCGCCTCCTACCTGTGGACCGAACTGGACGCCTGGGCCAGGGACCTGCTCCTCGACGTCCATCTGCTCGCCACCGCCTACGGCTGGAGCGAGCCGGAGATCCTGGCGCTCAGCCCGCTGCGGCGCCGCTACTACCTGGAGCTGTGTGCGGATGTCTGACTCCTCCTCCCGGGCGCCCGAGGCGGAGCCCGACTTCCTCGACCGGCTGATCGCCCGGCACGCCGCCCCAGGGCCGGACACCGTCCGGGTACGGCCGCGGCTGCCCGGCCCCTTCGAACGCGTCGAGGCGGTGCGGGCCCGCACCCCGGACCCGGACGCCACGGACTCCGTGCCGTGGCCCTCCGCCACGCCCGTACCCCTGCCGGACCGGGACGTGCCACCGCCCGCCGCCGGGCCCCGGCTCCACACGGAACGGGAACGGACCGTCGTACGCACCGAACGGGCCCCCGCGGAGCGGACAGCCCGCCCCGCACCGACCGCCCTGCCCGAAGCACCGCTGCTGCGTCCCGCCGCGCCCCTTGCGGCCGGGCCGCTGCCGGTGCCCGGGACCGGTCCGCGCACCTCCGGGCGGGGAGGCCCGGAGCATGGCGCGGACCGGGTCGCGACGCCCGCGCCCACCCGCCGGGGCGCGGGCGTCGCTCCCCACACCGTCGCGTCCGCGGCACCGAGGCCGAGCGCCGCGGACACGACGGCGGCCCGCGAGGCCGTCCGGCAGGCCGCCGCACGCCGGCCGGGCAAGGCGCCCGAACAGGTGGTGCAGGTACAGATCGGCCGCCTCGAGGTGACCGCCGGGCAGTCGCCGACGAGGAACGGGCCACGGCAGCCGGAGCGGTCGGCGGAGCGGCCCGGCGCGGCCCTCAGCCTTGCGGACTACCTGGCACGGGGGCGCGAGTGAGCCGCACGGCACTGAGCGTGGCGGCAGAGGCAACACGAGAGGAACCGGGGAACTGACGTCATGAGCAACGCACTCGCCCTCGCCCATGTCAGCCAGGCCCTGGCCCTGCTGATCGAGTCCCATCTGCAGCCGGACATCGACATGGCCGTCAAGGTGGAGCCGCGCAAGCCGCCCACCGAGCCGCCGACTGACCCCACCATCTCCGTCTTCCTCTACCAGGTCACCCCCGACACCTCGCAGCGCAACAACGACCTGCCCACCCGCGCGCCCGACGGCAGGCTGGTGCGCCGGGCCGCCGCCGCACTCGACCTGCAGTACCTGATCACCGCGTACGGCGACGAGACCGAGCTGGTCGGGCAGCGGCTCATCGGCTCGGTGGTGCGCACCCTGCACGAGATACCCGTCCTGCCCAAGGACGTCATCGAACTCGCCGGTGAGAAGCCCTACCTGGCGGGCAGCGACCTCGCCGAGGCGGCCCAGCGGGTGCGGTTCACACAGTCGGTCATGGACATCGACGAGACGTCGAAGCTGTGGGGGATGCTCTACCAGACCCCGTACGCGCTGTCGGTGGTCTACCAGGCCTCCCTCGTCTTCATCGACGGCCGCGAGACCCCGGCACCGGCGAAGCCCGTCGAACGGCCCGCGGTACGGGTGCTGCCGTTCGGGGCACCGGGAGCGCCGGTCCCTCCGGGGGCCGATCCGCAGTCTGAGGGAACGTCAGCCGAAGTGCGCGGCAAGGAAGTCGGGACCGGCGCCCAGGAGCCCGCTTCCGGCGCGGCCGCGAAGGCGACGCCCGCCAAGGCCGTCGCCGGGACCGCGGCCAAGGCACCCGCCCGTACGCGGAAGACGGCGCAGCCGGCCCGGACCGCGAAGCGGACGCAGAAGAAGGCACGGCCCGCACAGGAGACCGACTCCGACTCCGGCTCCGCGACGCGAGCGGGCGGCGACGAGGGCGCGGAGAACTGAGACGGCATGGGCGACACGACGGGGGCAGGTGAACACATGGGCACGAACGAGCCGGGTGCGACGGGTGCGAGCGACGGCGGTTCGGCGCTGACCGACGGGATCCGGCGCGTCCTGGCCCGCGTCGACGCCCACGCCGAACGCGCCACCGGGCAGCAGTCCGGCGACACCGGTGCCGACACCGCCGTCGTACCCGTACCCGGGACCACCGCACCCCTCGACGCGCTGGTCGCCTGCTTCGGTCTCACCCCCTTCGAGCGCGACCTCGTCCTGCTCACCGCCGCCGACGAACTCGACCCCACGACGGCCGCCCGGTGTGCGGCGGCCGCCGCAGACCCGCAGCGGGGGTACCCCACCTTCTCGCTCGCGCTGGCCGCCCTGGACGAGCCGCACTGGAGCGCGCTCACCCCCGTGGCGCCGCTGCGGCGCTGGCGGATCGTCGAACTGGAGGACGAGACCCGGCTGACCGTCTCCCGGCTCCGGCTGGACGAGCGCATCCTGCACTTCCTGCTGGGCTCGCCCTACCTGGACGCCCGGCTGCACGGCAGGCTGCGCCGCACCACGGCACCGGAGGCGCTCCCGCCGTCGTACGACATGGCCGCGAGCCGGCTCGCCGAGGGCTGGACGGAGGACGGTCGCAGCCCCGACGCACCGCTGCTGGTCGAGGTGACCGGCGGCGACCTGCGCAGCCGGGCCGACATCGCCGCCGCCGCGGCCGCCCGCTGCGGCCTCGGGCTGTACGCCATGAGCGCCGAGGACGTGCCGGCCGACCCCGTCGAACGCGACCGGCTGGCCCGGCTGTGGCAGCGGGAGGCGATCCTGCTGCCGGCCGCGCTGCTGCTGGAGGCCGGTGAACTGGACCGCGACCAGCGGGCGGCGACCGAGGCCTTCCTGGCCGGGGCCGCCGTACCCGTCGTCGTCTCCGGCGAGGACCCGCTGCGCACCGAGCGCCCGCACGGCCCGCGGGTGGCCGTGCCCCGCCTGGACGACGACGAGCAACTCGCGCTCTGGTCCGACGCGTTCCAGGACGTCGCCGACCTGGCGGAGGGCGAACTCCGCTCCCTGGTCGCACAGTTCCAGCTGCCCCCGCACGTCGTACGGTCCGCCGCGGCCGCGGTACGCCGTCGGCTGCCCCGCGAGGACGAGCTGGACGCCGCCGAACTCGCCTGGCACGCGGGCCTGGACGAGGCCCGCATCGGAATGGACGAACTCGGCCGCCGGATCGAGCCCGGAGCCGGCTGGGACGACCTCGTGCTGCACGAGCGGCAGACGGCCGTGCTGCGGGAGATCATCGCGCACGTACGGCAGCGCTCCACCGTCCACCAGGAGTGGGGCTTCGCCGCGACCCTGCGCCGCGGCCTCGGCGTCACCGCCCTGTTCGCGGGCGGCTCCGGCACCGGCAAGACCCTCGCGGCCGAGGTCATGGCCGGTGAACTGGGCCTCGACCTGTTCGTCGTGGATCTCTCCCAGGTGGTCAGCAAGTACATCGGCGAGACCGAGAAGAACCTCCGCCGGGTCTTCGACGCCGCCGAACGCGGCGGCGCACTGCTGCTGTTCGACGAGGCCGACGCCCTCTTCGGCAAGCGCAGCGAGGTCAAGGACAGCCACGACCGGTACGCCAACCTGGAGGTCAGCTATCTGCTCATGCGGATGGAGGCCTACCGGGGCCTCGCCATCCTCACCACCAACATGAAGCAGGCCCTCGACACGGCCTTCCAGCGGCGTATCCGCTTCGTGGTCGACTTCCCCTTCCCGGCCGAGCACGAACGCGCCGAGATCTGGCGCCGGGTGCTGCCACCGCAGGCCCCCGTGAAGGACATCGACCCCGCGCTGCTGGCCCGGCTCACCGTCGCCGGCGGCTCGATCCGCAACATCGCGCTGTCCGGGGCGTTCCTCGCCGCCGAGGAGGGCGACCGGCTGCAGATGCGGCACATGCTCGCGGCCGCCCGCACCGAGTACCTCAAGCTGGAGCGCTCGCTGACCCCGACGGAGGTCCGCGGATGGGTGTGAGCAGAAGGCCTTCGGTGATCCGCGTGGAGATCGGCGAACTCGTACTCGACGGCTTCGGCGCGGACCCGGCCCGCGTCTCGGCCGCGTTCGAACGCGAACTGACCCGGCTGGTACGGCTGCACGGCGTACCCCTGGCCGCGCACGGCGCCCTGGCGGTCGACGCGCTGACCGGCCTCGCGCCCCTGCCCGCCGGGCTGTCCGCACGCCGGCTCGGCCAGGAACTGGCCCGCGCGGTGCACGAGGGACTCAGCGGCCACGGGGAGGTGGCGCCGTGAGCTCCCAGGCGCAGCAGGAGAGCGCGGAACAGAGCGCCGAACAGCGCCGGCGCAAGCGCAGGGAACGGGCGGCCAAGTCCCGCGCCCCCGAGCCGAAGAACATCGTCAGCGGCGCCGGACAGCCCCTCGACCCGGGCGTACGACGCGAGCTGGAGGAGCAGCTCGGCCACGACCTGAGCCGGGTACGCCTGCACACCGGCCGGGACGCCGCACAGCTCACCCAGCTGCTCGGCGCGGACGCCGTGGCCGTCGGCCAGGACATCCTCTTCAGCGAGGGCGCCTTCAAGCCGGGCACCGACGAGGGCCGGCGGCTGCTCGCCCATGAGCTGCTGCACACCGTGCAGAACCCGCACGGCCTCGGCACGCTGCGGGCAGGGCGTGAGCCGGGGGCGGTGAGTCTGCCGCAGCAGGCGATCGAGCGGGAGGCGGAGGCGGCCGCCCAGAGCCTCGTACGGGCCGAGCGGGCCGAGTCCGCCCCCGAGGTGGAGGAGGGGCGGGCGACTCCGGGCTGGCTGCGCTACGCCACCCTGGACGCGGACCGCAGGCGCACGGAGGCGATCGATCCGGCGACCCTCGTCGACCGGCTCGCCAACTCGGTCGTACGGTCGCTGCGCGGCGACCCCGAGGACCTGTCCAAGCGCACCCGCAAGCAACTGGCCGGGCTTCCGGAGGAGTTGCTCGACCAGGTCCTCGACCGGCTGGAGAACCGGCTGCTCGGCTCCGAACAGGACCGTGTGCTGGACCTCGTCGACGAGATCGACGCGTACGACGACTTCGCCGACGACCGGGTGGAGCGGGACGCCCACGCCGCTCCCGGGATCGAGCCCGACACGGCCGAGGAGATCCGGGCCGAGCGGGAGAGCACCCGGCGCGGCGACGCGGAGGAGCGCGCCCGGAAGGACAAGCCGGAGACCGCACCCGGTCCGGAGAAGGACCGGACCGACCACGAGGGCGCACCCGGAAGCACTCCGTCGAACGGCGGCACCCGCGAGCAGCAGCGGCAGCAGTCGGGCTCCGAGGCGGACGGCGGCGGAGCCCGGTCGTCCTCCGGGGCAGCGCAGCAGGAGGCGACGGCGGCCGCACCGGCGGGAGGGCCCACCACCGCGCAGGGCGGTCAGGGCGCACGGGCCGAGGAGAAGACGCAGTCCCAGGGAGCCGACCAGGGGCAGAAGAAGGACGAGGGCGCCAAGGAGGCGGGCGAGCAGCAGGGCGCCCCGACGGCCGGCGCGGAGGAGTCCGCCGCCCGGAACCGCCCCGGGGCCGCCGAGCAGTTCGTCACCGGCAAGCAGGCGGCCAAGGAGGACAAGCGGGGCCCGGAGCAGCCGACCGCTTCGCCCACGGTGGGCCGCGACACCGAGCTGCCCGCACCGGCGAGCAGGCTGGACGGCGTACGCAACCAGGATCTCGACGGACCCGAGGATTCGGCGGACGAGGACACGGCCGAGGCCGGCAGCACCTCCGAGGTGGAGGTCGGAGGGGGCGGGGCGAGCGCCTGGGACACCAGGCTCCAGCCGGAGGACTTCCTGCCGGAGCAGGACCCCGACCTGTCCGGGGTGCCGACGGCGGACACGACGCAGGACACCACGTCCGGCAGCCAGTCGCTCCCCGACTTCCCCGCACCCCCGTTGACCAAGGCCGACCGCGTGCAGGCCGAGCGCGACGTCGAGGACGCGGAGGACGCGGCGGCCGAAGCGGAGGGGGAGTCCGAGGAAGACACCGTCGAGGAAGCGGCTGCCGAGCCCTCGACGTCCCGCGAGACGGAGGGCGGACCGGGTGACACCCTGCTCGCCGATCTCGGTGCGGACCGGACGATCATGGTTCCGGCGGACACCGGTACGGTCTCCAAGGACCCGAAGCGCGGAGACGATCCGAAGGCCGGACCGGTCACGGCACAGACCACGGTGCAGCAGGCACCCGGTGCGCAGGACGGCGGAAGGTCGCAGGAGAGCGGGGCCGCGAAGGAGACCGCGGCCAAGCAGGAGAAGGGCACTCCGGCCGCGGGGGACGGGGCGGCAGCCGGTCAGGAGAAGAGTTCCCCGCAGGCGGTGGGCGGTACGGCCGCTGCGCCCGCGCCGAAGAGCGAACAGCAGGCCCCCGCGGCCGGGGCCGCGGCCGCCGGAAGCGGGCGCACGGACGACGCCAAGTCGCCCTCGGCGGCCCGCGACTCCCACAGCACCGGCGGATCCGACGCGGACCGCCCCGGCAGCTCCACCAGTGGGTCCCAGAGCGGGGGCGCGCCCGAGGCCGACCGCGCTCCGAGCGAGCAGAGCGCGGCACCGCAGCCCGCTCCCACGCGGGCGACCGCCCCGGCGCCCGAGCCGCCCGCGCCGAAGGCAGCCGACGCCGAGCCCGCGTCGACGGAGGAACGGGCACCCAGGACCGTGGTCCCGAAGTCGGCACCTGCTGCCTCCGGCGCCACGGGCGGCGTCGCCGGCAAGCCGGCCGGCAAGGGGAAGGCGAAGAAGGACTCGGGGCCGGCTCCGAACCTCTCCCAGGTCTCGCCGGAGGCCGGGCTGAGCACGGCCGCCCGGTTGAAGCCCCACCAGGCGCTGGAGGCCATGGGCGGGGTCGGCGGCTCGGTGGACCGCAGCGTCGGCGACGAGCACACACAGCTCGCTGCCGCGCCGCCCTCGATGCAGCGTCCCGCGGGCGCGCCGCAGACCCTGGAGGGCAGGCCGAGGACCGACTCACCGGCCCGGTACTCGCAGGACCCGGCGCAGAAGTCGGAGGCACCCGAGCAGGAGAACGCCGAGGTCACCGGGGCGAAGCAGCCCGAAGGCCAGATCGAGGCGGAGAAGGCCGAGGAGCCGGGCGGCTGGCAGACCTTCAAGATGGCCCTCGGCTTCGGCCTCGGCTGGCTCGCCGAGAAACTCGGCTTCAAGGTCGACAAGCAGGAGCTGGCGGCCAAGTTCGCCGGGCTGCCCACGAAGGACGAGGCCCTCAAGCAGGCCCAGGCGGGCAACGCCCCCGGCGTGCAGATGCAGGGTGCCGCGGAGCAGACGACCGGCGAACAGGGTTCCGCCGTCGACGCCAAGGGCCAGGAGACCGTCGACACCGCCCGGGACGACTCCGGCCGTGGGATGGGCGAGGACCAGGTCTACCCCGACGCCCCCCAGGAGCAGCTGAAGGGCAAGGTGCCCGGCGCGGACGGCGTCAAGGCCGCCGCGCCCGGCAAGGCGTCCACCGGCGCCGTACCCCCGGACGCGGCGTCCGCGGTGGCGGAGCACGACCGCGGGCCCGAGTTCCAGGCGGCGTTCAGCCAGGGCCAGAAGGGCATGTCCGACAGCCGCCGGACCAAGGACAAGGACTTCCGCGACTCGCAGCAGAAGCACAAGCAGCAGGTCGACGGCGAGATCGGCAAGAACACCCGGGAACAGACGGGTCAGCGGACGAAGGCCCTCGACGAGGTCACGGCACAGCGCACCGACTGGCGCAAGGAACAGGACCAGGAGCTACAGAAGCTCGGCAGCAAGAAGACCGATCGGTCGGAGAAGCTCCGCAAGGACGTCGAGGACCGCGAGAAGAAGACCGACGACGACGTCTCGAAGCAGAAGACCGACAGCGACAAGCAGATCAAGGACAAGGGCGACCAGGCCGAGACGGACGCCAAGAACAAGACGGACGGCGCGGCAAAGGACTCGGGCAACTGGCTCACGAAGGCCTTCGACTGGATCAAAGAGAAGGTCATCGAGATCAAGAACGCGATCGTCCGGATCATCCGGGACGCGCGTGACGCGGTCGTCGGCTTCATCAAGAACTTCAAGGAGACCGTCGAGCGCTGGATCAACGAGGCCCGCAAGTTCATCGTCGACACCGTCAAGAACCTGATCGACGACCTGATCGAGTTCGCCAAGGCGATGGTCCGAGCCGTCATCGAACTGGCCGCCCGCATCAGGAAGTTCATCACCGACCTCATCGCGGCGGCGATCGCGTTCGTCACCAGGCTCGCGGCACGGCTGAAGCAGATCGTCTCGGATCTGCTCAACGCCCTCGCCAAGATGCTCAGCGACATCCTGAACATCCTCAAGAAGATGCTCATGGACGTCATCAAGTCCGTGATCGACGCGGTCAGGACGATCCTCGACTACGCCTCCAAACTCCTCGGCGCGCTCGGCGAGTTCATGATGATCGCGGTCGACTTCCTGGACGACCCCGGCGGCTGGCTGAGCGGCGCGAAGAACTCCGCGGTGGACGGGGCGAAGAACCACCTGTTCCGCGAGGTCCAGTCAGCCGTCAAGCAGTGGTTCCAGTCGAAGATCGAGGAGATCATCGGCGTACCCAGGGCCATCATCGACAAGCTGATCAAGGGCGGATTCTCGCTCGAGCGGATCGTGAAGGAGACCTGGGACGCCGTGGTGCCCCAGCTCCCGTTCATCATCGGCGAGATCGTGATCACCAAGGTCATCGCGAAGCTGATCCCCGGCGCGGGCTGGGTGATGGCCGTCATCGACGCGATCCGGACGGCGATCGGCGCCCTGGGCGAGATCCTGCGCGCCATGGGCGCGGTCCTGGCCTGGCTGCGTGCGGTCCGCCAAGGCGGGGCGGGCCTCCTGTTCGCCAAGGCGGTCGCGGCAGGCATCGTCGCCCTCCTGGAGCTGGCCTACCAGGCACTGCTGGACGGCATCGGCAAGTACGTCGCGAAGGTGGGCAAGCGCCTGAAGGGCGTGGCGGCGAAGCTCGGGCGGGGCGGCAGGGAAGGACGGGGCGAGGGCAGGCCTTCGGCCGGCGGAGCCGACGAATCGGGCGCTCCGCGCCGGAACCGGCCGGCCGAGAACGCTCCGGCCGAGCGCCCGACGAACACGCCCGTGGCCTCCACACGTCCCAAGGACACGGCCGCGGCCCCGAGCAGGCCGAAGGACGCCGAAGGCGCCGGCAGGAAGCCCACGACCGGTGACACGGCCACGCCCACCCGGCCGAGGGCGGGCGAGCCGAGCACCGCCCGTCCGGCCGACAGGCCCGCCGGCAAGCCGGACTCGCGTCCCACTCCGTCGGCGCAGCCGAAGCCGAAGCCGGAGCCCCGGGCGAAGCCGAAGCTCGACAAGGACGAGACCCCGGGCCGGCCGAAGGACGAGAAGGACCCGACGAAGCCGAAGGACCAGAAGGACCAGAAGGACCCGAACGGGCCCAAGGACGACCGGAAGCCCCTTGCCGGCAAGGAACCCGGGGCGAGCAGGCCGAAGGACGCCACGAAGCAGCCCAGGGACACCGAGGACGACGGCACACCGGCCAGGCCCAAGCCGGACAGGGACGCCGACCAGCCGAAGAAGCCGAAGCGCGACAAGGGCGACGACCCGAGGAAGCCGAAGCACGACGAGGACGGCAAGCCGCACAGGCCGGAGTCCGGCGAGCATGGCCCTCGCCGCCGCGAGCGGGGTCCGGACAGGACGGGACCCGGCCGGCCCAAGAGCCGCAGGGACAAGAACAAGCGGAAGAACGAGGAGGAGTCGAAGGACGAGAAGCTGGCCGTCATCACGGCTCGCATCCGGGCGAAACTTCTGCCGAAGGTCGAACGCGGCATCTGGGACGCGGACTTCCGGCCGCTCCTGAGCGCCATGAGGGCCTGGTACCGGCTCACAAGTCTGCGTGAGGTCGGGGACCCGGAAGTGAGTGTCGTGGCCACGCTGAACCCGTCGTCGGTCCCCCTCAGGGCGAAGCGTGTGCGGGATCCCCACATAAGGCTTCCCAAGATTCAGTTGAAGGAACTGAAGGAAGACGGCCTGCCCAAACCCAAGTTCCCGCCGTTCAACAGCGGCCCGCCGCATTCCCTGGAAGCGGGATATCTGAGTCGCAGCGTGAAGGATACGGGCGGTCCGCCCGGAAGCTTCAGCAACCCGCCCGGCTGGGACTATGTGACAGCGAACGGCCTTTCTGCGGAGAGCGCTTGGGTGCGCATGCACCTGCTTCCCGCAGCACTGGGTGGGATGCCCTCGAACAGCAACTTGGTGCCGGCGCGCGGACCCTCGGTGAACAGTCCCATGGCAAGACAGCTGGAACGGCCCGCCTATGACGCCATACCGAATCCAGAAGCGATGATCTGGTACAAGTGCGATGTGGTGTTCCACCCAATTCACAAGGACAGCAACGGGACCATCATCCGAGGGTTCCCGAAGCACATCACTTCAAGCTACGGCGGATACGACAAGATCCGAGGGACCGGGGAGAACAGGGGCGACTGGCGACCCAAGGCAGGTAGGTCGCACCCTATTCGTGACATACCTCCGCCCGCCCCGGACGAGCACAACATGCTGCTCATCAACTCCGCGGGCGCGGAGGCCGTCTGGCAGTACCTCGGTGGTGAAAAGGGTCCCACGCGAGGTTCTCGGCAGATCCCTCGCTACATCGCCGGCCTGGATGCCGATGGCAAGACCAGAACAACCACGAGATACGGCCAGGAGGTGGAGAACGGCCACCCCCGCTATTACTCGGTCTCGGATGTCCGGAGATTCCTGGAGCAGCGGAGGAGTGGTATGCGGAAGGGGGCGATGCAGGACATCTATCTGGTGATCTCAAAGCTCAAAGAGCTTGACCGGAACGGCAAGATCGATTGGCGCAGGTAACGAGGAATGCGGCTATGAGCACTAGTTTTCACGCCCGTGTGAGCGAGGTCGTCGACGAACTCGACTCCGCTGACGACATCGTCGTGGACTCCCGTCGCATCGGTGCGGGCGACGCCTGGGAGCTGACCGCCGAGGAGACCGACAGGATTCGCGCCGTCATGGGAGAGGCGGCCCTGCAGGGCGTCGAAGGCTATCTGCTCGGCGTCGAGCACGTTCATGTGGCCTGGCACATGGACGACTATTCGCTCGAAGGGGAGTTCTTCCTGAAGGACGTGCGTGCCTGTCTGTCGGGTAACTACCTCCCCTACGTGGACCCGAGTCTTCCGCCTGACCGTCGGGAACTGATGGACGGTCTGAAGATGTTCGAGGAGGCTCCCGGGTCGGGCCGTCTCGTCGCACTGCGGATCCCGGTGGACGGGCAGAGCCGAGAGGTGTGGTTCTACGACGCGAACCACCGCCGACTGGAATTGCTGGACCTCGACTACCAGTCCTACATGGAACACCTCCTCGCCACGAAGGGGGTTCCGGGCTGGCAGTACCTCTTCACGGACGTGGACCTCACGCACCGCGAATTCCACACCGAGGTCGGTCATATGAGGCGGGCGTTGGCGTGGTTCCCCGAGCTCTTCCCCGGCCACGACTACTCCGATCTCCGGGCCCGCCTGGAGGCGCGCGCATGACCCGCTACGCAGACATCCCCAAACCCATCCGGTCCGGAATAGTCGTCGTCAGTCCCGACACCGGCACCCCCCAACGCATCATCGTCCTCCAGTTCAACCCCGACACCCTGGAGCGCAGCATCGCGCCCCAGTCGGCCGGTGACGGTGGTGACGCGGGCGGCGGCGGTACCGGCAGTGGGGACCGCAACGAGGCCCTCCGGCTCAAGGGGCCCGCCCAGGAGACCTGGAAGTTCACCGCCGAGATCGACGCGACCGACCAGCTGGAGGTCGCCGCGCCCGACGGGATCCACCCGCAGCTCGCCACCCTGGAGATGCTGGTGCAGCCGACGACCGCGCAGTTGCGGGCCGCGAGCAGGCTGACGCAGCAGGGGAGCATCGAGATCAGCCCGATCGAGATGCCGCTGACGCTGTTCACCTGGGGGAGCAAGCGGGTCATGCCCGTCCGGCTCACCGAACTCTCCGTCAACGAGTCCGCCTTCGACGTCGACCTCAATCCGATCCGGGCCTCGCTGAGCATCGGAATGAAGATCCTGACCGTGAGCGACCTGCCCGCCGGGCATCGCGGCGCCGATCTGTACATGGCGCACCTGGCGCAGAAGGAGCGGCTCGCGGCCGCGGCGCGCGGCGGCAGCCTGGGCGCCCTCGGCCTCGGCGGCGTCGGACTCATGACCGGAAGGGGATGAGGAGAGAGCCATGGCAGGCACCGAGCCTTACGAGAGCGCACTCGACTCGATACCCGGAGCACACCCCTACCCGCGCACCAGCCGCTACCACGACGCCGAGATCGGCGTGCACCGCATGGCCGACGGCACCGAGGTCCGTTACACCAAGCGGCGGTTGCTGCCCCCGCTCGACGAGGAGACCGTGCCGCACACGGTCGCTGCCGGTGAGCGTCCCGATCTGCTCGGGCAGCGCTTCCTCGGCGACCCGGGACAGTGGTGGCGGATAGCCGACGCCAACCCCGTCCTCGATCCTCGGGAGTTGACGGACGAGGCGGGACGCGTCATCGGTATTCCGTCGCTCGGCGGTTTCCCCCGCGGAGAGCGGCGTGTCTGAACAGCCGGTCGGGCAGGGCCCCGTCCACATCCAGCTCCTCATGGGCCCCACCCTGGCCCGCCCGGTCCCGGCCGAGGTCGCCGAGGCGCTGCTGTCCGCCCAGATCACCGCGACCGCGGGGGAGCGCAGCGGCTTCCAGTTCGCCTTCGACCTCACCAAGCACGGGCTGATCAACCAGCGCCTGCTGCCCGAGGGCTTCTTCGATCCCAAGACGCGCGTCATCCTCACCGTCAGCGTCCGCGGCACCCCCGAGGTGCTGTTCGACGGGCTGATCGTCCGGCAGGAGGTCGGGGCCAGCAACATCCCGGGCCACTCCACCCTCACCGTCACCGGCGAGGACCTGACGCTGCTCATGGACCTGGAGGAGCGCACCGCCCGCTATCCCAACCTGCCCCCGTCCGAGCGCGTCCTCGCCATCCTGCGCCGGTACTCGGACTACGGCATCCGCCCGGACGTCTACACGGAGAAGGTGTCCCAGCCCCCGCACCAGGACCTGCGTGTGCACTACCAGACGCAGACGGATCTTCAGTACGTCACCGAGCTCGCCCGTGCCAACGGCTACACCTTCTACCTGGAGCCCGGACCCGACCCCGGCCAGTCGTCCGCCCGTTGGGGCCCGGAGGTCCGGCTCGGCCTGCGACAGCACGCCCTCAACGTCAACATGGACGCCAACACGACCGTGGACCAGCTGACGTTCGCGTACGACGGCACGGCACGCGAGGAGCCGCAGGCCCGCTGGCAGGACCCGGGGACACGGCAGGCCACCCTCCTGCCCCAGCCGCCGATCAGCGCCCTGCGCCCGCCGCTCGGCAGGCGGCCCACCCCGGCACTCAAGCGCCGGACCCTCGCCGGCACCGCCAAGCAGCAGCGCGAACAGGCCGAGGCCGAGCTCCTCGCCCGGGCCGCGGTCTCCGCCGACGTCGTCTCGGGCTCCGGGTCGCTCGACGTCAACCGGCACGGCTACCTCCTCCAGCCGCGCCGGCTCGTCGGCGTCCGCGGGGCCGGACGGGCCTACGACGGCGACTACTTCGTCAAGTCCGTCACCCACAACCTGCGACCGGGCTCGTTCCAGCAGAACTTCACCCTCTCCCGGGAGGGGCTCGAAGCGCGCAGCGACCGCGTCCGGCCCTGACCCGAAACACCCAAGAACCAGGAGCAGTTCAGCATGGCGGCACCCAGCAATCGCTACCTCGGCAAGTTCCGCGGCCGGGTCGTGGACAACAACGATCCGCTGCACATCGGCCGGATCACGGCCGAGGTCCCGGACGTCCTCGGCGACGAGCCGTCCACCTGGGCGCTGCCCTGCCTGCCGTTCACCGGACCACAGGCGGGCCAGTTCGTGGTGCCGCCGCCCGGCGCGGGTGTCTGGGTGGAGTTCGAGCAGGGGGATCCCAGCTTCCCCGTGTGGACCGGGTGCTGGTACGGCGACGCCGGCGAGCTGCCGCCCGACGCGCGCCGCGAACTGCAGGCGAACGCGGCGAACAAGCCGGTCGTCGTACAGACCCCGCAGGCCCACAAGATCGTCATGAACGACACCGCCGGCGCCGAGCAGGGGATCCTCCTCCAGGCCCAGGGCGGCGCCTACATCCGCATCACCAAGGAAGCCGTGGTCATCGCCACCGGCGCCGGTGCCGAAGTCGTCCTGCGCGGGCGCGAAGTGACCATCAACGAGGGCCAGTTGACCGTCCTCTCCAAGCGATAGACAACGGGGGAAAGAAGTTGTCCGGAAGTCTGCTGGACGCGGGAGCCGTGATCGGCTGCCCGCACGGCGGCCGTGCCGTGCCCGCCACCACACCCTCCGGCGGCGCACGGATCGCGGGCGCCGCCGTCGCCACGGCCGCCCACACGTACGTCGTCACCGGCTGCCCGCACACGCCCGACGGGGTGCCCTCGCCGTGCGTCTCGGTCCGCTGGACCGCCGGCACCTCCGGCGTCACCGTCGACGGCGCGCCCGTGCTGCTCGACACCTCCGCCGCCCAGTGCTTCAGCGCGGCCCTCGTCCCGCAGGGACCGCCCGTCGTCCAGGCCGCGCAGCGAAAGGTCACCGTCCGATGAGGCCGACGAGCCCACGCACCCGCACCGACATCGCGTTCCCCTTCCACACCGACCGCCGGGGACGCACCGCGCACGCACGCCCCGCCGAGCACGTCCACGACCTGATCGAGCAACTGCTGTTCACCAGCCCCGGCGAGCGGGTGATGCGGCCCGACTTCGGCTGCGGACTGCTCGACCTGGTCTTCGCCCCGAGCAGCCCCGAACTGGTCAGCACCCTCGAACTCTCCGTCCAGGCCGCGCTGCAGCGCTGGCTCGGCGACCTGGTCGAGGTCGTGGCCCTCGACATCGAGAGCGGCGACGACGTCGTACGCGTGCATCTGTCGTACCTCGTGCGGGCCACCGGGGCGGTCCGCGAGGACGTCTTCGAGGGGAGGGCGGCATGAGCACGGGAACCGCCCGGCGGGCCAAGGTACGGGCCGCCCAGCTGGGCGGGGTCGACGCCGTCGAGGCCGGCGACGACGGGCTGCTGCTGACCGTCACCTTCCTCGGCAAGGCCCCGCACGGCCTCGGCCCCGAGAACGTCCGCATCGACGGCGGCCGGCGCATCACCGGCATCACCGCCGTCGACGTCAGCGTCGAACGCGAGGAGGACCCGGAGCTGGACGACCGGCTCTACGTCACCCTCGACCGGTCCGGCGACACCTCCCGCTACCAGCTGTCGCTGGTGGAGGCCGACCCCTACGGCCGGCCCGGCACCGAGCCGTACCGCGGCTTCGACCAGCGCTACCACAGCGCGACCTTCGTCTTCCGGCCCGACTGCCCCACCCCCTTCGACTGCACGGACGAGGCCGAGGAGCCCCCGGCCCTCCCGACCGCCCCGGTCATCGACTACACGGCCCGCGACTACGACACCATCCGCAAGCTGCTGCTCGACCGGCTCGCGCTGACCACCCCCGACTGGGTGGAGCGCAACCCCGCCGACCTGGGCACGACCCTCGTGGAACTGCTCGCGTACACCGGCGACCAGATCAGCTACCAGCAGGACGCGGTAGCCACCGAGGCCTACCTGGACACCGCGCGCCGCCGGGTCTCGGTGCGCCGGCACGTACGGCTCATCGACTACGCGATGCACGACGGCTGCAACGCCCGCGCGTACGTGACCGTCGGGACCGCCGCCGACCACACCCTGGCCCCGGGCACCTTCCGCTTCGCCTCCGTCGACGTGCGCACCCTCGACCCGCACGACCGCCCGGAACCCGGCACCGTCATCGACGAGAACGACCTCGGCGACCTGGACGAGCGCGGCTCGGTGGAGGTCTTCGAACCGGTCGTCTCCGCCGACCCGCTGCGGCTGCGCGTCGCGCACAACGCGATCCGGCTGTGGACCTGGGGCGGCGAGGTGTGCGCCCTGCCCAGGGGGGCCACCGCGGCCACCCTGCGCGACGAATGGGCGGACCCCGAGACCTGCCGGGAACGCCGGCTGGACCTGAACCCGGGCGACGTCCTGGTCTTCGAGGAGGTCAAGGGCCCGCGCACCGGCACCCCCGGCGACGCCGACCCCGCCCACCGCCAGGCCGTGCGCCTGACCTCCGTCACCCCGGGCCTGGACCGCATCGAGGACCAGCCCGTCCTGGAGGTCACCTGGGCAGCCGAGGACGCCCTGCGCTTCCCGCTGTGCCTCGCCACCCGCGGCGGGCGCGACTGCCTGCCCGTCGCGGACGTCACCCTGGCCCGCGGCAACGCCGTCCTCGTCGACCACGGCCGCTCCGGTCCGGCCGAGACGTTCACCGTGCCGCCGGCACCGGCCGTCGTGGCGCCCTGCGACCCTCCGCCGGCCTCCGGCCGGGGCTACCCCCAGCCCGCTTCGCTCGCCTTCGGCTGCCACGACCGCACGGAGGGCAACGCGCCCGCCCGGCTCCTCGGCTTCCTCACGGACCAGGCGGAAGGCGGCCGGGAACTCACCCCGGACGACATCCGCGAGCTGTTCGAGGTCGTGGGGGAGCCGGCCACCGAACGCGCCGGGCTCGGCCTGGAGCGCGCCGGGCAGCGGCACGAGCAGGTCGTGCCCGGCACGGCGTACGCGCAGGCCGCCGCGCTGCGGACGCTGCTCGCGCAGTCCGTCTACCCGGGCATCCGTCCCCGTTTCCGCCCCGTCCTCGGCCGGGCTCCGGTCACCCGGGCCGTGCCGTTCCCCGACCCGGGAACGGTCGCCGCCGGGCAGGCCGAGCGGATCGCGGCCATCCCCGGCCGGGTCCGGCAGCGGCTCGTCGACCTGTGGCGCAGCGCGCGCGACCGCGACGGACTCGGCGAGGAGGAGATCACCGAACTCGCCCTCATCTACGGTCCGAAGGTGCTGGAGCGGCTGGAGCTGCGCCGCCACCCGGTCCGTGCCCTGCGCGAACTCCTGTACCGCACGGACGAGTTGCTCGACGCCAAGCTGCGCCGCGTGGAGATCCTCGCCGCCCGGGCCCGCGCCGGCACGGTACTCGACGGGCACATCGCCTGGGAGATCGCGCACAGTTGGGGCCCGGTCCACGCGGCCGGACTCCATCCCGAGGAGCCGGTCCTGCGCGGCTCGGCCACCGCCGCGCTCGCCCAGGACCCGCGCCGCGCGCTGCCCGCCGTACGACTCCACGACGGCACCGGCACGGTCTGGGAGCCGCACCGCGACCTGCTCGACAGTGCCGCCCGCGACCGGCACTTCGTCGGCGAGCCGGAGGACGACGGGCGCCTCGCCCTGCGCTTCGGCGACGGACGGCACGGCGCCGAGCCGGCGCCCGGAGCGCGCCTGGCCGTGCGCTACCGGCTGGGCGGCGGCTTCACGGGCAACGTCGGCGCGGAGGCCATCAACCACCTCGTCGTCGAGGCGGGCGGCGCGGCACCGGCCGCCGCCGTCCGCAACCCGCTGCCCGCCACCGGCGGCACCGAGCCCGAACCGCTGGAACAGGTGCGCCAGCTGGCGCCGCTCGACCTGCGCCGCACCCGGCTGCGCGCGGTCACCGCCGAGGACTACGCGGCTCTCGCATCCGCCCTGCCGGGAGTGCAGCGGGCCGCCGCCGAGATCCGCTGGACCGGCAGCACCCAGGAGGCACACGTCGCGATCGACGCGTACGGCAGCGGCACCCCGTCCGACGGGCTGCTCACCTCCACGGCGCAGGCCCTGGAGGCGTACCGGCGCATCGGACACGACCTGGTGGTCGGCGCCGCCCGGCTGGTGCCGCTGGACATCGCGCTCACCGTGTGCGCCCTGCCCGGCCATCAGCACGGGCAGATCCTGGCCGAGCTGTACCGCGTGCTGGGCAGCGGCCGGCTGCCCGGCGGACGGCTCGGCTTCTTCCACCCCGACGCGCTGACCTTCGGCGAGCCGGTCCGGCTCAGCCGTCTGGTCGCCGCCGCCGCGGCCGTCCGGGGCGTGGAGAGCGTCGAGGTCACCCGGCTGCGGCGGCAGTTCGAACCCGACCGAGGAGAGAGGGAGGACGGCGTGCTGCGGCTCGGCCCGCTGGAGATCGCCACCTGCGACAACGACCCGGACCGGCCCGAACAGGGCCGGCTGGCGATATCCCTGGGAGGCTCCCGATGAGCCAGGCCTGCTCCTGCGGCGGTGCGTGCGGCGGCCACGACGAGCGCCTCGCTCCCGCCGCGCCGCACAACCCGCCCGGCCGCACCGCGCTCGAGTACCGGGTCGGCGAGTACGGCTCCTTCCTCGCCGCCCTTCTCGACCGGCTGGCCTCGCCCGCCTACCCGGCCCTGGCCGGGCTGACCGTCCGCACCCCGGACGATCCGGCCGTCGGCCTGCTCGACGCCACCGCCGTCCTCGGCGACCTGCTCACCTTCCACTCCGAGCGGATCGCGGACGAGGCCTACATCCGCACCGCGGGCGAGCACCGCTCCCTGGCGCTGCTCGGACGGCTCGTCGGGCACCGGCCGCGCCCCGGGGTCGCGGCCTCCACACATCTGGCGTACACCCTCGAACGCGACCCGCGCGCCGAGGCCCTGCCCGTGCTCGTCCCGCGCGGGGCGCGCAGCCACAGCGTGCCCGCCTCCGCCGACGAGCAGTCACTGACCTTCGAGACCGCGCGGGACCTGACCGCCCGCTGGGACTGGAACGAGCTGAAGGTACGGCGCCGCCGCCCCTCCCTCGTCACCCCCGAGGACCTCGAACGCCGCTCCGAACTGTTCGTGGAGGGCACCGCCAACTCCCTGCAGACCGGCGACCAGCTGCTCTTCGTCTTCGGTGAACAGGCGGGCGGCGAGCGCAAGCTGCTGCCCGTCGCCGGCGTCCGGACAGACCGCGACGACGACATCACCGCGATCTCGCTGCCCGAATCGGCCCCGCCCACGCTCAAGGAGCTGGTGGACGAGGTCCGGCGCTGGACCGCCGAACCGGCCGCCCCCGGCGAACCCGGCGACGAGCCGCCGACGCCCGAGGTCCCCAACCCGCGCCCGGTCAGCCGCCTGATCGAGGACTTCGACGAACAGGTCCTCGCCCCGCTGCGCACGGACCTGGACGCCGTGAAGACCCCGGAGCGCCTCGCCGCCCGCCTCGGCGAGCCCGTCGCCCGCCTGCGCGAGGCCGAGGTGCTGGCCGAGCCGTACGAGGACGTTGCGGCGTGGTTCGAGCAGCTGGAGGCGGTGCTGGCGGAACTGGCCGAGCGAGCCATGGAGTTGGCGCCCGCACAGCCCGCACAGCCCGCACAGCCCGCACAGCCCGCACAGCCCGCACAGCCCGCACAGCCGGGGCAGCCGGCACAGCCCGCGCACCCGACGCAGACCCGTGCCGAGAGGGCCACGCTCCCGGACCCCCGCCAGGCCGCGCTCCAGGCCCTGAGCGCCGTCCTCCCGGCCCTGCGCACCGCCGCCCCCGCCCCCGGCCGGACGGACCGCGGCCGCCGCCCCGGCTCCGACACCGCCCGTCTCCTCTCCGCGCTCGACCCCGGCCTCGGCAGCCTCTACCCGGCCTGGCGCACGGCCGCCGCCCCCGGCACCGTGCAGCTCCTGCGCGACCTGCTCGCGATGCGCGTCACGGCGGCCCCCTTCGGTGCCACCGCCCCGCTCAAGCCCGTCCAGGACGAGCGCGGCCGGGTCATCCGCACCGCCGACTGGCCGCTGACCGGCGCGGTGCTGGCGAGCATGCGCGTGGTGTACGACCCCGCGGGCAAGGTCCCGGTCCGGGCGGAGTTCCAGTACGTCGAGGGCAGCGGCACCGACCAGCGCGCCGAGAACCTGCCCGTCGCGCAGCCCGTCACGTTCGTCCTGGGCCCGGGCCAGGTCGACCTGTCGACCCGCGCTCCCCAGGACCGCGAGCTGAGCTGGCTCAGCCGCCGTCCGGCCACCGCCGAGGAACCCGGCGTCACCGCCCGCCTCCACTCCGGCCTGCCCGAACGCAGCCTCTTCGTGTCCCGGCCGGACGACGACGGCCAGGTGCACGTCGGCATCCGCAACGGCACGGCCCGGGAGATCTCCCTGCGGCCGGGCGAGACCAGGCAGATCACCCACGGCGAGTACGAGGTGAGCCTCAGGTACACGGTGGGCAGCACCGAGCCCAACGTCGAGATCGTCATCGCGGACCGGCCGGAACCCCTCAACCGCCGGGTCCTGCAACTGGACAGCGTGTACGACGGCATCACCGTCGGCAGCTGGGTGGCGATCCAGCGGCCCACGAAGGGCACGACCGTACCCGGCGACGCCAGGTTCGCCTTCGTCACCACCCAGGTCGTGGCAGCACGTACGGCGGCGTACTCCAACTACGGGATCACCGGCCGCGGCACCGAACTCACCCTCGCGGAGCCCTGGCTGGACGAGTCCGACGTCCTGCTCTCCCACATCCGCGACACCACCGTGCACGCGGCCGGCGAGGCGCTGCTCCCGGCCGACGAGCCGCTCGGCGAGGACGTGCACGGCAACGAGATCGAACTCGACGAGCTGTACGACGGATTGCGCCCCGGCCGCACGCTCATCGTGAGCGGCCGGCGCACCGACGTCCCGGGCACCACCGGCGTCACCGCCACCGAGGTGGTCACCATCGCGTCGGCCGACCCGGCCGTCGACCCGCGGCTCCCCGGCGACCACGTCCACACCCGGCTCACGCTCACCACCGACCTGGTCCACCGCTACCACCGGGCGAGCGTCCGCGTCCTCGGCAACGTCGTCGAGGCCACCCACGGCGAGAGCCGCGAGGAGGCCATCGGCAGCGGGGACTCCGACCGCGTCAACCAGACCTTCGCCCTCTGGCAGTCCCCGCTGACCTGGCTCGCCGCCGACAACCCCCTCGGCGCCACACCCGTCCTGGACATCCGCGTGGACGGCGTGCTCTGGCACGAGGTCGACAGCCTCGCCGGGCGCGGCCCGACCGAGCGGGTGTACATCACCGGCACCGTCTCCGACGGCCGCACCACCGTGACCTTCGGCGACGGCGTCCACGGCGCCCGCCTGCCCAGCGGCCACGAGAACGTCCGCGCCCGGTACCGCTTCGGTACCGGCAAGGCCGCCAACGTCCCGGCCGACCGGATCACCCAGCCGCTCACCCGGCCCCTCGGCGTCACCGCGGTCACCAACCCGCGCCCGGCCGGCGGCGGCGCGGACGCGGACGGGCCCGGACTCACCCGCCGGACGATCCCGCTCGCGGTCTCCGCCCTGGACCGGCTGGTCTCCGAGGCGGACTACGAGGACTTCGCCCGCTCACGCGCCGGCATCGGCCGGGCGGCGGCCCGCGAACTCTTCGACGGACGGCGGCGCGTGCTGCACGTGACGGTCGCCGGAACCGACGACGTCCCGCTCACCGAGGACAACCTGCGGCCCCTGCGCGGGGCGCTGACCGAGTACGGCGACCCCGACCTGCCGGTCCGGGTGGACGTGCGCGAACTCGTCCTGCTGCTGATCGCCGCCGAGGTGAAGCTCGCCCCGGACCACGCCTGGGAGTACGTCGAGCCCAGGCTGCGCCAGGCGCTGCTGCTCCGACTCGGATACGAGGGACGGGAGTTGGGCCGCCCGGCCCGCCTCTCCGAGGTCCTCGCCACCGCACACTCCGTGCCCGGCGTCGACTACGTGGACGTGGACGTCTTCACCGGCGTGCCCGCCTCCGCCACCCCGGAACAGCTCACCGCGCTGCTCGCGGGCCCCGGCACACCGAGGGCGTCCGTCCCCGCGCACCCGGCGTCGTACGAGGAACGGACCCACACGGTCCGCGACCCGCACGGCGAGACCCTGTCGTCCGTCTGCGCCCGCCACGGCATCGCGCTCGCCGAACTCCTGCGCCTCAACCCCGACATCACCGACACCCGGCGCCTGCACCAGGGCCGGACGGTGTTCGTCTTCCGCGGCATCCGGCCGGCCCAGCTCACCATGCTGTCGGCACGGGCCGCGGACACCCTGATTCTGACGGAGGTCAAGTGATGTCCGCGAAGCCGACGGATGCCGAGACGCAGGCGCCGGCCCCGGTGCCGCCCCGGGAACCCGACGGGCTCGCCGAGCTGCTGCCCCGCTGGCACCGGCTGCGCGACGCCGAGGAGGGCGAGCCGCTGCGGGCCCTGCTCGCGGTGATCGCCGAGCAGCTCGACCGGGTCCGCGACGGCGTCCAGCAGGGGTACGAGGACCTGTTCGTGGAGACCGCGGCGCCCTGGGTGCTGCCGTACCTCGGCGACCTCGTCGGCTACCGCACGCTGCCGGGCTACGAGCGGGTCCTCACCACCGGCCTGCACACCGGCGGCCGGGACGCGCTCGCCGAGGCCGTCGCCCCGCGCCGCGACGTGGCGGCCACGGTCGCCAACCGGCGCCGCAAGGGCACGCTCCACCTCCTGGAGGAGCTGTCCGCGCAGGTCGCCGACTGGCCCGCGCGCGCCGTCGAGCTGTCCCGGCTGGTGGCCCACACCCAGCCGGTCAAGCTGTACGGCACCGGCCGGCGCGGGGACCGCGGACGCCTGCTCGACCTGCGGGACGGCAGCGCGCTCGCCCTGGCCGGCGGTCCCTTCGAGCAGACGGCCCGGATGGCCGACGTACGGCGCGCCGACTCTCCCAAGAGGCAGGGAGGCCGGACTCCCGCCGGAGTCGGGCTCTTCGTCTGGCGGCTGAAGCCGTACTCCCTGACCTCGTCCCCGGCCTACTGCATCGACCGCGCCCGCAACCTCTACACCTTCTCCATCCTGGGCAACGACACACCCCTGGTCACCAAGCCGGTCCCGGAGCCCTCGCCCGCGCACATCGCCGCCGTCGACAACGTCCCGGCGTTCGTCACCCGCCGTCTGCTGCACGACCGGCTCGCCGACTACTACGGCCCCGGCAAGAGCCTGGTCATCCGGCGCGACGGCGAGGACCGGCCCGTACCGCCCGCCGACATCGTCGTCGCCGACCTTTCCGACTGGCGCTACCGGCCGGGGCGCGGACAGGTCGCCGTCGACCCGGAGCTGGGCCGGATCGCCTTCGGCTCCCGCTCCGCGCCGCGGCAGGGCGTGTGGGTCGACTACCACTACGCGTTCGGCGCCGACATGGGCGGCGGCGAGTACGAGCGCCCCGACCGCGAGTCCCTCCCGGAGGCCGAGTTCTACCGGGTGGGCCCCGGCCAGCCCTACCAGCGGATCATGGATGCCTACCGGGCCTGGCAGGACGAGGGCACCCCGGAGCGCACCGGCGTCATCGAGATCACCCACAGCGGCGCCTACCAGGAGCAGCTCGACCTCGACCTCGACCCCGGCGACCGTCTCGAACTGCGGGCCGCCGAGGGCACCCGGCCGGTGATCCGGTTGCTGGACTGGTACAGCAACCGCCCCGACGCCCTCAACATCCGCGCGGTGCAGGGGGACTGCGCCCCGCACGAGCGGCCGCGGATCGTCCTCGACGGCCTCCTCGTCGCCGGCCGCGGCATCAACGTCACCGGCGCGATGGGCGCCGTCGTCCTCCGGCACTCGACCCTCGTACCCGGCTGGTCGCTGGAGCCCGAGTGCGAGCCGCACTCGCCCGACGAGCCCAGCATCGTCCTGGAACGCACCACCGCCTGCCTGCAGATCGAGCACAGCATCGTCGGCACCATCGAGGTCATCGGCGACGAGGTCTCCGAGGACCCCCTCGACATCCATCTGCGCGACAGCGTCCTGGACGCCACCGGCCCCGACCGCGTGGCCCTCTCCGCCCCGGACTGCCGCCACGCCCACGCCGTCCTGCACCTGCACCGCACGACCGTCATCGGCGAGGTGCACACGCACGCGGTGGAGATCGCCGAGAACTCGGTCTTCACCGGCAGGCTCCACGTGGCCCGGCGCGGCATCGGCTGCCTGAGGTACTGCCATGTCCCGCCCGGTTCGCGCACCCCGCGCCGCCACCGCTGCCAGCCCGACCTCGTCGGCCGCGAACAGGCGGGTCGGGTACGGCCGTTGTTCGCCGCCGAGCGTTACGGGACGCCCTGGTACGGCCAGTTGGCGGACCGCTGCGCCGAGGAGATCCGGCGCGGCGCGGACGACGGCGCCGAACTCGGCGCCTTCCACGACCTGTACCGGCCCCAGCGGGAGGACGGCCTCAGGGCACGGCTCGCGGAGTACACGCCCACGGGCGCGGACGCCGGGATCTTCTTCGTGAC
This sequence comes from Streptomyces sp. NPDC044064, assembly GCF_056434245.1. Taxonomy (NCBI): domain Bacteria; kingdom Bacillati; phylum Actinomycetota; class Actinomycetes; order Kitasatosporales; family Streptomycetaceae; genus Streptomyces; species Streptomyces sp. NPDC044064. Next base: position 286,933 of record NZ_JBWKFN010000007.1, read on the forward strand.
GTGAGCAGTGCCGCCGTACGACCCACCCGCAGATTTCCGAACCAGGGGGACCCCCTTCATGCACGCTGATCTCTCCCGCTCCACCTTCCGCCCGGAGCGGCACTACTCCGCGGTCGTCGCCCAGCAGGGCCGCGTCCAGCTGGACGCGGACCTCAACGAGCAGGCCGCCATCCAGCTCCACCAGGCCCGCACGCTCGCCGCCGACCTGATCGGCCGGCACGGGGGTCCCGGCGGTCCCGGCCGGGTCACCGGCTTCCGCATCGAGTACGTGGGCGGCAGGCTCGACATCGACACCCTGTCCATCCACGGCGGCCGCTACTACGTCGACGGCATCCTGTGCGACGCCGACCGCCCGGCGCCCGGCATCCCCGTACCGGACGAGGACGACAAGGAGCAGCCGGCTCCCGGGACCGACGCCCACTGGGACTACTGGAACCAGCCCGACGGCTTCCGCGACCCGGAGAACCCCGCCGACCGGCTGCCCTCGCCCGCCCAGTCGCCCTTCGTCGTCTACCTGAAGGTGTGGGAGCGGGCGGTCTCCGCGGCCGAGGACCCGGCGCTGCGCGAGGTCGCCCTCGGCGCCGCGCTGCCCGACACCGCCGTCCGCGCCAAGGTGGTCTGGCAGGTGCTGCCGCTGTCCCTGTCCGCGCTCGACATCGAGGGCGGCGAACCGTCCGCCCAGGCCGTGCGTGACGCGTTCGAGAAGTGGGCGAAGGCCCAGGCGGAGCCCTCCGCCAGGCTCGCCGCCCGCAGCGAGCGGCCCGAGCACGCCGACGAGGACCCTTGCCTGGTCCGGCCCGACGCCCGCTACCGGGGCCCGGAGAACCAGCTGTACCGGGTCGAGGTCCACGCGGGCGGCGACGCGAAGGACGCCACCTTCAAGTGGTCCAGGGAGAACGGCTCCGTGGTCTTCCCGGTCGACGAACTGGACGGCACCTGGGTGCAGCTGGCGACCCTCGGCCTCGACGACAAGCTCGACCTGGACGTCGGCGACCACGTCGAGTTCACCGACACGGCCTACGCCTCCCGTCTCGAACCTCTGCCCCTGCTGCGGGTCGAGGAACTGGACCTGCCCGGCCGGCGCGTCCGCCTGTCGGCCGAGCCGGCCCCGCGCGTCGGACGCCTCCCGCACCTGCACCCGTTCCTGCGCCGCTGGGACCAGCACGGAGGTCCGAGGCAGAAGGGCCGGACTACGGCGCTGAAGGACGGTGCCGTCCCCGTCACCGAGGGGCGGTGGCTGCCCCTGGAGGACGGCGTCGAGGTGTACTTCGCCAAGGGCGGCGGCTACCGCACCGGCGACCACTGGCTGATCCCCGCCCGCACCGCCACCGGCGGCGTCGAGTGGCCGGCCGACACGGCGCGCCGCCCCCTGCTCCAGGCCCCGGCCGGGATCGACCGGCACTTCGCGCCGCTGGCCCTGGTGCAGGGCGAGGGCAGCACCGTCGACCTGCGGTTCACCTTCGGCCCGCTCGGCACCGACATGCCCGCGGCCGACCGGGCCGCCCTGGACGCCGAGGCCCTGGCCGCGCGCGAGGAGCAGGCCGCCGAGGCCGACCCCTCCGGCGGCCGCTCGCAGACCACAGCGGCGGCCGAGGCCGCCGTGGAAGGAGACGACTGATGGCTGAGCCGATGACCGGGTCGAAGCTGCTGGAGGTGCTGCGCGCCGAGGGCCTGACCGTCCACGAGGTGCGCGACTGGCGCCACCACAACCGCAACACCAAGGGCCCCTGGGGCCCGGTGAACGGCGTGATGATCCACCACACCGTCACCTCGGGCACCGAGAACTCCGTGAACATCTGCTACAACGGCTACTCCGGTCTGCCCGGCCCGCTGTGCCACGGCGTGATCGACAAGCAGGGCCATGTCCACCTCGTCGGCAACGGCCGTGCCAACCACGCCGGCCTCGGCGACAGCGACGTGCTGCGCGCGGTGATCAACGAGACCAGGCTGCCGCACGACAACCAGGCCGACGTCGACGGCAACCGGCACTTCTACGGCTTCGAGTGCATCAACCTCGGTGACGGCAAGGACCCCTGGCCACAGGCGCAGAAGGAGGCCATCGAGAAGGTCGCCGCCGCCATCTGCCGGCACCACGGCTGGTCCGAGCGCTCCGTCATCGGGCACAAGGAGTGGCAGCCGGGCAAGCAGGACCCGCGCGGCTTCACCATGGACGGGATGCGCAAGCGGATCGCCGACCGGCTGGCCGGAAAGGGCGGCGGCAAGGACCCGGACCCCAAGCCCGCGCCCAAGCCGAAGTACGCGCCCTTCCCGGGCAGCGGCTTCTTCCACATCGGGCAGAAGTCGCCCGTCGTCACGGCCATGGGCCGCCGGCTGGTCGCCGAGGGCTGCGGGCACTACGAGGAGGGGCCGAGCCCCGAGTGGACCGAGGCCGACCGCAGGTCCTACGCCGCCTGGCAGCACAAGCTCGGCTTCAAGGGCAAGGACGCGGACGGCATCCCCGGCAAGGCCAGCTGGGACCGGCTGAAGGTGCCGTCGGACGGCTGAGCCGGTGCAAGGGCGTCAGCGCCGCTCGGCGTCCTTCTCCTGCTGCTCCTTGTGCAGCTTCTTGATCCGCACGGTTTCCTTGCGGACCTCGGCCTGGGTGGCGCGTTCCTTCTCCAGCCACTCGGGCCGCTCTTCCTTGAGCGCCTCGATCTGCTCGGTGGTCAGCGCCTCTGTGACCCCGCCGCGGGCGAGGCCCGCGATGGACACGCCGAGCTTCGCGGCGACCACCGGGCGCGGGTGCGGGCCGTCCTCCCGCAGTACGCGCAGCCACTCCGGCGGATCGGCCTGCAGCTCGTTCAGCTCGGCGCGCGAGACCACACCCTCCTGGAACTCGGCGGGGGTGGCGGGGAGGTACACACCCAGCTTCTTCGCCGCGGTCGCGGGCTTCATCGTCTGGGTGCTCTGCTGCGAACTCATGAGGCCAAGGGTATCGGCCGCGTGCCGGACGGCCGACCACGGCCGGTAACCTGGCCTGGTGACAGGCTCGGAGGAAACACCGTCGTTCCGGCTCGCGTACGTCCCCGGAGCGACGCCCGCCAAGTGGGTGCGGATCTGGAACGAGCGCCTGCCCGGCGTCCCGCTCACCCTGGTCGCGGTGCCCAGCACCGAGGCGGCGGACGTGCTGCGGGCGGGCGAGGCCGACGCGGGACTCGTACGGCTGCCGGTCGACCGTACGTTCTTCAGCGCGATCCCCCTCTACACCGAGACCACGGTGATCGTGGTCCCCAAGGACCACCTGATCACGGCGGCGGACGAGGTGAGTCTGGCCGACCTCGCCGACGAGGTGCTCTTCCACCCCCTGGACGACGTCTTCGACTGGGAAAGGCCGCCCGGCGAGCCCGCCTTCGAACGCCCCGCGACGACGGAGGACGCCATCGAGCTGGTGGCGGCGGGAGTGGGCCTCCTGATCGTCCCGCAGTCCCTCGCCCGCCTCCACCACCGCAGGGACCTCACCTACCGCCCGGTCGTCGACGCACCCCAGTCGAGCGTCGCCCTGTCCTGGCCGGAGGAGGCGACCACCGACCTGGTGGAGGACTTCATCGGCATCGTCCGCGGCCGGACCGTCAACAGCACGCGCGGTCGTACTTCGGCGAAGGACGAGGCGGATCAGAAGCGGAAGCGCCCGGAGCAGACCGGCACCCGGCAGAAGCAGGCGGCCGCGAAGCCGACGGGCGGCAAGCCCGCGAGCCGTACCGCACGGGGCCGCACGGGCTCCGGGGGCGCCAAGCCGGCCAAGCGGGGCAAGCCGCGCCGGAAGTCGTGAGCTCTCAGGATCCGCTCCGGAGGCCGTGACTCTTCACGATCGCCGCCGGAGGCCGTGACTCCTCAGGACCCGCTCCGGACCGGTTCCTCCGCCCCGCCCTCCTCGGAGCCCCGCCGCACCGTCCCGGCAGCGGTCTCCGACTCGGGATGCACATGCCGCTCCCGCAGGTCCGCCACCGCCAGTACCAGCGCGATCACGATGATCCCCACGGCGGTGAGCAGCCCGAGCTGAATCGCCGTGACGGAGCGCTCGTGGTTGGCCAGGTGCGCGAAGTACACCGCGCCGACCACGGCGATCCCCGCGGCCGAGCCCACGCGCTGTCCCGTCTGCAGCACCCCGCCGGCCGCACCGGCACGGTGCACGGGGACGCGGGTCAGGGTGAGTGTGGTGTTCGGGGAGACCGCCAGGCCCGAGCCGATCCCCCCGATGAACAGCGGCAGAGCCGAGGCCCATCCCACGGCCTGCCCGGGCACCAGCTGCACCGCCACGACCACCCCGAGCAGCCCCGCCGCGACCCCGCTCAGACCGATGACGACGAGCTTGCGGCCGTGGCGCACCACCAGCCGGCCACCGAGGGCGGCCCCGATCGCGGAGGCGACGGCGAAGGGCAGCACCGTGAGCCCCGCCGTCAGCGCGCTGTATCCGACCGTGTTCTGAAGGAACAGCGTGTAGACGAAGAAGACCGTGGTGAAGCCCGCGAAGTAGATCAGGCTGATCAGCGCGCCGAGCGTGAAGGACCGCAGGGAGAACAGGTTCAGGTCGACCAGGGGCGCCCGCCCGTGCCGTCCCTCGCGCCGCTCCCACGCCCAGAACGCGGCCAGCAGCAGCGCGGCCACCGGCATCAGCGCCCACTTCAGCCGTCCGGTCCACTGCTGCTCCTGCACCAGGGGCAGCATGAGCGCGAGCACGCCCGAGCCGAGGAGCAGCACCCCGAACAGGTCGAACTCCTCCCGCTTGTCCGACAGAGCGGGGAACCGGGGCAGCAGCCGCAGCCCAGCGGCGAACGCGGCGATCCCGATGGGCAGGTTGACGAAGAACACCCAGCGCCAGCCGTCGTCCGTGCCGACGGCGTTGATCAGCAGACCGCCCGCCAGCGGGCCCACCGCCGTCGAGATCCCGATGACGCTGCCGAGCAGACCGAAGGCCTTGGCCCGCTCGGCGCCCTGGAACATCTGCTGGATCAGCCCCGAGGTCTGTGGTGCGACCAAGCCCGCCGCCGTGCCCTGGACCAGCCGGAACAGCACCAGCCAGGAGGCGCCGGGCGCGAGCCCGCACGCCGCCGAGGCGAGAGTGAACACGGCGAGCCCGAACAGGAAGGCCTGACGCCGCCCGCGCATGTCGCCCAGCCGGCCCGCCGGGACGAGCGCGAGCCCGAAGGTGAGGGCGTACCCGGACACCACCCAGGACTGGGCGGCCTCGGAAGCGCCGAGCCCGTGCTCCATCGAGGGCAGCGCCACGTTCACGATCGAGGTGTCGAGCAGCGAGATGAAGCCCGCCGTCAGACAGACCCCGAGCGCCTTCCACCGCCGGTCGTCGGGGGCGGGCCGGGCCTGTTCTGTGGTCATGGGGTCACGCTAAGCAGCCACCCCGCCCAACGCACGGAAGGAGCACTTCCGCGCGCGTCGGAGCGGTCGCGCCGCCACGCTGCCCGGTTGCCGAGCCGAAGCGGCCCTGGACGGTCAGCACGGCGGGATCGTGGCACAGCGCGTCCCGCACCTCGGTGAGTGCGCCGATCACGGTGCGGATCTTCTGCGTGAACGCCTCCTCGCCCGTGCTCGCCCGAACGGCCTTACCAGGGGAGTTGGTCAGCCGGAGGTGACCGAATCGGCCAGCCAGGTGTACGCCGACTGTGCCGTGAACTCCGTCTGGCCGCCCCGCAGCAGCAGCGCGGCCGTGGCGAACTCGGGAGCGCCGGCCTGTGCGGCCACGTACGGGACGGCGATGCAGCGCATCCCGGCCGCGTGCGCGGCGGCCGCGCCCGGTGCCGCGTCCTCCAGGACCACGCAGTCGGCAGGGTCCGCCCCGAGCCGCCGGGCCGCTTCAAGGAAGACGTCGGGAGCGGGTTTGCCGTGGGCCACCTCGTCGGCCGAGACCGCGATGCGCAGGAAGGCGTCCAGACCGGTCCCCGCGAGGATGGCCTCGATGGCCTCGGGGGAGGAGCCGGAGGCCACCGCCGTCGGAACGGCCTCGGCCGCCAGCAGCTCCACGAACTTCCGCATCTCGGGGTAGGCGTGCGTGCCGGCCCGGGCCAGCTCCAGATAACGCCGGTTCGTCGCGTGGAACAGCTCGTCCACCGTGGCGTGCAGGCCGTAGCGCTCCCGCAGGACCACGACCGTCTCCAGGGTGCTGATCCCGACGTAGTTCTCGTGCTCCGCCCAGGTGAAGCCGGGGGCGCCGTGCTCGGCCAGGGTCTGCCGGGTCGCCTCGTAGTAGTTCGGCTCGCTGTCCACCAGCGTTCCGTCGAGATCGAAGATGACCGAAAGTGTGCCGAGCTTGCCCATGCGGTCCAGCATGCCAAGCGTCAGGCGCGGGCCGCCCGCCCGACCGACTCCACCAGGGGCAGCAGCCGGTACGGCACCCGCTCGCGCAGGGCCACCTCGGTGCGGGTGCGGACCACGCCAGGCAGGCTGATCAGCTTCTGGATCACGTCCTCCAGATGGGCGTTGTCCCGACCCACCACCCGGGCCAGCAGATCCCCGCCGCCCGTGATCGAGAACGCCTCGACGATCTCCGGCACGGCGGCCAGCGCGTCCCCGACGTCGTCCAGATGCCCCTGGGTGACCTCGATGTGCACGAAAGCCAGCACCGGGTGGCCGAGGGCGGCGGGGGAGAGCGAAGGGCCCGTACCGGTGATCACGCCGTCCCGTTCCATACGGTCGAGGCGGGCCTGGAGGGTGCCACGGGCGACACCGAGGATGCGGGCGTACTCGCGCACGCTGGTGCGCGGCTGCTCCAGGAGCAGCCGCAGGATGCGGGTGTCGAGTGCGTCCACGGTCATGATCTACGACTGTACCAATGGCTCAGCCGGTCGGCGCCCCAGTGTGCCGCCCGACCTGGTCCGTTGGTATCCAGCCGGACGATCGTGCGCACATGATGCTGGACCAATGGCCCAGTGATTCAGTCGACACTTGAGCCATCGACCTCCGCGATGCTCTCATGGACACGTCGATGGCGCTGCGGATCCCCGCGGCGCCTTTTGTATGCCGGTGTTCCCGGCGTTCCAGGTGTTTCCCGAGGGAGGGCGTCAGTGCTGAAGAGGGTGTTCGTGGCTCCGGACCCGGGGCGGGCGCGGTTGCGTTTCGCCGCGCGGGCCGTCCTCGGCATCGGGCTGGCCGTCGTCGTGTGCGGGCTGGCCGGCCACTCGCTCGTCGGCGCGGTCACCGGCGGTCTCGCCGCGCTGCTCGCCCTGTTCACCGTCACCGACACCACCGTGCGCGGGCAGGCCGTCACCACCGCGCTGCTGCCCGTCGTCGGCGTTCCCGTGCTCGCCGCCGCGGCCGAACTGCACGACCACCCCGTGGCGCGGGACCTGACCTTCCTCGCCGTCGTCGGCACGGGCGTGTACGCCCGCCGGTGGGGCCCGCGCGGGCACAGCCTCGGCGTGTTCGCCTTCATGACCTTCTTCGTGGCCCAGTTCCTGCACGCCACGCCCGCCCGGCTGCCCGAGCTGTACGCGGCCGTCCTGCTGTCGGTGTTCAGCGCGGCCGCCGTGCGCTTCGGCCTGTGGTGCTACGAGCGCCGGCTGCCCCCGGTGGTCGCACCCGCGCCGCCGGCCGGGTCCGGGCTGGCCCGCGTCACCACGCGGCAGGCGTTCCAGGCGGTCGCCGGCGCCGGGTTCGCGCTGGTCGTGGGGCAGCTGGTGTCCGGGCAGCGCTGGTACTGGGCCGTGGGCGCCACCTGGTGGGTCTTCGTCAACACCGCCTCGCGCGGCGAGACGCTGGTACGCGGCTTCCGGCGGGTCCTCGGCACGGTCATCGGCATCGGTCTGGGCTTCCTCGTCGCCGTACCCGTGGACGGTGCGCCGGTCCCGACGGCCGTCCTCGTCGCGGTCGCCGTCTTCGGCATCTTCTACACGGCCGCCGTCTCGTACACCTGGATGATGCTCTGGGTGACCCTGCTCGCCGAGCTGCTCTACGGTCTGCTGGGCGTCCTCGGCCCGGGTCTGCTGGCACTGCGTCTCGCCGAGACCGGCGTCGGTGCCCTCGGTGCGGTGCTGGCCGTGCTGTTCGTGCTGCCCGTCACCACCCACGCCACCACCGACGCCTGGATCCAGCGCGCCCTGCGCTGCGTCCACGCCTGCACCGCGCAGGCCGCCGCGCGCCTCGCGGGCTCGGCCACGGCCGACCCGGCGCCGCGCGTGGCCGAGCTGGAGCAGCTGCTCGGCCGGGTACGGCTCTCGGTCGCGCCGCTGGTGCACCCGCTGAACCCGATGCTCGGTCGCAAGCGGCGCGCCCGCCGGGTCCTCGCCCTCCTCGACGACTGCGCCCGGGAGATCCGCGGCCTGGTCGCCGTCGCCGCCGACCCCGAGGCCTCCCACGACGCCCGCCTGGCCACCGCCTGCTGGCGCGTGGAGTCCGCGGTCGAGGCACTCACCACCGGCGGCTCCGACCGCGTCCACCGCCCCGCCGATACCCCGGCCGAGCCGGCCCTGGCCCACCTGCACGGCCTGGAGCGCGCCCTGGCCGACCTGGCCGAGCCTCTGCGGACCCCATCCGGATCACCGCTGGTGGGGGCCTGAGGGCGGGACACCGGCGAAGCGCCTCCGGGGTGGCCTTGGCCCTCCTGTGCGGTCCGGGGCGCGCTCCTGTGGGCTCCGTCGGGATCACCGCCGGCGAGGGGCTGGGCGCGGCTCTGGTGAGGGGCTGGGGGCGGGCTCGTCGAAGCGCCTCTGTGGGGGCCTACGGCTGGTCCGGAGGCCCGGTCGGGGGGAATTTCACGGCCGGTGGCCCCGAGGGCGTCCACGGGGCCCTGGGAGCCCCGGTCGAGCCCGCCCCGGCTCGTGCCTGGCCCGCCAGGAGTCCGATCGGGTCGGCCCCGGCCCACCCGCAGGGACTGGAACCGCCTCCGTGGGCTCTGTCGGGATCACTGCCGGTCGGGACCCGAGTCGCGGCGGTGGAACACTCGCGCGTCACCCATTTGGTCTAGACCTTCACTGATCGACTGCTACCGTCGGCAATGGCTCGGACCGAGAGGGGACAGCGGTGGCAGAGGGCGGCAGGCGGTACAGGGCGTTCATCGGGTCGTTCACGGCGGCGGGCGGGCCCGGGCTGGTCACCGCTGACGTACGCCCGGGCAGCGGGGCGCTGACCGTCACCGGCCGTCTCGGCGCCGTGCCCGATCCCTCCTACCTGGCCCTGTCGCCGGACGGGACCATGCTCTACGCGGTCAGCGAGACCGCCGACGGCGCCGTCGCCGCGTTCCGCGTCGGCCGTGACAAGCCGGAGCCCGCGGGGCCGCCCGTGCCGGTGGACGGCAGCGGACCGACCCATCTCAGCCTGTACGCCGGGCACGTCCTGACCGCCAACTACGGCTCCGGCAGCGTCACGGCCGTACCCGTGCGCTCGGACGGCAGCCTGGCGCCCGCGACCTCGGGGGTGCTGCAGCACACCGGCTCCGGCCCGCACGATCGGCGGCAGCGCGGCCCGCACGCCCACCAGGTGCAGCCGGACCCCAGTGGCAGGTGGGCGGTCAGCGTCGACCTCGGCACGGACTCGGTCCGGGTGTGCACCCTGGAGGACGGCATCCCGACGCTGCACCGCGAGATCGCGCTGCGCCCCGGATCGGGCCCTCGCCACCTGGCCTTCCATCCGGACGGCGAGCATGCCTACGTGGTCAACGAACTGACCCCCACCGTCACGGTCTGCCTCTGGGACGCCGACGCCGGCTCCCTGAAGCCGCTGACCGAGGTCCCGGTTCTGCCGGGCGCCCCGGCGGGCGACGCCTACGCCTCGGGCATCGTGGTCTCGCCCGACGGCCGCTTCGTGTGGACCGCGACCCGGGGCGAGGACGTCCTGTCCGTGCTGGCCGTCCAGGGGGACGGGCTCCGCCTGATCGGCACGGTGCCCTGCGGCGGACACTGGCCGCGCGCGCTGGCCGAGCGTGGCGGCTTCCTCTACGCGGCCAACGAGCGATCCGGAGACGTGACCTGGTTCGGCGTCGACGAGCGGACCGGGCTGCCCTGCTACGACGGCTCCGTCGCGGTCGCCGCGGCCTCCTGCATCGTCTTCGCCTGAGCGGCCGAGTCGGTCGGCCGGGCGGCCGCCGGCAACGGGCAGGGCCCGCTCCAGTGATCTGGAGCGGGCCCTGTGTCGTACGGGTGCCGGGTCCGGCGTCAGCGGACCGGCGCGCCCTGCGGCTGCGGCGGGGCGATGCCCAGCGCGGTCGTGTACTTCGCGAGGGCGAGCTTGCCGATCGCCGGGTAGGCGCCGAGCGGCTCGGCCGTGGCGCAGCCCGCCTCCTCGGCGGCCGCCGTCAGCAGCGCCGGGTCGATCTCCGGGCCGATCAGGTACGGCGCCAGGGCCAGCTGCTGCGAGCCCGAGGAACGCAGCTGCTCGGCGACGGAGGTGATCGAACCCTCCTGGTCCAGGGCCGCGGCCATCACCGGCACGGCCAGGCGCGCGGCGAGCAGCATGCCGGTGATCCCGGCCGCCTGCACGGCCTCCTCGCCGCCCACGGAGGCCAGGATGATGCCGTCGGCGGCGGTGGCCACGGTGAACAGGCGGGCGCGGTCGGCGCGGGCCAGGCCCGCCTCGGACAGACGCACGTGCAGCGCCTCGGCGAGCAGCGGGTGCGGACCGAGGGCATCGGTCAGGTCGGCGGCGACCCGGCTGTCCATCACGGCCTGGCGGACCTGGCGCAGCAGCGCGCTGTCCGGACCGGCCAGCAGCGGCACGACGACCGCGACCGGGCCGTCCGGCTCCTTGACCTCGAGACCTGCGGCGACGGCCTGCTCGTAGCGTGCGGCGCGCTGCTCGGCGGCGTGCGCGAGCATGGCCCGCAGGCTCGGGAACTCGGTGTCGTCCCCGTCCAGGTATCCGATCCGGGCGTCCAGGCCGGGCAGCTCGGAGCGGGCGATGCTCACGACCTCCTCGGCGAGGCTGCGCGCGGCGGCGCTGGGCGCGCCGGGAACCGCGAGGACGAGCGCGGGCGCGCCCTCGGGAGCCACCAGCGGTTCCGGTCGGCGGTGCCGTCCGGGCTGGCGGGGTCGCGGCATTCGTACTGGCAGGCCGGACGCGGGCCCAGTGGGGGAGCTCATGGCGCCGCATGTTACTAACTTCTTGGGCTCCCTTGTTCGGGGAGGGTGCAGGTGAGCGGTATCCGTCCGGTTTTGTCTGATGAGTTACGTACCCTTGGCACGTGTTCCGGGCACTTGCCGGACAGATGTGCAGCGAAGAGGGTCAATCCCCTTTTGTGAGGACCACGTACAGCATGGACGGTTCACCCGGCAGTGTGAGCCCCCCGGCCGCCAGCTCGTTCGCGATCCGTACGCAGCCGTGCAGCGGGTCACCCTCGGCCGGCGCCTGCCGGGCGTGCGGCAGTCTCGCGGCCAACTCCTCCCGCAGGGGTACGAGGAGCGGGTCGCCCATCTTGAGCAGTCCGCCGGTGAACGCCATTTCGGGCGTACCGGAGGCCGGGCACACCGCGGCGGCGGACTCGGCGATGTTCCGGGCCGCGGCCCGCAGGATGCCGGCGGCCACCGGGTCGCGCGGGGCGCAGGCGGCCACCTGGGGCGCGAAGGAGGCCAGCAGCGCGGGCCGGTCGGTACGGGGGTAGAGCCTTCCGGGCAGCCCCCGCACCGGGCCGAACTGTTCCTCGGCGCACGCCAGCAGCGGGGCGGAGCCGCCGTCCCGGCCGTCGTGGGCGCGCAGCGCCGCCTCCAGCCCGGCCCGCCCGATCCACGCCCCGCCGCCGCAGTCGCCCAGCAGATGACCCCAGCCGTCCGCCCGCCGCCAGCGGGTCAGATCGGTGCCCACCGCGATCAGGCCGGTGCCCGCGGCGACCACGGCACCCGGCCGCGGCCCGAGGGCGCCCACGTAGGCCGTCACGGCATCGGCGGCCAGCGCCACGTTCCGTACGCCCAGCTCCCGGGCGAGCGCGCCCGGCAGCTCGGCGCGCAGGGCGTCGCCCAGGGAGGAGAACCCGGCGCAGCCGACGACGGCCGTGGCCAGTTCGTCCACCCCGGCCTCCGCCGCCGACGCGCGGGCGAGGGGCACGAGTTGCCCCATCAGGTGGGCGGGGTCGATGCCCCGCGCCCCGGTACGGACGGGCTCGCCCGACGCTCGCCGGGCCGACGGTGTCTGCCCCGGAACGCCGACGGCGACCCGGAGACCGGAGCCCCCGGAGTCCACCGCCAGATATCCGGGGACGGTCACGGCAGACGCCAGTCCACCGGCTGTCCGCCCTGCTGGATCAGCAGGTCGTTGGCCCGGCTGAACGGACGCGATCCGAAGAAGCCGCGGTCGGCCGACATGGGCGAGGGATGCGCGGACTCCACGGCCGGCAGACTGCCCAGCAGCGGACGCAGGTTCCGGGCGTCACGTCCCCACAGCACGGACACCAGCGGCTTGCCGCGCGCTGCCAGGGCGCGGATCGCCTGCTCGGTGACCTCCTCCCAGCCCTTGCCGCGGTGGGCGGCCGGGCTGCGCGGTGCCGTGGTGAGCGCCCTGTTGAGCAGCAGCACGCCCTGCTGCGTCCACGGGGTGAGGTCGCCGTTCGACGGCTGCGGCAGCCCCAGGTCGGCGTTCAGCTCGCGGAAGATGTTGATCAGACTCGGCGGCAGCGGACGCACCTCGGGCGCGACCGAGAACGACAGGCCGACCGCGTGCCCCGGTGTCGGGTACGGGTCCTGACCGACGATCAGGACGCGTACGTCGTCGAAGGGCTGCTGGAAGGCGCGCAGGACGTTCGGTCCGGCCGGGAGGTAGGTGCGTCCCGCGGCGATCTCCGCACGCAGGAAGTCGCCCATCGCGGCGATCTGTCCGGCGACGGGTTCGAGGGCCTTCGCCCAGCCCGGTTCGACGATTTCATGCAAGGGTCGTGGTGCCACGGGCGTCACCCTACTGCCGTACACCGGTCGGCGATCAAGCTGCGACCGGAGGCCGACCGAGGATGATCGGACCGCCGGCTCGAATGACCGTTTCCGCCCCTGCCTCCCTTTCTGCGGCCCTCGGGCACGGCACGCCGCGTCAGTCGATCACCGCCGCGCGCACGCACAGCACGTCCGGCAGATGGGAGGCGAGCTGCCGCCAGCTGTCGCCGTCGTCGGCCGAGGCGTACACCTCGCCGTTGCGGTTGCCGAAGTAGACCCCTGCCGGGTCCGCGTCGTCCGTCCACAGTGCGTCGCGCAGCACGGTGCCGTAGTGGTCCTCCGCCGGCAGCCCGTGCGACAGCGGCTCCCAGCTCTTGCCCGCGTCGGCCGTGCGGAAGACCCGGCAGCGGTGGCCGGCGGGCACCCGGTCGGCGTCCGCGTTGATCGGGAAGACGTACGCGGTGTCGCCGCGGTGCGGGTGGGCGGCCACCGCGAACCCGAACGTCGACGGCAGGCCCGCGCCGATGTCGGTCCACCGCGCGCCCGCGTCGTCGCTGCGGTACACCCCCCAGTGGTTCTGCAGGTACAGCCGGTCCGGGTCGTGCGCGTCCTTGGCGATCTTGTGCACGCACTGGCCGAACTCCGGGTTCGGATCCGGCAGGAACACCGCGGAGACACCGGAGTTGGCGGGCGCCCAGCTCGCCCCGCCGTCCGTGGTGCGGAACACCCCGGCGGTGGACACGGCGACGGTCACCGCCCGTGGGTCGCGCGCGTCGGTGAGCACCGTGTGCAGGCCCTCACCCCCGCCGCCCGGCACCCACCGGGAGCGGGTCGGGTGCTCCCACAGGGGACGCACCAGCTCGAAGCTCTCTCCACGGTCCTCGGAGCGGTACAGCGCGGCCGGTTCCGTGCCCGCGTACACCACGTCCGGTTCGGCGGCGGCCGGGTGCAGCTGCCACACCCGCTCCAGCGAAGCCCCGGTGTCCTTGGGGAACTTGACGGCCGGCCGCGCCGGTTCGGTCCAGGAGCGGCCCAGATCGTCGGAGTGGAACACCGACGGGCCCCAGTGCGCGCTGTCGCCGCCCGCCAGCAGCCGCGGGGTGCCGCCTCGGACGTCGATGGCGACCGAGTAGACGGCCTGGGCGTTGAAGTAGGGGCTGTCGTCGAACTCCCAGGTGCCGCCGCGCCGCCGCCCGATGAAGAGGCCTTTGCGGGTGCCCACGGCGAGCAGGACCTCGGTCATGCCGATCACCTCCGGGACGTCTTTGTCCAGGTAGTCGTCAGATACCGGCCAGTCTGCACCCCGCCACTGACAGTCGGCCCCGGGCGGGGCGTCCACGCAGGTCACGGCGGTGCTGTCGGCCTGTCGTAGAGATCGGCAAGGTGCGTTGCCGCATGCGCCTGCGCGAAGGGGGTGTCTCGTGCGACCGTCGACGTGACGGCTCGTCGTGAGCAACGGGGCGGCCCTGCCCGTATGGGAGGTCGGTCCGGCCTGTCGGTGCGCTCGTGAGGAGGATGCCTTTGAAGGCGTTGCGTGGTCCCGAGGTGTGGCTGTGGCGCTGGCGGCGCAATCCGCTCCGGCGCCGGGCCGACGTGGTGGAGGCCTGGATGGTGCTCGCCGTCTGGCTGCTGACCGTCCTGGCCGGGGTACTGGCCGGGCTCGCGGCGGCCCGGTCGGTGGAGCACGGACTGGCACGGGAGCGCGCCGCCTGGCAGCCCGCCGTCGCCCGCGTCGTCGCCCAGGCACCCGGCAGGGCCACCGCCGCGGGCACCGGCGGAGAGCGGGTCTGGGCCGAGGTCCGCTGGACCGTCGGCGACGGCTCGGCCCACACCGGCCAGGCCCGGGTCGCGCCGGGCAGCAAGGCCGGGTCCCCGGTCACCGTGTGGACCGACCCGCAGGGCCACCTGGTCACCCGCCCCACCACCGCGTCCGAGGCCGCCTTCCGGGCCACCTTGATGGGCGGCCTGGTCGGCGCGTGTGCCGCCGCCCTCCCCTTCGTCGGCGGCCGCGTCCTGCGCGGTCGCCTGGAGCGCCGCCGCATGGACCGCTGGGACGCGGAGTGGGCCCGACTGGGGCCGCAGTGGAGCCGGATGAAGTGGTGACGGCCCCGCTGCGCCCGTGACGGACCCCTGCGCCCGTGACAGACCCCCTGCGCCCAGACGGCCTTCGCGCCATGACGTGCCGCGCGTTCCGCCGCGCGGCTACAGCCCGGCCAGCACCTCCCCGCAGGTCCTGAGCAACGCCTCGTCCTTGGCGATGTCCTGGCTGCCGTGGCCGCCCTCGCCGGCCGTGTGGCGCCGGGGGTCGGTCAGTTCGGCGGTCACCAGGTCCCGCAGCGGTGCGGCCGCCGGGCCCATGGCCGCGAGGCACTGGGCGATCGGGCCGCGCGTGTAGGGGTTCTGCGACCACGCGGCCCGGAACACCGGCAGCACGGGTTCCGGGTCCCGGCCGATGTGCCACAACGCGCAGGCGGCCGACATCCGTTGCCACACCTGGCCCGAACGGGCCGTCCGGCGCAGTTCCGGCAGAGCCGTGCGGGCGGCCGGACCCATCCTGCCCAGCTGCCGGGCGGCGAGCCGGCGGCTCCCCGGCTCGCCCTGCGTCAACTCCCGCAGCAGGACGGGCAGTACGGCGGAGGCGGGATCCCCCGCCGACCACAGGGCGCCCGCGGCGGCGGCCGCGTGCCGGGTGTGCAGCAGGTCCCGCAGGACGGGTGCCGCCTGCGCGGCCGCCCCGAGGGCGTCCAGCGTCTCGATGGCCGGTCCGACGAGTCTCTCCCGTGCCCCGAGCCCGTCCGGCGCCCCGGACAGGAGCCGCAGCACCTCGGGCACCGCATGCCGGTCGCCCACGGCTCTGAGCGCGGCCAGGAGAGAAGTGGCCAGTGTGCCGGCGACGGGGGAGTCCAGGGGGACACGGGCCAGATGGTGTCGCAGCGCGGGGGCGAGGGGAGTCGCGGCCGGGCCCAGATGTGCGATCTCGTGCCCCAGGCCGCCGGGCACGAACGGGCCGGCCAGCACCTGGGCCAGAACCGGGACCGCCCGTGGATCGCCGGTCCGGACCAGGGCCTTGAGCGGTCCGCCGAGGGCGGGCGAGCCGCGCTCCCAGCGGTGTGTCCACAGGTCGGGCCGGGCGGCCACCAGGGCGTGCAGGTCGTCCGCGGCGGGCGTGGCCAGGCCGTACAGCTCCACCAGGACCGAGACCGCCGCGTCCCGCAACCGGTCCTGCTCCGTGCCCAGTTGCGCACCGATCAGGGCCACGGGCCCGGCACAGTCCGCCCGCCAGCCGCGGAACAGCGCAGCCGACATGCTCACGGCATTGCACCGGTCCATCGGGTCCGGGCTGGTCAACTGCCCGGTGAGCAGGGCGATCCGGTCGGCCGTCCGGTCGCCGAGCGCGGTGTGCAGGGTGCGCAGCAGCTGAGCGCCCTCCTCGTCCGAGGGCCGCAGCCGCCGTATCCGGCCCACGAGGGTGTCGTTCCCGGACGGCTCCGGTACCCGGGCGCGGCGCGCGGACCTGTCCCGCAGCAGCTCGACCGCCGTCGGCACCAGGTCGGCCGGGACCACCTCCGGGGCCCCCAGGGCGAGCTGGCCCAGCGCGGCGAGCCGCAGTCCGGGCTCGTAGGGCGAGGCGCTCTGCGTGGCCAACAGGTCCACCGCGGCGGTGGAGTGCGCCGGATGCCGCCGTACGAACAGGCCGAGGGCCTCGATGAGCGCGAGCAGTACCCTGCCGTCCCGCTCGACCGGAATCCGCTGCCGTATCAGGTCCAGGACGCGCTCCGGGCCGTCCGGGAACCGTACGACGGCTCCGGCCGCCGCCCGGCGCACTCCAGGGTCCGGGTCGCCGAGGAGGGACGCGAACACCTCGGAGCCCGCGCGCACGGCCTCACACGCGTGCGCGTCCCCGCTCTCCGCCCCGATACTGACCAGCAGTTCGACGATGCAGCCCCGGTCCGGCACCGCCTCGCGGGCCGCGAGCGAGCACAGGAAGGGAACGCAGGCCAGCGTCGAGTCGTACACGTTCCCCTGGTGGTGCACCGTGCCGTACATGCCGTCGAGCGCGGTCTGTCGCTCGGCGGCGTCCGCGGAGGCCAGTCCCCGTAACCATCCGGGCACGTCCTCCGCGCTGCCGTACGCGTGGTGCAGCGAGGCCCAGTCGACCTCGTCGATCCCCGTGAACACGTTGTCCTCCCCAGGCCGGTACCACCTGATCGCGAGTCTGCACCACGGCACTGACAACGATGCGAAGTCGCGCGCTGACTGTGTGCGATCCGTCGGCTGTCACCGGCCACGGGGCGGGATCCGCCCCGGTCGCCCGGGGACCGGATCAGTCATGGCCGGGAAAGGCCCGCTCCAGGATCGTGTCCAGGTCGGTCCCGGCGGGCAGCGTGCCGAACGCGTGCCCCCAGTCGCCGCCCAGCCGGGTCGCGCAGAAGGCGTCCGCGACGGCGTGCGGGGCGTGCCGGACCAGCAGCGATGCCTGAAGGGCCAGCGCCATCCGCTCGACCAGCCGGCGTGCGCCCGCCTGGTCGGTTTCGGCCAACTGCTCCTTGAGCCCGACCACGGCCGCATCCAGCCGAGCGTCCGCCCCGCGCGCGAGGGCGAGTTCGGTGAACAGGGCCTCGGTCGTGTCCTGTTCCCGACCCAGGGCGCGCAGCACGTCCAGCGCGTTGACGTTCCCCGAGCCCTCCCAGATCGACAGCAGGGGAGCCTCCCGGTAGTGGCGGGGCATGCCCGACTCCTCGACGTACCCGTTGCCGCCCAGGCACTCCAGGGCCTCCGCGGTGAACGCCGGGCCCCGCTTGGTCACCCAGTACTTGCCGACGGCGGTGGCGATCCGGCGGAAGGAGCGCTCGCCGGCGTCCCCGCGCACCGCCCGGTCCGCCGCGCCGGCGAGCCGCAGGGTGAGCGTCGTCGCCGCCTCCGACTCCAGTGCCAGGTCGGCCAGCACGTTGCGCATCAGCGGCTGGTCGAACAGCCGGGCGCCGAACGCGCTGCGGTGGCGCGCGTGGTGACCCGCCTCGACGAGCGTCTTGCGCATCAGGGCCGCCGAGGACATCACGCAGTCCAGGCGGGTGCAGTTGACCATCTCGATGATGGTCTTCACCCCCCGCCCCTCGGGTCCGACCAGCCAGGCCACCGTCCGTTCGAACTCCGGCTCGGAGGAGGCGTTGGACCGGTTGCCGAGCTTGTCCTTGAGCCGCTGGATGCGGAAGGTGTTGCGGCTGCCGTCCGGCAGGATCCGGGGCACCAGGAAGCAGGACAGGCCGCCCGGTGCCTGCGCCAGCACCAGGAACACGTCGCACATCGGCGCCGACGTGAACCACTTGTGGCCGCGCAGCGTGTACACGCCCGGCTCACCCGTGGGCGTGGCCGTGGTGGTGTTCGTGCGGACGTCCGAGCCGCCCTGCTTCTCGGTCATGCCCATCCCGGCGAGCAGCCCGGGCTTTTCGGTGGGGACGCGCAGCTCCGGGTCGTACGCGCGGCTGGTGAGCAGCGGTTCGTACACCTTGGCCAGCTCCGGCTGTGCGCGCAGCGCGGGGACGGCCGCGTACGTCATCGACGTCGGACAGCCGTGCCCGGCCTCCGTGTGCCCCCACACCAGTCCGCCCGCCGTACGGGCCACGTGGGCGCCGAGCCGGTCGTCCGCCCACGGCGCACCGGCCAGGCCCTCGGCGACCGCGGTCCGCATCAGGTGATGCCAGCTGGGGTGGAACTCGACCTCGTCGATGCGGTGGCCGTAGCGGTCGTGGGTGCGCAGCTCCGGCTCGTGCCGGTTCGCCTGCTCGCCCCATTCCTGGGCCTCCTCGCTGCCGGCCCGCAGTCCCAGCCGCCGGATGCCGTCCTCGGCCCACTCGGCACCCTCCCGGCGCAGCCCCTCCAGCAGGGCCCGGTCGGCGGAGGCGTCGTAGGGGGTCAGGGGCGGGGCCTGGTTGGTGACGTCGTGGGTGGCGTGGTGCCGCGGCGGCGACTGCACAGGTGTCGAGTCCATACGGCCATGTTGCACTCTTCGTGCGACTGTAGCAATGATGCAACAAGGAGGCGCACGTACAGTACGTGCCCATGCGCATGAACGTGTCGGCGGAGGCGGGTGAGGCCGCCGGTCTGCGGCCGCTGTCCGCGCGGTCGGTGGTGCTGAGCCTGCTGCTGGGCGCACATCCCCCCGAGCTGCCGGTCAGGGACCTGGTCCGGCTGGTGGAGCCCTTCGGCGTCGGCGGCTCGACGCTGCGGGCCGCGCTGAGCCGGATGGTGGCCGCCGGGGACCTGCGCCGCACGGACGGCGTGTACGGGCTCAGTGACAGGCTGCTGGCCCGCCAGCGCCGCCAGGACGAGGCGCTCCATCCCCGCACGCGCGCGTGGAACGGCGACTGGCAGATGGTGGTGATCACGGCCACCGGCCGCGGCCCCGCCGAGCGGGCCGACCTGCGTGCCCGGCTGGCCGCCCTGCGCCTGGCCGAACTCCGTGAGGGCGTGTGGCTGCGCCCGGCCAACCTCGCCCGGTCCCTGCCCGACGAGCTCGCCCGCGTGGCCGAGTCCTACACCGCGCACCCCGAGGGCTCCCCGCACGACCTGGTCGCCCGTCTGTGGCCGCTGGCCGCGTGGGCCACCGCCGCGCGCATCCTGCTCGCCCACGCGGCCGGCGCCCGCCACCCGGCCGACCGCCTCACCGCCTTCGCCGCGGCCGTACGCCACCTGCTCACCGACCCCGTCCTGCCGCCCGCACTCCTGCCGCCGGACTGGCCGGGAGAGGCCCTGCGCTCGGCCTACGCGGCATACGAGGAGGAACTGGCCGCCTCGGTGGGGCTGCGCGGGGACCACTGAGTACGTTCGCTGTTCCCCGGGGCCGGTCAGGACGGGGTGCGCCGGTTCCCGGGACCGGCGCCGGACGCGCCGGTCTCGTCCGGTCCGGCCGCATCGCCGCGACGAAGGGTCCTGGCCTCACGCACGACCCGGCGCCAGGAGCGGATGAGATCCGGGATCTGGTCGAGGAGTCCCTTCAGGACGTAGACCAGTACCGACGCGACGCTCGCCGTACCGAGGATCCCCAGGACGATCTGTGACTCCATGCTCGGCCCCTCCGGAGAATGGCGGATGGCCGAACCGAGCGCGAGCCGTTTGCAGGATGGCAGGTGTCTCAGGTCGACCACCCCGAATGGCGGTGATCAACTGAGGCCCTGCCGGCGTGCAGGCCGCGTGTGAAGTTGTCGTGATTGACGGACCGCCGAACACCTCGGCGGCCACGCCCGACAGGGACGCCGGACCCATTCCCGTCGCGGTCGGCGAGGCCGACCGTGCACGGGGAGTCTAGCGCCTGGGCCCACTGCGGAGGCGTCAAGTCGGCTTTTTTCAGACGGCGTTCTCGTCGCCGACCCCGGCACCGACCTCCTCCGCTCCGGTGGAACCCGCCTTCGCGGGAAGGTGGTTGAACAGCAGGTTCAGGGCGATCGCCGTCAGGCAGCCCGCGCTGATACCGCTGTTCATCACCGTCTGGAACCAGTCGGGGAACTTCGCGTACACCGTGGGAACGCCCACCGGCAGCATGCCGACCGCCACCGAAACGGCGACCACCGTCAGGTTGTTGTTGCCCTGGAAGTCGACGCGGGCCAGTGTCCTGAGCCCGCTCGCCGCGACCGTCCCGAACATCACCAGACCGGCGCCGCCGAGCACCGGCGCGGGGATCGCCGCGACCACCGCGCCCAGCTTGGGCAGCAGGCCGAGCAGGACGAGGATGCCGCCGGCCGCTGCGACCACCCAGCGGCTGCGCACCCGGGTCATCCCGACGAGGCCCACGTTCTGGGCGTACGCCGTGTACGGGAAGGTGTTGAACACCCCGCCGAGTACGGTCGACAGGCCGTCCGCGCGCAGGCCGTCGGCCAGCGGGCGCGGCTCGACCCGGCGGCCGGTCATCTCGCCGACCGCGATCAGGTCACCGGTCGTCTCCGTCATGGTCACCAGTGCCACCACCAGCATGGACACGATCGCGGACGCCCTGAACGTCGGCGTCCCGAAGTGGAACGGCGTGCTGATCCCCACCCAGTCCGCATCCCGGACCGCGCCGAAGTCGGTGAACCCGAACGGCACAGCGACCGCCAGGCCGACCGCGATGCCGATCAGCACGGCGATCCGACCGAAGGACTCCGGCGCGAAGCGCTGCACGCCGAGCACGACGGCCAGCACGAAGGCCGCCAGTGCCAGGTTCCTCGGTTCCCCGAAGTCCTTCGCCCCGACACCGCCGGCGGCCCAGTTGCCGGCGACCGGCAGCAGTGAGACCCCGATGATCAGGATCACCGTGCCGGTGACCAGCGGCGGGAAGAAGCGCAGCAACCGGCCGAAGACCGGGGCCAGCAGCACCATCGCGAGCCCCGCGACGATCACCGAGCCGTAGATCGCGGGCAGTCCGCCACCCGTGGTCCCGATGAGCACCATCGGCGACACGGCCGCGAACGTGCAGCCCTGCATGATCGGCAGCCGGACCCCGAACCGCCAGAACCCGACGCACTGGATCAGCGTCGCGACGCCGGACACCAGCAGATCGGCGGTGATCAGATACGCCAGGTCGGCGGCCGACAGTTTCATCGCGCCGCCCACGATCAGCGGCACCGCGACGGCGCCCGCGTACATCGCGAGCACGTGCTGCAGTCCGAAGGCCGCGAGCCGGCGTACCGGCGGTATCTCGTCGACGGGGTGCACATCTGCGGTCGTGGCCATGGGGACTCCGGAGCGGCGGGCGGGCAGTGACATCCGAACAGCACGAGACCGTAAGGTCCTTGAACAGTTTGTTGATTTCGATCGCGTTGCCGGTGTGTGTCGTGCCAGTCCGGGAGCCGCCGACCCCGACCGCGCCTAGGCCGACCGCGCGGCCCCGAGCAGCGCGTCCCAGTCGGAAAGCTTGACCACACCCCGGCCGAGCCGCGCGCCCAGTGCGGCCTCCGCGCGCTCGATCGCCTGCCAACCCGCCCACGGCACCGGTTCGACACCCGTGGCCCGCAGCGCATCGAGCGGGTCCTGCGCCACTTCCCGGCTCAGGAGCGCGGGTGCGTCCGCGAGCAGGGAGGTCGCGGTCTCCTTGGCGCACGGCCGGTTGGTGCCGATGACACCGGTGGGGCCGCGCTTGATCCAGCCGGCTACGTACTCGCCGGGGGAAACGGCGCCGTCGCGCAGAACGCGGCCCTCCGCGTGCGGCACGGTGCCGTTCGCCGCATCGAACGGCAGTCCCTCCAGCGGCACTCCGCGATAGCCGACCGAGCGCAGCACCAACTGCGCCGCCACGTCCTCGTACCGTCCGGTGCCCGTGACGCCGCCGCGCCCGTCCGGTGCCGTCCGCTCGAAGCGCACGGCGCCCACCCGGCCGCCGTCCGCGAGCAGTTCCACGGGCCGCAGGAAGAACCGCATCCTTATCCGGCGGGCCGCCTGCCGGGCCGGTGCCGCCGCCCAGCCGCGCAGCGCCTCCACGTTGCGGCGCTGCACGGCGGGCAGCGCGGCGGAGTCGACGTATCCGGCGTCCATCTCCAACTCGGCGGGATCCAGGCTCACTTCGGTGTCCGGCAGTGCGCCCAGCTCACGCAGCTCCTTGGTGGTGAAGCGGGCCTGTGAGGGACCGCGCCGGCCGACCATGTGGACCTCGTCGACCCCGCTCGCCGTCAGCGCGTCCAGTGCCGCCTGCGGCATGTCCGTCGGACGCAGCTCACCGGCGCCCCGCACCAGCATCCGTGTGACGTCCACGGCCACGTTGCCCACGCCGATGACCACCGCGGACCGTACCCCGCGCACGAACCCCGCGTCGGCCGCGTCCGGGTGCGCGCTGTACCAGGACACGAACTCGGTCGCCGACCAGCTGCCCGGCAACTCCTCGCCGGGGATCCCGAGGTGGCGGTCCGCGGCGGCGCCCACGCAGTACACCACCGCGTGGTACAGCGTCCGCAGCCGGGCCACGGACAGCCCGCCGGGTCCGCCCACCCGCACCCCGCCGAGGAAGCGCACCCGGTCGTGCTCCAGCACGGTGCGCAGGTTGCCCTGCAGGGACTTGATCTTCTCGTGGTCCGGGGCGACGCCGTAGCGCACCAGCCCGTAGGGGCACGGCAGCCGGTCCAGTACGTCCACGCGCACCCCGGGATCCAGCTGGACCAGGGTCTGGGCGGTGTAGCACCCGCTCGGCCCGGATCCGACGACGGCGACACGCAGCACGGAGGAACTCCTTGCCCGAAGGAGAAGGGTGTGCGGACGGCTCCAGCATGGCACCGCCGGGGCCGCAACGGCAGAGGCCGGCAGAGTGACCCGACGCGTGTCCCTTCTCGGGGAATGTGATGATGCGGTTACGTTGCGTGTGTGCTAGAAGCATCCTTTCTTAATCTTTCTGATCGTCCCGCCGAGGACGGCGCGGTGTCCGTGCGGCCCGCGTGGGAGGTGCGGGAGCACGGGAGCGTCACGTCCTGGTTCCATGTCCGGCTGGCCTTCCCGGACGGCGCGCGGGTGGACGCCGTGGCCGTGGTGAACGAGGGGTGCGTCTGCGTCGAGGACGTCAGGGCGCAGCCCGCGCTGTCCCTGGCCGATCTGGCCGTGCTCGCCGACTGGATCGAGGGGCCGCTGTCCGAGGTGTGCGGGGAGCCGGGGAAGCCGTACGAAGGGGTCGGGGAGCGGGGAGGCGGCCGGGGCCGGGAGGCCGTTCCGTACGCGGGGCCGCGGCGCGCCCGCCCCGCGTGGCCGCGGGGTGTCGAGGGGTGCCGGCTGATCGCCCGGGAGTACCGGGCGGCCCAGGAGGGCGGCCTCGATCCGGTCCTCGCGGTGATGGGCGCGACCGGGCACAGCCGCCGGAGTTCCCTCAGGCTGATCGCCCAGGCGCGGGACGCCGGCTTTCTGACGCCTCGTCACGCAAGGCGCTGACCGGGGAGGCCGGCCGACAGCGCGGCCGGGCAGCCGCTACTCGGCCCGTTCCTCGGTCGCGAAGAACCGCGAGAGGTCCTGCGCCCGGCCCGCCCCGGCTTCCGGCTCGCTCCCCGGCGGCACGCCCAGCTCCCAGTCGAGCCCGTACCGCTGGAACAGCTCGGCCCGCAGTGCAGGCACGGGCATGGGCACCCCTGGCACCAGCGCCGCGTACACCGCCCCCATCAGCAGGGCGCGCAGCAGGGGATAGTCGGCCGTGACGTCCTGGGAGCCGTACCGGGCGACCGTGTCGCCCAGCAGCTCCGACAGGCGCCGCTGCTCGGGGCACTGCACGAAGCCCTCGGCCTGGAGCAGCCCCGCCATGTGCTGCCGCATGAGCACCGGCCGGTCGCGGGCGAGGCCCAGGATCGCGTCGATGGCCCGGGCCAGCCGCTCCCGGCCGTCGTCGGTGTGCGGCTCCCGCTCCAGCGCCTCCTCCAGCGTGCGGTGCATGAGCCGGTGCACGGCGGACTGCACCAACTGGCGCTTGCCGGGGAAGTAGTACGACACCAGTCCGCGCGCCGAACCCGCCCGGTCCGCGATGTCGGCCAGCGTGGTGGCCTCGAAGCCGTGCTCGTCGACCAGCTCGACGGCGGCCTGGAGCAGCCGCTCTCTGGAACGGCGGCGCAACTCTTCATTGACCGAGGCGCTGCGCGGGGACATCCTGTAACTCCTGCGTTGACTGGCTGCCAGCCAACTATACTCAACGCGGTGGCACCGCCGTGTGCGATGCCTGTTCAGTGCTGCCGTCCGTCTGGGGCGACACGGGGGATCGTCTCAGACGGACGGCGTGTGTCCGCCGGGACGCCGAGCGGGTTCGGGTCGGTCCACCAGATCCAGGACCGCAAGCAGCGCGTCGGGCCGCCCTGTCACCGGCAGATGGTCCACGAAGTGCACACGGCAGCCCAGCGCGGCGGCGCCGCCGTCCGCCACCCTGCTGTCGCCGACCATCAGCACCTGCCGCGGATCGACGTCCAGCGCCGCGCAGGCGGCCGAGAAGAGCCGCGGGTCCGGCTTCTGCACACCGTGCTCGTACGACAGCGCGTACGCGTCCACGTACGCGTCGAGCCCGTACGCACGGAAGACCGGGCGCAGGTCCCAGCCGATGTTGCTGACCACGCCCACGCCGATCCCGCGCTCGCGCAGCGTGCGCAGCACCTCGGCGGTGTCGGGGTACGGCGCCCAGGCGGCGGGGGACATGTGCCGCTCGTACAACGCGTCGTGCAGGCCCGGGGCGGGCAGCGGCACCCGCCGCGACAGTCCGGTGTAGGCGGCCCGGTGCAGCTCGGCGCTCTCGTCCCGCACCGCCCACAGACCGGCGAGGTCCGCCGGCACCTCGACGGGGTCCGCCCCGCCCGGCAGCGCACCGGCCGCCTCCAAGGCCTTGGCGGTGTCGGCGAGTTCGGGCTCGGACAGTGTCAGGCCGGTCTCCGCCAGCACGGCCCGCAGCCAGGACTCGGTGGACTCGACGCGGAACAGGGTTCCCGAGAAATCGAAGAGCACGGCAGCCATGCGCCGGACTCTACCCGCGCGACGGTCGCGCGACCCGCGGCCACTCGTGCACCACCACGGCCACCGCCACCACGGCCACCGCCACCACCAGCCCCCCGAACAGCCGGCCGCCCACGACGCCGGAAGGCCAGTGGACGCCCGGCCACACCCGGGTCGGACCGACGCCGGCCACCGAGACGACGGCCACGGACACCGCAGTGCGCCACAGGACACGCCCCGCGCCGTGGCGGTGCAGCAGCCACAGCAGGAGCCCGCAGACCACGGTGGCCGTCATGGCGTGCCCGGACGGGAACGCCGCGTAGTGCGCGCTGTCGACGGGATCCGGCCAGACCGGACGGGGCCGGTCGACGGCGGCCTTCACCGACTGCTGCACGACGGTGGCCAGGACGACGGTGACCGTCAGCCACAGCGCCGTCCACCAGGCCGCGCGGCGCCACACCAGCAGGACGGCGGCGCCCGCGCACACCAGGCGCATGGTCCGCGGGTCCCAGACCCGGTCCGTCAGGACGCGGAACACCTGCGTGAGACCGTGTTCGCGCACCGCCCAGCGGTGCGTGGCGCGGGAGACGTCGACGTCCAGGCCGAGCAGCGGATGCCACCGGGTCGTGACGAGCGTCAGCAGCAGCGCGCAGCATCCGGCGAGCACGGCGGCCACGACGGCCGCGGTGCGGTGGGCCGACGGACGGAGCGAAGAGCCTGCGGGCCGGTGAGGCATGCGGCGATCTTCGTCGACGGGACGGGCCGAGGGCCGGCGGCTCCGGCGTAGGTCCGCGCCCGCCCGTCTACCCCAGGGCCCGAAGCCCCGGCACCAGCGCCACCAGGACCGGGACCGCAGGTACCAGCGTGGCCACCGCCGTCAGTCGCAGGCGGTGCAGGGCCGGGAGGCGGTCCGGGGGAGTCAGGAGACGGTGCACGCGCTGCGGGACGTGTGCGTGCGGGGCGGGGTAGGGGCCGAACACGCCCCGGTCCTCGTTGAGTTCGACCAGGGCCAGCGCGGTCGTCAGCCGGCCGAAGCGCCGCGAGGCGGTGTCGTCGGCGGCCAACTCGACCAGCCGGTGCATCTCGTCGCGGAAGGCGGCGAACACCGGCACCTGCGGGAAGCCGCCCGCCAGCGCGGCCGAGGAATGCAGCAGCCAGTCGTGCCGGGCCCGGTCGTGGCCCTGCTCATGGGCGAGCAGAGCGTCGAGCTGACGCCCTTTCAACCGGCGCAGGGCAGCCGTCGTGACCACGAGCCGGGGTGCCGTACCCGGCAGCCACCACGCGTCGGGACGCTCGCCCTCCAGCACCACCAACCGCTCGCTCGCCGGCTCCTCGCCCGGCAACAGCGGTGCCCGCACGCGGAGTTCGGTCTGCCGCAGGTGCCGTCGCGCCCGGGCCCGTACGACCTCGCGCACCAGCATCGCGAGGCTCCACAGTCCGCCGCAGGCGAGCGTCACCGCGACGGTCGCCGCCCACGGCCCGGCGGTACCGAGTGCGTACGCGTCCACCACCGCGCGCGGGGCCGTACCGAAGACATGCCCGCGCACCGCCTTCCAGGCCGCAGCCGCACTGAGCGTCATCGACAGCGCACAGCACAGCAGTACGGCCGCCACCACGCACTGCCACACCCACAGGGCGACCACCGGCTCACGGTCCCGCCAGTCGGCCCGGGCGAGCAGGCGCGGGGCGACGACGGCGGTCACGGCGCCGAGCAGCAGCAGTGCCACGGGGACCATCATGGACAGCACCCTATGAGCGCGGAGCCGCTCACGGGTACGGTCCCTGGTGCCGAAGTGACGCAGGCAACGTTTGCGTTTCCGCCCCTGGAGGACCGGCGGTTCACATGGTCAGCAGCATCGCGACCATCCCGATCCCCATCGACAGCCGGCACGCACGGGCCAGCTCCGGCCGGTCGCCCCAGCGCACGGCCCTCGTCCCGCCCGCCGTGGCGGCGGCGGGCACCAGGCGGGCGCCGGACAGCAGCACGTAGCCGGTGAAGTAGAGCAGGAGCGCACCCGTCACCAGAGGAACTCCGGCGCCGAGGTGCGGGTGGTGGTGGGAGGCCGGCGAGGCGGGGGAGGCCGCCATGACGAGGGACATGTAGACCATCGCCGCCGTACCCACCAGATGGTGCAGATGGTGCGGGCCGCTGCGCGCGGCCCACAGGGCGCGCAGCGCCGCCGCGCCGAACACGGCCGCGTACAGCGGCCACGCCCAGCCCGGCGGGGTGAACGCCGCGGCGGGCACGGCCATCGCGGCCATGCCGAACCCCATGAGCGCCTCGCCGCCCGCCGAGCGGCGCTGTTCCTCGACACCGCTGCGCATCCGCAGCAGGCAGTACGCCCCGGTCGCCGCGCACAGCGCGACCAGCAGCCAGGCGGCCGACACCGGTCCGTGCACGCGCCCACCTCCACGCTCGACGGTCGGTCGAGGAATGCGATGCCCACGGCACGCGGGGCGCATACGAGCGCAAGGATGTACACGGGGAGCATTCGCCGGAGCACAGCAGGTGATGGAGGGGGCCACCGATTCCGTGGGGCATATCCTTTACTAGTAAAACACATGCTAAATTGATTGTATGAGCAGTACGACCCGCCACCGCCTCTCCCTTGCCGGCGTGCTTCGCCTCGGGCGGCCCTCCGACATCTGGTTCAAGCCCGCGCTGAGCGCGGTCGCCGCGGTCGCCCCGCCCAACCTGGCCCTGCTGGCGCTCGGACGGCTCGACCTCGCCATGTACACCATGGCGGGCTCCCTGTGCGCGCTCTACGGCCACAACCGGCCCTACGCCGCCCGGGCCCGGGCCCTCGCCCGGGTGGTGCTCGGCATGGTCGGCGGCCTCGCCGTCGCCCTGCTCGCGGCGTCGCTCACCACCGACACCGTCGTGCTGGTCACCGTCGGGGCCCTCATGGCAGCCGTGCAGAAGGCGATGTGCGACGCCACCCGCATCGGTCCGCCCGGCAACGTGGTCCTCACCTTCATCAGCTCCGCCTCCCTGTTCGCACCGCAGAGCCTCGGCCAGGTCCCCGCCCATGTCGGGCTGGCCCTCGCCGCCGGCGCCTGGGCCTGGCTGGTCGGCATGGCACCCGGGCTGCTGCGCCCGCATGGCCCCGAGCGGCGCGCCACGGCCCAGGCCCTGGACGCGGCCGCCGCCTACGCCGCCACGGGCGGTACGGCCGAGGGCCACGCCCGGGCCCGCGCGGCGAGTGCCACCGCCATCCACGCTGCCTGGCAGTCCCTGCTCGCCGCGGGCGCCCGCCCCGACCGCACCCGGCGCACCCTCGAACGGCTCCTGATCCGCGCCGAGGTCGCCCTGGCCGCCCCCGCCGACACCGCCCCCGAACGGCTGCGCGCCTGGGCCCGGGCCCTGCGGGGAACGGCCCCGGTCTCCGGGATCGAGTTCCCCCACGACCCGACCGGCGAACTGCTCGGCGTGGACACCGAACTCGCCTTCCCGCGCCGCCCGTTGCGGCACCGGATCGCCCCGCTCGCGCCCATCGCCGTTCGCACCGCGATCGGCTGCGCCCTCGCCGGATACGCCTCCCTCGCCCTCGGCGTCGGGCGCCCCTACTGGGCGCTGGTCACCGCGGCCTCCCTCTACCAGGCCAACGTCACCCTCACCTGGAGCCGGGGCATCCAGCGCGTCGTCGGCAACCTCGTCGGCGTCCTCGTCTTCGCCGCGGTCACCCCGCTCGCCCAGCTGCACCCCGCGGCCCTGGTGCTGCTCTGCCTCGCCTTCAACTTCGGCGCCGAGGCGCTGATCAGCCGCAACTACTGGCTCGGCAGCGTGTGTGTCACGCCGATGGCCCTGCTCATCACCGAGTTCGCCCGCAGCCAGGACCCCGGACGCCTCATCACCGAGCGGATCGCGGACACCCTCGTCGGCGCGCTGGTCGGCTTCGTCGCGGCCGTCGCCGTCACCAACCGGCGTGCCGGTGACCGCATCGAGCACGCGCTGACCGCGGTCGAACGCGCCCGCGAGCGTGCCGACCGCCTGCTCGCCGAGCCGCACGCGCAACCCCGCGCCCTGACGAGCGCCGGCCGCACCCTTACCGCCGCACTGGTCGACCTGCGCGCCACGGCCGACGCGGCCTCCGGCGAGTGGTGGCAGCGCGCCCTGCGCGCGGAGCGGGTCGTGCTCGCCGAACAGTCCGGACACCGTACGCTCGCCGCGACGGCACGACACCGGGGGCTCGCACCCCTGGACCACGACACGGGCAGGACAACGGAGGACGTACGGCCATGACGCCGACGAACGGACGACCGCCGGCCGGGGACGCAGCGGGCGGGGGACAGGCGGGGGCCGGGGGCGGCACGGCCGGGGGGAGGCGGACGGACGCGGATTCCCGGGCCGAGGGGCAGCCGGGGAACGAGAGCGAGCCCGGACGCGGCCCGGCGCGGCGGGACACCGTCGCCGCGGTCGTCCGGCAGTGGCGGACCGTGCACCCCGGGCTGGACACCGGGCCCATGGAGGTCATCGGCCGGATCAACCGCTGTGCCGCTCTCCTCCAGCAGGCCGAGGACGCCCCGTTGCGCCGGGCCGGGCTCAGCCGCCCGGAGTTCGACCTGCTCGGCGCGCTGCGCCGCACCGGTCACGAGCTGACCCCGGGGGATCTGGCCCGGGAGACCTTCTCCTCCGGGGCCGCCGTCACCAAGCGGCTCAAGCACCTGACCGAACGCGGCCTGGTCGAGCGGCGCGGCGACACCCGCGACCGCCGAGTCGCCCACCTCCGCCTCACCGACGCCGGCCGCGACCTGGTCGACGGCATCCTCCCCGAACAACTCTCGTACGAGACCGCCGTACTGTCCGTCCTCGCCCCCGAGGGCCAGGGCGACCTGGCCACACTCCTCGCCGGCCTGCTCAGCGGCCTGGAGGGGCGGCTGGGTCCTTCGCGGGCCTGAGCGCTTTGTTCCACGCGGTGCCGCGGTTCGACCCGTAGGGCCCCTGGCCGGCGACGCGCGCGCCGAGGCAGACCGCCGCTCAGCCCTCCTCGCCTGCCTTGTACACGCCGAACGCCGCTCCCTGCGGGTCCCGCAGCACCGCGATCCGGGGGCCGTCGGGGACCGACGTGGCAGGCATGACGACGGTGCCGTTCGCCTGCTCGGCGACCTGGGCCGTCGCGTCCACGTCGTCCACCGCGAAGTACGGCAGCCAGTGCGGCGGTACCCCGGGCGGGAACCGGTCGCCCATGTCGGCCATCCCGCCGAAGTCCTCCCCGTCGATGCCCCACTGCGTGTACCACTCCGAGGCGTTGACGCTCCAGCCGAACACCGTGGTGTAGAAGTCCCGGGCCCGGTCGGTGTCCCGGGTCGCCAGTTCCACCCAGCCGAGCGTGCCGGGCGAGTTGAACAGACCGGCGCCGGCGAAGGCCCGCGCCTGCCACAGCTGGAACGCCGCGCCCGTCGGGTCGAGGGCCACCGCGAACCGGCCCACGTCGAAGACGTCCATCGGGCCGAGGATCACCGTCCCGCCGGCCTCCTCCACCCGCCGTGCCGCGTCGTCGGCGTCCGTGACCGCGAACGACACGTTCCAGGCGACCGGTTGGGACTCCTGGTAAAGCGGGGTGAGTGCGGCGATCGCGGCGTCTCCCAGGTGAGCCACCGTGTATCCGCCCGCCTCCTGCCGCGGATCCGTCTCCGGCCGCCAGCCGAACAGCTCCGTGTAGAAACCCTTGGCCCTTTCCAGGTCACTGGTCCCCAACTCGGTCCAGCAGGGGCCGCCGATCACCGGCTTGTCGAACTTCATCACAGCTCCTTCCGGTCGCCCCGGCCCGCTGTGCGAGAGACCGAGGAGGGCTCCCTTTCGCACGCTAGTCGCGGCCACGGGCACCGGCCATCCGGAGACCGCTTCCCCTCTCCCGGGCGGTGGCCGCCGAGTGCGCCGACGCGGAAATCGGTTGTCCGGTCCCGGCACGGGACGCGAGGCTGCGGAGATGGAGACGGAACACGCAGCGGGAGCCGCGGCTCCCGCGCTCGCCGAGGAGATCGCGGAGTACTACGAGCGGGACCAGGAGGACGGCCGGCTGCGCTCGGGCGCCGGACGTCTGGAGCTCTGGCGCACCCAGGACGTCCTGCGCCGCCTCCTGCCGCCCGCTCCGGTCAGGGTCCTGGACGTGGGAGGCGGCAGCGGTGTCCACGCGCAGTGGCTCGCCGCCGACGGCCACGCGGTGGAACTCGTGGACCCGGTGCCCCTGCACGTCGCACACGCGGCCCGCCTGCCCGGCGTGAGCGCGCGCGTCGGCGACGCCCGGGCCCTGGCGGTGCCGGACGCGTCCGTGGACGTGGCACTGCTCCTCGGCCCCCTCTACCACCTGCCCGAGCGGGAGGACCGGGTCCGGGTACTCGCCGAGGCCCGCCGGGTGGTGCGGCCCGGCGGCCTCGTGGTGGCCGCCACGATCAACCGGTACGCGGCCCTGCACGGCAACCTGAGCACGGGGCTGTACTTCGACCCCGAGCACCGGCCGCAGATCGAGGCGGCGGTCGGCGACGGCCGGATGCGACCGACCGGCGGACCGAAGTCCCTGTTCACGACGGCCTACTTCCACGAGCCCGCCGACGTCCCGGCCGAGTTCGCGGACGCCGGCCTGACACCGCACGGTCAGTACGGCCTGGAGGGCGCCGCCTGGCTGATGGACGACGTCTCCGACTGGCTGGACGACCCCGCCCGCCGCGACCTGATCCTGCGCGCACTGCGGCAGACCGAGTCGGAGCCGTCGCTGCTCGGCATCAGCGGCCACCTGCTCACTGCGGGCAACAGGGCCTGAACAAGTCGGAATCCGCCCCGACCGGTCAGCGTCTCCAGAGGAACGCGGCAGCGCCGGTCACCACGCTGGACAGGAGCGTTACGACCCGCACGGGAATCCGGTCGGAAGTGACGCGGAAGCCGCCGATGCGCAGTTCGAAGTAGGGCTTGATACGCGTCGTCTGTGGCATCTGTGTACCTCCCCGCCTGAGGGGCTGGTGATGCAGAAGCCCTGCATTCTCCGATTCTGCGCCCTGATGGGCCCGTTACCCGGTGTGCGACACAGCCCCGCCGCGGGGGAGATTTCCGGTGACCGGTGAAATCGCGGTGTACGCCTGCGCCTTCGAGGAAACGTCACGTCGTGAAGAGCTTCGCCCGTCCGCAGGCCGTCAGACACCGGGGCGGTAGCGCATGGGGTGATCTTCGGGTACCTCGACGACGACGATCCTTGTCCCGTCCGGGTCGGCGATCCACATCTCGACCAGACCCCAGGGCTCCCGCACCGGCGGCCGGACGATCTCGACGCCCTTGCCCAGCAGCTCCTCGTGCGCGCCGGTCACGTCCTCGACCTGCAGCCACAGCTGGACCGCCGGCGACGGCGGGGCCGGCGAGCGACCGGAGACCTCCAGGAAGCCGCCGCCGAGGAAGTAGACGGTCCCGCGCTCCGGACCCGTGCCGAACTCGCGGTAGACGGCCAGGCCCAGCTGCTCGCCGTAGAAGGCGCGGGACCGCTCGGGGTCGCTGGGGCGCAGCAGGGTCCGGCTGCTCAGTACATGCACCATGCATCCGGACTCTAGTGGCAGAGATACCCTCGTCTCTGGCTCAGCCGCGCCCGAGATCGGAGACCGCCCCCGTGGACACCACCGCCCCCATGGACACCACCGCCACCGGACCGACGTTCCGAGACGCCACCGACGTCGACGTCGACGCGCTGGTCGCGCTGATCGAGTCGGCGTACCGGGGCGACTCCAGCCGGGCCGGGTGGACCACCGAGGCGGACATCCTGGAGGGCCGGCGGACCGACCCGGAGGGTGTGCTCGGGGTCATCAAGTCGCCGGACAGCCGGCTGCTGACCGTCGAGCAGGACGGCCGGATCGTCGCCTGCTGCCAGCTCGAACACCGCGGCCGGCACGCCTACTTCGGCATGTTCGCGGTCAGCCCCACGCTGCAGGGCGCGGGCCTCGGCAAGGTCGTCATCACGGAGGCGGAGCGGCTGGCCCGGCAGACCTGGGGCGTGACCGAGATGCACATGACCGTGATCTCGGTCCGTGACGACCTGATCGCCTGGTACGAGCGCCGCGGCTACCGCCGTACGGGAGAGATGACGCCCTTCCCGTACGGCGACGAGCGCTTCGGCATCCCGCAGCGCGACGACCTGCAGTTCGAGCTGCTGGTGAAGCCGCTGGTGTGACGTTCGTCCGGGAGATCGCGGGCCGGGTCAGGCGGTGAACCGGCCCGTGCGCTTGATCTCCGGGTAGTCCGTCGTCACTCCGTCCAGCTGGAGGGCGCGGGCGACGCGCAGGTGGTCCTGTGTGTTGACCACCCAGCCGATGATCCTCAGGTCGGCCGCGCGCGCGTGTTCGACGACCTCCAGCGTCAGCCGGCGGATGTTGAGACACAGCGCCCCGGCACCCACCTCGGTGGCGCGCTCCACGACGTCGGTGCCGTAGCGGCTCGCGATCAGTGCGGTGCGCACGCCCGGCACCAGCCGGGCGATCTCGGCGACCGCCTCGTCGTGGAACGAGGACACCTCCACCCGGGAGACCAGGTCCCGCCGGTGCATGATCTCGGCGAGCGCCCTGGCGGCCGCCACATCCTTGATCTCTGCCTGCAGGGGTGTCTTCACCGCGTCCAGGACCTCCTCGAAGACCGGTACCCGCTCCCCGCGGCCCGCGTCCAGGGCCCGCAGTTCCGCGAGGGTCTTCTCGGCGATCGGGCCGGAGCCGTCGGTCGTGCGGTCCACCTCCGCGTCGTGCATGACGACCAGGGCGCCGTCCTTGCTCAGATGGAGATCGAGTTCGATCAGGTCGAGGCCGGCCTGCTGCGCGGCGACGAAGGAACGGAGGGTGTTCTCGGGCTCGACACCCATGACCCCGCGGTGACCGATGGTAAGGAAGTTCAAGGTTCAACTCGCTTCCGTCGACGGCGGCTCGGCGCCCGCGAACCCGACGGGACGTCGGTGTCCGCGCGGCAAGGTCGCAGCCTAATGGCCTGCTCCCGCGATGAACCCGCACCTGCGCGGCGGATCGGGGCGCGGCGCATGTGGCAGCTGGCTCGGATGCGCCTGTGTGGTCACCCGGGGGTGGGCGAGTCCCCGGCGGTATTGACCGGCTGGATCTGATCGGTCACTCAGAGGTCACCCATCTCCCCTGCTCACGGCGAAAGTGACCGTCGTCACGGTTATAGACAGGAAAAATGTCGGTGACCATGCGCCCATGCAGAAAAATTTCCCGAGCTGCCTCTTGCTGGGAGAAACTGGGTATGCATACGGTGTCCTGACGCGAGGTTCTCCCGTGGAGGATGGGACATGACGGAAATTCTTGTGCAGGCGGGTACCGAGGGACAGGTTCCTTCGCTGACCAGGGTTGTTGAGCACCCGGCCTGGCCCGAGCTCAAGGATGCCGTGGAGCAGATCCGGCCATGGCAGTCGAAGGACGGATCGATCGACTTCGAGGCCGAGGGTGCCCCGCAGCGCGCCGAGGCCGAGGCGGCCGTGGAGCGTGTCGTCGCGGGGGTCCAGCAGCTCTCCCCGCTGGTTCCGCACGACGTCGCCTACCACGAGGCCCTGGTCAAGGACCTGCTCCGCTGGGCCGAGGGCGGCTTCCAGGTGCCGGACTTCCTCGACTCCCTGCTGGAGTTCCAGCCCGCGGCGGGCCGTGCGGACGGTCTGCAGCACCTCGTCGTCTTCCCGATGTACACGCAGAACGGCAACCTGGACCGCAACTTCGAGGCGGTCGTGCTGCGCATGGTGTGGCCGGACTGGCTGGCCGAGCTGGAGCGCACCCGCTACGACAACCCGCTCTTCTGCGGCATCAAGTTCGAGGACTTCACGGCCGGCTACGACACCAACTCGGCCGTGCTCTTCCCGGAGACCATCGCCGTGCGCGAGGCGCCGGAACGATTCTCCTGGGGTGGCATCTTCTGCGACCGTGAGGCCGCCCGCTTCCGCCGGGTCACCGACGCGGCCGTCGACATCCTCGGCCTTGAGCTGCCCGAGGACATCGCCGCGATGGTCCACGACCAGAAGCGCTGCGAGGAGGCCTTCGTGCTGTGGGACATGGTCCACGACCGCACCCACAGCCACGGCGACCTGCCGTTCGACCCGTTCATGATCAAGCAGCGCCAGCCGTTCTGGATGTACGGCCTGGAGGAGCTGCGCTGCGACCTCACCGCCTTCAAGGAGGCCGTGAAGCTGCAGGCGGACGGCGTCCCGCAGGCCCGTGACGTGCAGTACGCGGTGCTCTTCGACCGCATGTTCCGCTTCCCGCTCACCGGTGACCGCGTGCGCAACTACGACGGCGTCGGCGGCCAGCTGCTCTTCGCCTACCTGCACAAGCACGACGTCATCCGCTGGACCGACAACAAGCTCACCATCGACTGGGAGCGCGCCCCGCAGGTCACCAACCAGCTGTGCGCCGAGATCGAGAAGCTGTACCGGGACGGCATCGACCGCCCCAAGCTCGTGCACTGGTTCGCGGGCTACGAGCTGGTCTCCACCTACCTCGCCCCGCACCCCGGCTCCAAGTGGGCCAAGGGTCCCGACGCCCTGGACCTGACGCAGCCGCCGCGCAAGCTCGTGGACGACGTGCTTCCGGACGAGTTTCCGCTGAGCATGTTCTTTGAGGCTCTGTCCAAGAAGCTGAAGAATGTGATCGCCTCCACCAAGGGCATCACGGCGGACAGCGCCGAGCGGCTCGCCGCGTGAGCGGCCGCGTCCAGAACACTGTTCAAGAGGGGAAGAACGTGGGGAACAACGGGTCTCTCAGCGGTGCGGTGATCGCGGTGGCCGGCGCGGGTGGACCCGCCGGGCACGCGGCGCTGGTCCGGCTCGCCGAGGCCGGCGCGGTGGTCGTCGGTGCCGACAACAACCCCGAGCGCCTGGCGGAGGCCGTGGACGCGGCCCGCTACGCGGGCGGCGGTGCCACGGTCACCGGCGAGACGGTCGACCTGCTCAGCCTGCAGTCGACCCGTGAGTGGGCGGCGCGCATCGAGAAGGACCACGGCCGTATCGACGGCCTGGTCCACCTGGTCGGCGGCTGGCGCGGCAGCGCGAGCTTCGCCGAG
Organism: Streptomyces sp. NPDC044064; assembly: GCF_056434245.1. Lineage (NCBI taxonomy): Bacteria > Bacillati > Actinomycetota > Actinomycetes > Kitasatosporales > Streptomycetaceae > Streptomyces > Streptomyces sp. NPDC044064. Next base: position 323,161 of record NZ_JBWKFN010000007.1, read on the forward strand.
TCCGACCTGGCCGACTGGGACCTGCTGGAGAAGCTGCTCGTCCGCACCGTCCAGCACACCTCCCTGGCCTTCTTCGACGGCCTGCAGCGCAGCGACCGCGGCCGGTACGTGCTGATCAGCGCCGCCGGCGCGTCGAAGCCCACCGCGGGCAACGCCGCGTACTCCGCGGCCAAGGCCGCCGCCGAGGCCTGGACGCTCGCCATGGCCGACGGCTTCCGCAAGGCCGGGGGCGAGGCGGGTCCGCGCTCGGCGGCTGCCATCCTGGTGGTGAAGGCGCTGGTGCACGACGCGATGCGCGCCGAGCGCCCCAGCGCGAAGTTCGCGGGCTTCACGGACGTCAAGGACCTGGCCGAGGCCGTCGAGGGCGTCTGGAGCAAGTCCGCCGCCGAAGTGAACGGAAACCGTCTGTGGCTGACCGAGAAGCCGTGAACCCTCCCAAGACCGACGCGCGTCGCCACCACGACCCGCAGGTCCGCGGTTTCGCCAGTGACAACTACGCCGGGGCGCATCCGGAGGTGATGGCCGCCCTGGCCCTGGCCAACGGCGGCCACCAGGTGGCGTACGGCGAGGACGACTACACCGAGAACCTCCAGCGGATCATCCGCAGCCACTTCGGGGCCGGCGCGGAGGCCTTCCCGGTCTTCAACGGCACCGGCGCCAACGTCGTCGCGCTCCAGGCGGTCACCGACCGCTGGGGTGCGGTGATCTGCGCCGAGAGCGCGCACATCAACGTCGACGAGGGCGGCGCCCCCGAGCGCATGGGCGGTCTGAAGCTGCTCACCGTGCCCACGCCCGACGGCAAGCTCACGCCCGAGCTGATCGACCGGCAGGCCTGGGGCTGGGAGGACGAGCACCGCGCGATGCCGCAGGTCGTCTCGATCACCCAGAGCACGGAGCTGGGCACGCTCTACACGCCCGAGGAGATCCGGGCGATCTGCGAGCGCGCCCACGCGCACGGCATGAAGGTGCACCTGGACGGCTCGCGGATAGCCAACGCGGCCGCGTCCCTGAACGTGCCCATGCGGACGTTCACCAACGCGGTCGGCGTCGACATCCTCTCGCTCGGCGGGACGAAGAACGGCGCCCTGTTCGGCGAGGCGGTCGTCGTCCTCAACCAGGACGCGGTCGGCCGCATGAAGCATCTGCGCAAGATGTCCATGCAGCTCGCCTCCAAGATGCGCTTCGTGTCGGTGCAGCTGGAGGCGCTGCTCGCCAAGGACCTGTGGCTGCGCAACGCCCGGCACGCGAACGAGATGGCCCAGCGGCTGGCCGAGGGCGTGCGCGCGGTGCACGGGGTGGAGATCCTCCACCCGGTGCAGGCGAACGGCGTCTTCGCCAAGCTCCCGCACGACGTGAGCGAGCGGCTGCAGAAGCGGTTCCGGTTCTACTTCTGGGACGAGACGGCGGGCGTCGTGCGCTGGATGTGCTCCTTCGACACCACGGAGGAGGACGTCGACACGTTCGTGGCGGCGCTCAAGGAGGAGATGGCGCGCTAGCCCCCGAATATGCATAGGTATGCGGTCACCTGAAAAGTCATTGACTGTCGGGTGATCGCATTCCTATGCTCTGCGGCCATGGAGCTGATCCAGAACACCGCCGACCTGTCCGCCTACCTGGCTGCCGACGAGGTCATTGACCATCACCACCCCGTTGTGGGGGAGACGGCCGCCCGGCTGGCCGAGACGGTCACGGACTCGTATGCCTATGCGCGCGCCGCCTACGAGTTCGTCCGCGACACCGTCCCGCACTCCGCCGACGCCGACGACCCGCGCGTCACCTGGCGTGCCTCGGACGTGCTGGAGCAGCGGACGGGTATCTGCTACGCCAAGGCGCACGCCCTGGCGGCCCTGCTGAGGGCCGAGGACATCCCCACCGCCCTGTGCTACCAGCGGCTCAGGCACGACGACGGCAGCGGTCACGCCCTGCACGGCCTGGTCGCCGTACGCTTTCGCGGGGCGTGGCACCGGCAGGACCCGCGAGGCAACAAGCCCGGCGTGGACGCCCGGTTCTCCCTGGAGGGCGAGCGGTTGGCCTGGATCCCCGACCCGGCGTCCAATGAGGTGGACTACCCGGCCTTGTATGCTGAACCGCACCCGGCCGTCCTCAGCGCGTTGAAAGCGGCCCCGGACCGGTCGGCCCTGTGGAAGACGCTCCCCAGCACTCTCTGAGGCGAGGCAGATGACGCTCACTCTCACCGTGTCCGACGAGGTCCGCGCACTCGCGCCCGGCTTCACCCATGTCGTGATCGAGGCGTACGACCTGGTCAACGGGCCCAGCACCGAAGCGAGTTCGGCGCTGCTGGACGACGCGGCCCGTCGGCTGGCCGCCCGCCTGGACGGACGAGCGCCGCACGAGGACCCGCACATGGTGGCCTGGCGGGAGACGTACACCGCCTTCGGCTCGAAGCCGTCGCGCACCCGCAACTCGGCCGAGGCGCTGGCGAAGCGGGCTCTCGCCGACGGCGGCCTGCCCCGCATCAACCTGCTCGTGGACCTCTACAACGCCATCAGCGTCGCCCACCTGGTCCCCGTCGGCGGCGAGGACATCGACCGCATCCAGGGTGAGATGCGGCTTGTGCGCGCCACGGGTGAAGAGGACTTCGTGACGGTCGCGGGCGGCGAGGAGACCGTCGAACACCCCGACGCGGGCGAGGTCGTGTGGCGCGACGAGGCCGGTGTGACCTGCCGTCGCTGGAACTGGCGCCAGGGCCCGCGCACCCGCCTCACCGAGGAGACGGTCTCCGGCCTCTTCCTGCTGGAGACCCTCGCCCCGATGCCGGTTCCGGAGGCGGAGGCGGCGGCCGCCGAACTCGCCGAGCTGCTGGAGAAGTTCAGCCCGGGCGCCCGCATCGAGGTGCATGCTCCGGCGTCGGCCGGCGCTCCCGCCTGACCGGCACCTCGCGCACTCGTCGATTCCCCGGCCGTCAGTGACGGGGAATCAGGCGCGTCAGCGCGCCTCGGCCGCCCGCAGCTGCTCGGCCGTGGGTGCCGTACCCCCGAGGTGGGCCGGGAGCCACCAGGAGTCGTCCGCGCCCTTCGGGCGTGCCGGGTAGGCGCGCTGGGCGGCGTCCAGCAGCTCCTGGACGCCCTCGCGCAGGCGGCGGGTGATGGCGCCCGCGTACTGGTCGCGCGGGGCCTCGACCGGCTCGCCGACCCGGATGGTGATCGGGGTGTGGCTGCGCCTGAAGTTGCGCGGGTGCCCCTTGGTCCACAGCCGCTGCGTGCCCCACACCGCCATCGGGACGAGCGGGACGCCCGCCTCCTGGGCGAGGCGGGCCGCGCCCGACTTGAAGCTCTTCAGGGTGAAGGACTGCGAGATCGTGGCCTCCGGGAACACCCCGATGACCTCGCCGGAGCGCAGCGAGTCCAGCGCGTGCGCGAAGGCGGCCTCGCCCTGCTTGCGGTCCACCGGGATGTGCTTCATCCCGCGCATCAGCGGCCCGGACACCTTGTGCCGGAAGACGGACTCCTTCGCCATGAAGCGCACCAGACGCTTCTGCGGCAGGGCCGCCAGCCCGTTGAAGATGAAGTCCAGGTAGCTGATGTGATTGCTCACCAGGACCGCACCGCCCGAGTGCGGGATGTTCTCCGACCCCTGGCAGTCGATCTTCAGGTCCCAGGCCTTGAACAGCGTCTTGGCGAGACCGACGACGGGACGGTAGACCAGCTCTGCCATGGGCGGGGTGGGCCCTTTCTGCTCTGCTCGGGAAAGGGGGGATCCCGGCGGGAAAGTTACGCAGCCGTAGGTTTACGGCGTCTCGCAGATCGTGCCCGAAGAACGGACAGGTAGCCAGTCCTGGTGCCTCGCGGCGGCGAGATCCTCGTCACGTCGGCCTAGTGCCCCGCCTCGGTCGTCGGATCCCCTTCACTCCGCGCGTACCGTGATTCTCTTCAGGACGAGGAACAACTCGCACCCCAGGCAGTACCCGACCGTGGCATTGAGGAAGGCGGCAGCGAGCGCGGCCCCGGTCGCCGCGAGCCCCAGCCAGGCCGGACCCAACGTGAACCCGACGAGTCCGAACCCGGCGAACAACAGCCCGATCGCCTGCGCGAATCGCGGCGGCTCCGGCGTCTCGAACTCCGTCGGCGGCCCGAGCCGCGGCCGCACCACCGTCCGGAACAGCCGACCGTACGGCGACCGGCTCACCCCGCCCGCCGCGCCGAACGCGAACGCCAGGGTCTGCCAGCCCAGCACCCAGGCGCTCTGTGTGATGAGTGCTGCCGCCAGTACGACGGTCGTCACGGCCGCCGTGAAGCGGGGCCCCCTCGCATCGATCTCCATGAATCAAGCATTCCGCAAGGCAAACTCCACCGGGAGGCGGGAATCTTTGCAGTCTCATGAATGCTGGTGCGGATGATGACCGGACTGGTGGTGTGCGTGGCGGTGCTCGTCGTGGCGAGCGCCTACGGAGTGCTGCACAAGCGGCGGAGCGGGAGAGTGCGGGTGCGCGGGCGAGACGGCGGCAGGCGGGTGGGAGCGGCCGAGCTGGGCGGTGAACTGGGCGAGCGGGCCACGCTCCTGCAGTTCTCCAGTGCCTTCTGCGCACCGTGCCGGGCCACCCGGCGGGTCCTCGGTGAGGTCGCCGGTATGGTCCCCGGCGTCACCCACGTCGAGATCGACGCCGAGGCCCGTCTGGACCTCGTACGCGAGTTGGAGATCCTGAAGACGCCCACCGTGCTGGTCCTCGACGCGGACGGCCGGGTCGTGCGACGCGCCACCGGACAGCCCCGCAAGGCCGACGTGATCGCGGCCCTCGGGGAGGCGGTGCGCGGCCCCTCGGGCGCACGGTGAGGCATCTCCCAGATCCCGGAACGAACTTGACTGTGCATGCCACCTATCGTCAGCCTGACCCTATGCCGACCGAACTCCTTCTCTTCGGGCGGGGACACCTTCATGAAGGCGCCCTGGTCCGCACGTCGAGCGCGCGCTGTCCGCGCTGTTGAACAGCACCGACCCCGCTCGTCACCCCTCGCAGAAGGACAACTCCATGACGGCCCCGTCCGACCTCGGCACCTTTCAGCTCGCCTCGCCCGACCTGCTGCGCTCCACCTTCCGCCGGCACGCCGCCGGTGTCGCGGTGATCACCGCGCGCGGTGCCTCGGGCCCGGTCGGCTTCACCGCCACCTCCCTCACCTCCGTGTCCGCCGAGCCCCCGCTCGTCTCCTTCGGTATCGGCACGGGCGCCTCCAGCTGGCCCGCCGTCGCCGAGACCGAGCATGTCGGCATCCATATACTCGGTGAGCACCAGAGCGACCTGGCCGCCACCTTCGCCCGCAGCGGCGCCGACCGCTTCGGCGCGCCCACGGCGTGGCGGGAGGGCCCGAACGGCGTACCCGTCCTGGACGACGTGCTGGCGTGGCTGGTCTGCCGGATCGTCGGCCGCGTACCGGCCGGTGATCACCGCATCGTGCTCGCCGAGGTGGTCCTCGGTGACTCCACGGGCGCCGGGCGTCCCCTCCTCTACCACCAGGGCCGCTTCAACGGCCTGCGGGATTGATCACGCCTCTGCCGCCCTGCGGAGCCGTCGAGTTCCGGTTACGCTGCGTTGCGAAGGTCACAGTTCAAAGCGCTTGCTTAGCGGGCATGAACTGGGTGTACTGACGAGTAATATTTCGGTCGGAGCGCGCGGACGCCCCGATCGGGATCGGCCGCTTGAGGCGCCTATGCTGCCTGCAAGAGGCAGCCCGGAAATGACGATGCAGTAGGAGAGCCGGCGTGAGCTTGAGGATCGTTGTCACTGTGAAGTACGTGCCCGACGCCACTGGCGACCGGCACTTCGCCGATGACCTGACCGTCGACCGCGACGACGTGGACGGTCTGCTCTCCGAGCTCGACGAGTACGCGGTCGAGCAGGCGCTGCAGATCTCCGAGAACTCGGACGACGACGTCGAGGTCACCGTCCTGACGGTGGGCCCGGAGGACGCCAAGGACGCGCTGCGCAAGGCGCTGTCCATGGGTGCCGACAAGGCCGTCCACGTCGAGGACGACGACCTGCACGGCACCGACGCCATCGGCACCTCGCTGGTGCTGGCCAAGGCGATCGAGAAGGCCGGCTACGACCTGGTGATCTCCGGCATGGCCTCCACCGACGGCACCGCCGGTATCGTCCCGGCCCTGGTGGCCGAGCGTCTGGGCGTCCCGCAGGTCACCCTGCTCTCCGAGGTCTCCGTCGAGGACGGCACGGTCAAGGGCCGTCGCGACGGCGACGCCGCGAGCGAGCAGCTGGAGGCCTCCCTGCCGGCCGTCGTCTCCGTCACGGACCAGTCGGGCGAGGCGCGTTACCCGTCCTTCAAGGGCATCATGGCCGCCAAGAAGAAGCCGGTGGAGTCCTGGGACCTGTCCGACCTGGACATCGACGCCGAGGAGGTCGGCCTCGACGGCGCCTGGACCAAGGTCGAGACCGCGACCGAGCGTCCGGCCCGCACGGCCGGCACGATCGTCAAGGACGAGGGCGAGGGCGGCAAGCAGCTCGCTGAGTTCCTCGCGAGCCAGAAGTTCATCTAAGGCTCGACAGCCTGACCGCCCCTCAGACTTCGTAATCCGCAAGGAGATCCGTTCCCATGGCTGAAGTTCTCGTCTACGTCGACCACGTGGACGGTGCCGTCCGCAAGCCCACCCTGGAGCTGCTGACCCTGGCCCGCCGCATCGGCGAGCCCGTCGCCGTCGCGCTGGGCAACGGCGCCGCGGACACCGCCGCCGCGCTCGCCGAGCACGGCGCGACCCGCGTCCTGACGCACGAGGCGTCCGAGTACGCCGACTACCTGGTCGTCCCGAAGGTGGACGCCCTGCAGGCCGCCTACGAGGCCGTCTCCCCGGCCGCCGTGCTGGTCCCGTCCTCCGCGGAGGGCAAGGAGATCGCCGCCCGTCTGGCGCTGCGCATCGGCTCCGGCATCATCACGGACGCCGTCGACCTGGAGGCCGGCGACGAGGGTCCGGTGGCCACCCAGTCGGTGTTCGCCGCGTCCTTCACCACCAAGTCCCGCGTCATCAAGGGCACCCCGGTCATCACGGTCAAGCCGAACTCGGCCGCCGTCGAGGCCGCCCCGGCCGCCGGCGCCGTCGAGGCCCTTGCCGTGTCCTTCTCCGACAAGGCCACCGGCACCAAGGTCACCGGTCGCACCGCCCGTGAGTCGACGGGTCGTCCGGAGCTGACCGAGGCCGCGATCGTGGTCTCCGGTGGCCGTGGCGTCAACGGTGCCGAGAACTTCTCGATCATCGAGGCGCTCGCCGACCAGCTCGGCGCGGCCGTCGGCGCCTCGCGTGCCGCGGTGGACGCCGGCTGGTACCCGCACACCAACCAGGTCGGCCAGACCGGTAAGTCGGTCTCGCCGCAGCTGTACATCGCCAACGGCATCTCCGGAGCGATCCAGCACCGTGCCGGTATGCAGACCTCGAAGACGATCGTGGCGGTCAACAAGGACGCCGAGGCCCCGATCTTCGACCTGGTCGACTACGGCGTCGTCGGCGACCTCTTCGACGTCGTCCCGCAGCTCACCGAGGAGATCAAGACCCGCAAGGGCTGATCGCCGCCAGGCTGTACGAGGCCCCCGTGACCGCGCGCCGGTCACGGGGGCCTCTGCTCATCCCAGGGTGACCCAGGCCTGCACCGGCAGGTGATCGCTCGGGAACCGGCCGCTCCTGGAGAAGGTGTTGATCGACGCCCGCCGGGTCGTGACGCCTGGTGTGGACAGGATCCAGTCGATGCGGTCGCCGTTCGGGACGAGCGGCTTGTAGCCGTGGAACGTGCCGTACAGCGCGCTGCGCTCGGCGGCGGTCTCCCAGGTGTCGACGAGGCCGGCGCCGAGCATCGTGTCGTAGACCGGGTTCCGGTGCGCGGCGACGTTGAAGTCGCCGGTCACCACGACCGGCAGGGCGCGGTCGAGGCCGGCGATCCGCTGGGCCATGAGGGCGGCGCTGCGTTCGCGCGCCGACCGCCTCGCGTGGTCGAAGTGGGTGTTCAGCACGTAGAACTCCCGTCCGTCGTCGTGCAGGTCGTGGAAACGGACCCAGGTGACGATGCGCGGAAACGCGGCTCTCCAGGTGTTGGAGCCGATCACTTCCGGGGTGTCGGAGAGCCAGAAGGTGTAGTGCTCGACCGGGGACAGGCGCCGGCTGTCGTAGAAGACCGCCGCGAACTCGTCGCGGCTGCCGCCCTCGCGGCCGGTGCCGATCCAGTCGTAGTGCGGTCCGAGGTCGGCGTCGATGTCGCGCAGCTGCTGGTAGAGCCCTTCCTGGGTGCCGATGACATGGGGCTGCTCGCGGCGCAGCAGTGTGCTCATCACCGGTCTGCGGACGGTCCAGCTGTTGGGCTCCGCGGTGCTCGCGAAGCGCAGGTTGAAGGACATGATCCCCAACGGGCGGGCCCGGTGCTCCCGCGCCGAGGCGGACGGGGCGGGCAGTGCTGTACTGGACAGGGGAGTGGTGACGGCTGAGAGCAGTGCGGCCTTGAGGCCCAGGCGGCGCGTGACTCGGCTGCGGTTCGGCACGGAGGCTCCTTCGGTGGAACGGCCGGGCGAGTCGTGCGAGGGAAAGTGTGACACCGCGCCCCGAGAGGGACGTGAACAGGGCGAGGTGTCGCAGTGGCGTCCGGTGGACATGGTGTTGACCATCTCGAAGGTCCCCGGATAACTTCATTCTACGGATTGTTGATTCCGTAGAGCGGAAACATGGAGGGTGTGGGATGGGTCAGCAGGAGAAGGTGGCGACGAGCCTCGCGGGCGCCGTCAGCGAGGAGATCAGTGCCTCCCTCGCGCCGGTCGACGCGGAACTGGAGCGCCGCTACCCCGGAGACCCCGGCACCCGGCAGCCCGTCCACACCGTGTACGTCCCCGGTGACGTCTTCGCCGCCGACACCATCCGTTCCTGGGGCGACCAGGCGCTCGCCGCCCTCGACGAGCACGCTCCGGACGCGGCCTCGTTCGCGGCTGTCCTCGGCCTGTCCGACGACCTCGCCGAGCCCGTTCACTCCCGCGTCCGCGCCAAGCTGGAGCGCGAGCCGATCGAGGACCTGCGCGTCGACTTCGAGGACGGCTACGGCCCCCGCCCGGACGCCGAGGAGGACGAGACGGCCGCCCGCGCCGCCCGTCTGATCGCCGAGGCCTGCAAGAACGGCACGGCGGCCCCGTACATGGGCATCCGCACGAAGTGCATGGAGGCCGCGGTACGCGACCGGGGCATCCGCACCCTCGACGTCTTCCTCACCGCCCTGATCGAGACCGGCGGCCTGCCCGAGGGGCTGGTGCTGACCCTGCCCAAGGTGACGTACGCCGAGCAGGTCAGCGCGTTCGTGCGGCTCCTGGAGGCCTTCGAGAAGGTGCACGGCCTGGAGGCCGGGCGGCTCGGCTTCGAGATCCAGATCGAGACCAGCCAGTCCATCCTGGCCACCGACGGCACCGCGACCGTCGCCCGCATGATCCAGGCCGCCGAGGGCCGCGCCACCGGCCTGCACTACGGCACCTTCGACTACAGCGCCTGCCTCGGTGTCTCCGCCGCGTACCAGGCCAGCGACCACCCCGCCGCCGACCACGCCAAGGCGATCATGCAGGTCGCCGCCGCGGGCACCGGCGTACGCGTCTCGGACGGTTCCACCAACGTCCTGCCGGTCGGCCCGACCGCGAAGGTCCACGACGCCTGGCGCCTGCACTACGGCCTGACACGGCGCGCCCTGGCCCGCGCCTACTACCAGGGCTGGGACATGCACCCCGGCCACATCCCGACCCGCTACGCCGCCGTCTTCGCCTTCTACCGCGAGGGCTTCGAGCAGGCGGCCGCCCGGCTCACCCGCTACGCCAACCGTGCCGGCGGCGACGTCATGGACGAGCCCGCCACCGCCAAGGCCCTCAGCGGCTACCTGCTGCGCGGCCTGGACTGCGGCGCCCTCGACATCGCCGAGGTCGCCCGCCTCACCGGCCTGACCCGGGCCGACCTGGAGGGCTTCGCGGCGCCCCGGCGCGGCGACCTGACGGCCTCGGCGAAGTAGCGGCGTCCCGCGACAGGACGAGCCGCCCCCGGTGCCCGCCGACAAGGGCGCCGGGGGCGGCTGCGCGTCCGGGCGGTGACCGCCGGCGCACGACCTCCGGCCGGATCCGCAGACGGCTGACTGGATGAACCTCCGGGCGACATGGCTCCCGCGCCCCTGTGCTCGACGGCGGGACGCGAACAGACGCTGATCATGGGGCACATTCCCCCACAGAGAGGCAGACGTCCCCCATGCGTCGTTCCCTGCTGGTCGCCTGTACCGCGGCGACCGCTCTTCTCGCTCCTCTTCCGCTGGCCATGGCCACGCCGCACGCGAACGGCGGGTCCGACAACGACGAGCCCTGGGTGGTGCGCACCGCCGTGCTGCGCGCCGACGCCAAGGAGTTCGCACCCCTGTGCCTCAAGCAGAAGGACGGCGTGCCGGAGCTCCGCACGTTCCGGCTCTTCCCCGGCGGCCGGGGCATCACCGCGATGCGGGACTACTACCACAAGGACGCGAACGGCACCGTCTACTGGGACGGGCACGACCCGAAGAAGCCCGAGAACACGGTGTCGCTGTCCATCATCGGAGCCTGCACGCGCGGCGGCGGCCACGTCACCCTCGACGGCGTCATCGAGGTCGGCACCAAGGACTACGTGTTCACCCCGCTGCCCAAGCATCCGGGCAAGTACCGCCTGCAGGAGATCGACACGCTGAAGCTGCCGCCGAGCGGACAGCCCGGCGACACCGTGACCCTGCCCAAGCGAGCCGAGCGTCCCGGGCACGCCGAGAAGAAGCCCAGGGCCGACAACAACAACCCGGTCGCGATCGACCTCCTCGTCGCCTACACCCCCGCGGCTGTCACCGAGCTCGGCGGGGTGCCGGAGGTGGAGGCCCGGATGCGCTACGGAGTGAGCCAGATCAACAAGGCTCTCGCCACCAGCCACGTGCCGGCCAGCGTGCACGTCGTCCACTCGTACCAGACCACGCCGTTCGGCGGGGACGACCCGTCCGCCAGTACCTTGCTCGCCAAGATTAACAACCGCAACGACCTGACGCTCGGTTCCGTGGCCCACGCGAACCGGGATCTCTACGGCGCCGACCTGGTGGCCCTGCTCGCCTCCATCCCCATCCAGAACAGCTCCGGCTCGGCCGATCTGCCGATCCCCGTGAGCTCGAGGACCAGCGAGAGCGCCTACTCGGTCACGAGCGTCCTGTCCGTGAAGGAGTGGGACAACCTGGGCCACGAGATCGGCCACAACCTGGGCATGCGGCACGACCGGAAGACCGTGGCGAACAACGGGGAGACGCCGCCCGGGCCGAACGACACCAACTTCGGCTGGATCACGTCCGACAACAAGTACCACACGCTCATGGCCTACAACACGCCCTGCCGGCCCGACTGCAAGGTCATCAACCAGTACTCCAACACCGTCAACCACACCGCCGAGGGCAAGATCCTCGGCGACGCGAAGAACAACAACGCGGGCATCGCCCAGCTCGCCACGCCGCTGGTGTCCGACTACCGCGCCTCGAAGGCGACCAACCGGCACGACCTCACGATGTCCGTCTCCCCGGCTGGCGGCGGCAGCATCACGGTCAGCGAGTTCGGCCCCTACGACCCCGGCACGCAGGTGACGCTCACCGCCCACCCGGCGGCCGGCAACGTGTTCGCGGGCTGGGAGGTCGACGGCGTGAGGCAGAGCGACACCACGGTCAACTACCAGATCACCATGGACAAGAACCACAGCGTCGTCGCGCTCTTCAACCGGGCCCCGTGAGCCCGCGCCCGCCGCGTCGTCCCTGACCGCCGGGCAGCACCCCGAGCAGCCGTCGGCCGTGCGAACACGGCCGACGGCTGCTCGGGCCCCACGGCCGTCCGCGGGAGCCGCCCGTCATGCCCCGGACCGGGGAGCCGGCGACCGGGCGCGGGCTACGGCCGGCCGTGCGCGTACGGCTCCAGCCCCGCCTCCGTCACCCAGGCGTGCTCCGCGAACAGCCGCGTGCCCCGCGCGCACAGCGCCGCGTCGGCGCGGGCCCGCGCGCAGAACTCCTCCGGTGTGATCCCGAACAGCTCGCGCAACAGGGCCGACGCCACGAGGAGTTCGGTGAGCAGCGGGCGCTGCCCGGGATGCCGGCGGGGTGTGCCCGTGCCGTCGTGCAGCACCCCGTGCCGGTTGACGTAGGCGTACGCGCCGGTCAGCGCCGAGCCGTCCGGCAGCTCGATCCGCACGTCGGACACGGGCAGCCGGGCCCGCCAGAAGTTCGGCTCGCTGGCGTCGATCACCGCCAGTTGCCGCGGATCCAGCCAGATGACGAACAACTCCCGTGAGCAGCCAGGTGACCTGACGGGAGAGGCGGAGACATAGCCCAGCAGGCTCACATGGGCGGAGACGCCCACGTCGATGCCGGTCACCCGCGCCCGCACCATCGGGATGGCCGCGTCGATCCCGGACTCATCCATCTTGCGGCGCAGTTGACCCGGGCAGGCGTTGGAGCCGACGGCGAGGACCGGCGTCCGGTCCTCGTGCACCAACCGGTCCAGCGGCAGCATCCGGTCGCCGTGCAGCAGCCCGGAGTCGGCGGGCCAGGCGCCCGGATAGGTCAGGGGATGGTCGCGGGGTGCCTCGGCGAGGCCGAGTTCCGCCAGGGTGCGTCCGACGTCACCGGTCACGGCGGCTCACTCCGCGGGCGACAGCTCGCCCGAGCCGCGGGTGATGAGCCGGGTCGGCAGCTCGATCCGCTCGGGCGCGACGAGCGTGCCGTCCAGCTGGCGGAAGAGACGCTCGGCGGCGGTCCGGCCGAGGGCGGCCGCGTCCTGGGCGACGACCGTGACGCCCGGCTGGAGCAGATCGGCCAGCTCGATGTCGTCGAAGCCGACGAGAGCGACCGGGCGGGACTGCTCGGCGAGGACCCGGATCACGGTGACCGTCACCCGGTTGTTGCCCGTGAAGATCGCGGTGACGGGGGAGGGGGCCGAGAGCATCTCCTCGGCCGCCCGGCGCACCCGCACCGGATCCGTCGCCCCGAGCGACATCCACCGCTCCTCGACCGGTATCCCGGCGTCCCCCATGGCTGCCCGGTAGCCGCGAAGGCGCTCGGCCGCGGTGTGGATGCGGGGCATGTCGCCGATGAACCCGATCCGGCGGTGACCGTGCGCGATCAGATGGGCGACGCCGTCGCGGGCGCCGCCGAAGTTGTCCGACAGCACCACGTCCGCGTCGATCTTTCCGGCGGGGCGGTCCACGAACACGGTGGCCACGCCCGCCCTGATCTCCGGCTCCAGGTAGCGGTGGTCGTCCCCGGCCGGGATCACCACGAGACCGTCCACCCGCCGGGCGCACAGCGCGAGCGCCAGCTCCTGCTCCCGGTCCGGGTCCTCGGCGCTGGAGCCGTTGATCAGCAGGGCGCCGTGGGCCCGGGCCACCTCCTCGACCGCGCGGCTCAGTGGGCCGTAGAACGGGTCGGCGAGGTCCTCCAGGACCAGGCCGATGCTGGCCGTGCGGCCCTTGCGCAGGACGCGTGCGCTGTCGTTGCGGCGGAAGCCGAGTGCCTCGATCGCCTCCTGGACGCGGCGCTCGGTGTCCGGGGTGACACCCGGCTCGCTGTTGACCACACGGGACACCGTCTTCAGGCCGACCCCGGCGCGCGCGGCCACGTCCTTCATCGTGGGACGGTTGCCGTAACGCGACCCGGAGTGACGGTCTGCGGGGCGGTCTGCACGGCGGCTGCTCTCGGGCACGATGCGGCGTCCTTGTCCTGTCGTCCGGGCTGTCCCACGGGGGTGGTGCGAAGATCCGTGGTTTGTATGAGGATGTGGCGTCGAGCATAGAGCCTGGACAACGTTGTCAGATGCGCGAGAGACTGTCCACCGCTGTCTCCGGCCTGCGCCCCCACCGCTCGACCGGCCTGCCTCTTTCTGATTATTCAAGGTTCAACGGGGAGATCTGACACTGATGTACACCGACCTCGTGGCGGCCCTGGACATCGGCGGCACCAAGATCGCCGGCGCTCTGGTGGACGGTCACGGACGGATCCAGGCACGCGCACAGCGTGCGACGCCAGCGCAAAAGGACGGCGAAACGGTCATGCAGGCCGTCGAGGGGGTGCTCGGCGACCTCGCCGAATCACCTCTGTGGGGACGCGCCGGTTCGATAGGCATCGGCAGTGCGGGCCCGGTGGACGCCTCCGCGGGCACCGTCAGTCCCGTGAACGTGCCGGGCTGGCGGGACTTCCCGCTGGTCGAGCGGGTGCGCTCGGCCACCGGCGGGCTGCCGGTCGAGCTGATCGGCGACGGGGTGGCCATCACCGCGGCCGAGCACTGGCAGGGCGCCGCACGCGGCCACGACAACGCGCTGTGCATGGTGGTCTCCACCGGCGTCGGCGGCGGCCTGGTCCTCGGCGGACAGCTGCATCCCGGCCCGACCGGCAACGCCGGGCACATCGGGCACATCAGCGTCGACCTCGACGGCGACCCGTGCCCGTGCGGCTCGCGCGGCTGCGTCGAGCGCATCGCCAGCGGCCCCAACATCGCCCGCCGCGCCCTGGAAGAGGGCTGGCTGCCCGGCCCGGACGGCGACGCCTCCGCCGCGGCGGTGGCCGCCGCCGCCCGGGAGGGCGACCCGGTCGCCGTGGCCTCCTTCGAGCGGGCCGCCCAGGCCCTGGCCGCCGGCATCGCGGCCACCGCGACCCTGGTGGAGATCGACATCGCGGTGATCGGCGGCGGTGTCGGCAAGGCCGGCGACATCCTCCTCACCCCCCTGCGCAGGGCCCTCGCCGACTACGCGACCCTCTCCTTCGTCCAGCGGCTCACGGTGACGCCTGCGCAGATGGGTACGGATGCGGGTCTGGTCGGCGCTGCCGCGGCCGCGTTGGCTCTGCGGCCGGACACGACTGCGGCGGGAGTCTGACGGCGGTCGGGCGGCCGGCGGTGACGCCTCCGCGGATGGATGTGGACCGGGGTTCGGCTGGCGCCGCGGCGGCAGCATGGGATCCCGGGCCGGATGCGAGAGCGGCGGGGGTCCGAGGGTGGTGCGGTACCGCCGCGGCCGCGGCGGCCGGTAGGCCGGACGCGACCACGGCAGGGGGTGAGGGTGCTCCACCGCCCGGGCTCGGCGTGCGCCTGCGGAGCGACGGTCCGGGCCCGAGCCCGGCGTCGGTGTCCGAAACCGCCGTCGGCGAGTGAGTCGACGCCCGCGTCGGGAACCGCGATCAGCGCGGCCGGATGTCCGCGATCAGCAGCTCAGCCGGGCGTTCGCCCAGTCGGCGTGGTCCGAGTCGATGCCGTCTCCGCCGTCCGTGACGACGAGGCGGACCACCTGGGCGCCGGTGACGTCGGCGGTGAGCGGCTGGGCCGGCTGCGTGTTGGTCAGTACGCCGGTCGAGGCGGCCTTGGCGCCGTCCGCCCAGATCTCGAAGGCGACGGTGCCCTTCGTGCCCTTCTCGTCGTCCACGCCCACGTCCGCGGTGACCTTCTCGCAGGCCTTGCCGGTGTAGAAGGAGACCTCACTGTCCGCGTGGACACCGAGCCCCTTGGCGTACCCGACGCCGCCCATGGTGATGGGGTGACCGTCGCCCGCGGCGCTCTCCCCGTTGCTCGTGTCGCGCTCGACCGGCCCCCAGCCGCTGGTCGCGGACAGCCAGGGCAGATCGCTGAGGTACGACGTCCCGGTGGGCGGCGGCAGCGCGACGGTCGCGGTCAGCGGGAGGGCGCTGGTGACGTTCTCTCCGGCGGGTGAGCGGTAACTCGCCCTGAGGGTGAGGCCGTAGGAGCCGGTCGACGTCCCCGCGGGGGCGGTGACCCGCCATCCCGTGCGCAGTGACTTGCCGGTGGCGAGGGCGGCGGCCGTGGTCGCCGAGGTGGCGCGTACGGTCCAGCCGTCCGGGCCGATGAGCGACACGGACACCCGGCGCGCGGATGTCCGGCCGAGGTCGGTGACGGCGGTGGTCAGCGTGGCCGGGGTGCCCGCCTCCACGATCGGGCTTCCGTCCAGGCCGAGTTCCACCGCGGGCGGGCTGGCGGCCCAGTCCGGGTCGGCCGCGACCCGCAGCAGGACCGTGCCGTGGGCCGGGACGGTTGCCGCGAGGGTGCCCGCGGTGTTGTAGCCGCGGTGCTGCCACAGGTCGCGCAGGGTGTAGGCGGGGGCGTCGGGCAGGCCGACGGCTGCCGCGGTGGTGGCGATCCGCTGGGCGGAGCCGGACTCGTTGAACAGGGCGACCGCCCGGCTGCCGTCCTTCATCTCCTTGGCGATCACCCAGCGTCCGCCCGCGGAGGAGACGACCGTGCCCTGCTTGCCGAGCGGGTCCTGGTCGACGGCGATGACCTCCTTGTTGTCCAGGATGTCGAAGGTCGCCGGGGAGGCCTTGCGCAGGTCGGTGCCGATGAGCAGGGGCGCCGCCATGACGGACCAGAGGGAGAAGTGCGAGCGGTACTCGGTGTCCGTCATCCCGCCGTTGCCGACCTCCAGCATGTCGGGGTCGTTCCAGTGGCCGGGCCCGGCGTACGGCGCGAGAGGCAGGTTCTGCTTGAGGATCGACAGCATCGAACCCCAGTTGTCGCTGATGTCGCCGGTGGTCCGCCACAGCTGACCGACGTCCGACGCCCACTCCCAGGGCTTGTTCTCACCCCATTCGCAGATGCTGTAGACGATGGGCCGGCCGGTCGCCGCGAGGGCGTCACGCATGGTCCGGTAGCGCAGCTTGGCGTCGACGCCCAGGTTGTTGCAGTTGTCGTACTTGAGGTAGTCGACGCCCCAGTCGGCGAACTGCTGCGCGTCGCTGTACTCGTGGCCGAGCGCCCCCGGGAAGCCCGCGCTGTTGCAGGTCTTGAACCCGGCGCTGGTGTAGATGCCGAGCTTGAGGCCCTTGCTGTGGACGTAGTCGGCGACGGCCTTGATCCCGTTCGGGAAGCGGGCCGGGTCCGGCACCAGCTTGCCGTCGGCGTCGCGGTTCGGCAGAGCCCAGCAGTCGTCGAGGTTCACGTACTGGTAGCCGGCGTCCTTCAGGCCCTTGGCCACGAAGAGGTCCGCGATCCCCTTGACCATGGTCTCGTCGAAGTCGGCACGGCAGTGCGTGGAGTTCCAGTTGTTGAAGCCCATGGGCGGGGCGACGGCGAGGCCGTCGGCCGGCGAGGGCGCGGCGGCGGGGTGCCGGGCGGGCGCCGCGACGGCGGGGGCGGCCAGGCCCGCCGTGCACAGCAGCACCGCGGTGAGCGCTCCGGCCACTCTTCGGCGGGTGGTGCGGGTGTGAGGGTGACGCATCGTTGACGTTCCTCCGACTCGCGCAGGGTGGGATGACGGCATGTACGTGTCACCGGTGCGCGCTTACGGTAGGACGTGTCGGACTGTGTTGGAAGAGGCGCGTCGGAGTTGTTCGATATTCCGTCATCTCCCTTGACGGCAGGGTGTTTTGCGCGATGGTGGAGAGACCTGGCGTTCGGTTCTGTTGGATCGCCAGGCCTCTCGCGGCCTCACCCGAACTCGTGCACGACCTCGATCCGGCCCACGATGTGAGCGTTGAACTCGTCCAGCTCCTCGGCGGGCACCCACAGCTCCAGGATCGTCCTGCCGCCGGCCTGCCGGACGGGATAGCGGCCCGCGAACTCCGCGTCGACCTCGAACCGGGTGACGAACCCGGCGCCGTCGTGCTTCACGTTCCAGTCCCGGGCGATCCGGATCGCGTAGTCCTCGTCGAGAACCGGGTAGAAGATCGGCTGCTCGGGCAGCCGTGGCGGCCAGGCCTTCCAGTCCAGCTCCCGGACCAGGTCCAGCTCCCTCGGGCCGGTGGGGCGCCAGAGGGTGATCGTCGGGCGGGGGCTGGTCATGGCCGTCGTTCTCCTGGTCGTGGTCCGTCTGCTGCCGGAGGGCCGGGACCAGGACGATACCGACGCCGTGATCACCGCGGCCACGGAGTTTCCGCGGGGCCGTGTTTTCGGCCGCCCTTGTGCGGGCCACGCGGCGGCGACTTGCCGCCCGGGGCGGCACCCCGGTGACGGTGCTCGCGCCGCGCGGCCGCCCGGCGGGGCGCCGCCGGCGCCCAGGCCCCGGTCGACGGCGGGCGCCGGAGCGCCCCGGACCTGCCTGCCGGCCCGGAGGACGGCGAAGGTGGGCCGTCCGGCCTGGCGGCGGCGAACTGCGGCCCGCGCCGAGGCCGGCCGCCCGTCCGCACCCGCCGCGCGAGTTCCCGGCGGCGCCGCCCGTGACCGACCTCACGGGCGCCGCGCGCGGCGGTCGCTCCCGGACCCCCGGCCCGGGGCGCCGTCTTCACGGCCTGGCCGGGCAATCGCCGCGATCCGCGTGACCCGCCGACGGTTCCGCAGTTGATCCAGGGCATGAAGAAGCGCAGCATGCTCGCCATCGCCACCCTCGCCACCGGCTTCGTCGTGGCCGCCGTCACCCCCTCGCACGCCGTGGACAAGGGTCCGCTCGGTGACCTCAACGTCTCCGGCACCCTCGACCACGTCGACCACATCGTCAGCCAGGACAGCTTCGATGTGGACGAGCACGCGCTGGGACAGAAGTAGCCCGGCCCGCCATCCGGACCCCGTGCCGGTGTCCCCGACGTGCGGGGCACCGGCACGCGCGTGCGCGCACCCTCAACTGGATGTGGTTTCCGTGGCAGGGTGGAGCGGGCAAGCCACAGGGGGCCAACAGAAGAGGGGGAGTCCGTGACCGTCGTCTGGATCAACGGCGCGTTCGGTGCGGGGAAGACCACCACCGCACGGGAACTGATCGACCTGATCCCGAACAGCGCGCTCTTCGACCCCGAGGTCATCGGCGGAGCGCTCCCGCACCTGCTGCCGCCCAAGCGCCTCGCCGAGGTCGGCGACTTCCAGGACCTGCCGATCTGGCGCCGGCTCGTGATCGACACGGTGGCCGCGATGCTCGCCGAGCTGGGCGGGACCCTGGTGGTCCCCATGACCCTGCTGCGCCAGGAGTACCGCGACGAGATCTTCGGCGGCCTCGCCGCCCGCCGGATCCCCGTACGCCATCTGCTCCTCGCCCCGGCGGAAACGATCCTGCGCGAGCGGATAGCCGGGCGGGAGATCCCGCCGGACCTGCCCGACGGCGAGATACGGCAGCGGCAGTGGGCGTACGACCACATCGAGCCCTACCGGGCCGCCCTCGCCGCCTGGCTCACCGCCGACGCCCACCTCGTGGACACCAGCACGCTCACCCCGTACG
This sequence comes from Streptomyces sp. NPDC044064, assembly GCF_056434245.1. Classification (NCBI taxonomy): domain Bacteria; kingdom Bacillati; phylum Actinomycetota; class Actinomycetes; order Kitasatosporales; family Streptomycetaceae; genus Streptomyces; species Streptomyces sp. NPDC044064. The sequence continues at coordinate 342,301 of NZ_JBWKFN010000007.1, forward strand.
AGACGGCCGTCCGCATCGCCGACGCCGTCGGCGGCGGCACCGTACCCCCCTGTGACATCGTGCAGACGCCCGAGCCCACCGCCGAGACCCTCGCCGCCGGAGTGCTCCTCTTCGACGAGCAGGACCGGGTACTGCTCGTCGACCCCACCTACAAGCCCGGCTGGGAGTTTCCCGGCGGGGTCGTCGAGCGCGGCGAGGCCCCTGCCCGCGCCGGTATGCGCGAGGTCGCCGAGGAGACCGGGCTGCGGCTCTGCGAGGTGCCCCGGCTGCTCGTCGTGGACTGGGAGCGGCCCGTGCCCCCGGGTTTCGGCGGGCTGCGCCTGCTCTTCGACGGCGGCCGGCTGGACACCGCCGAGGCGGCCCGGGTGCTGCTGCCGGGGCCGGAGCTGCGCGCCTGGCGCTTCGCGACCGAACAGGAGGCCGCCGACATGCTGCCGCCGGTCCGTTTCGAGCGGCTGCGCTGGGCGCTGCGGGCCCGTGAGCGCGGTGCCGCGCTCTATCTGGAGGCCGGTGTGCCGGTCGCCGGTCAGGCCGCCTGACGAACTCCGGCGACCCTCGGATCCCCGCCGCGTCCGTGCTGCCGGCGGGAAATCTCGTCCTTGCTCCTGCGTAGCTGTCCTCGACGGAGCCGGCCTCCGTGGTCCGCCCCGGGGTGAACCCGGCGTCCGGCCCCTACGCCGAGGGCACCGAGCTGTTGTAGGCACGGCTCAGCCCGGCGTCCGGGTACGGGGTCAGCCGGCTGTCCCGTACCAGCGGCCGGCTGAAGTCGCCCATGGCGGCGGCGACGGGCGCGTACCGGGTCAGCAGCTCGGCGGCGGCCCGCGGGATGCCCTCGGGCCGGGCACCGGCGGCCAGCGTCCGGACGTACTCCTCGCGTTCCTCCCGGCCGTATCCGTACAGCTCGGTGACGAGCCGGATCACCAGGTGGCAGGCGGTGTAGACGCGGTCGTAGTCACGGTGCCGGGCGAAGAACTCCCGCTCTTCGCCGTCCAGTCGGAAGGCGGAGCCGAGCGAGAGGCCGAAGTCGGTGAGGTACAGCCTGTGGCCGTCGGTCAGGATGTTGCGGAAGTGGGCGTCGAAGTGCAGGAGCCGGTAGGACTCCAGCGCATCGGTCAGCTCCGTCAGGCTCTCCGCCACCCAGGTGCACGCCGCGTCTGCGCGGTCCGTGCGCAGTTCGGCTTCCAGCCAGTCGTGCAGGGTGTGCGGGACGTGCTCCAGGAACAGGGTCAGGCTCGCGGAGGCCGTCCGCAGAGCTTCGAGGCGTTCCCGCACGCCCGCGCCCCAGTAGGCCACGGCCCGCTCCACGTCGGCGAGTTCGCCGGGCAGGGGCTGGGGCTCGTCGGGCAGGACCCGCCAGTGGTGCAGCAGCGGAAAGCCCGGGAACCCGCCGGCCGACACGCCCTCCGTGGTCAGCGTGTGCGCGGCCAACTCCCGCCAGGCGGTGAATCCCGGGCTGCCGATGCCGTAGTGGCAGTACGACGGCAGAGCGAACAGGTTCGCCGTCGACCGTTCGTTCCCGGGCAGCCGTTCCAGGTCCGTCAGCGGCACCCGCTTCACGAACACCGGGCGCCCGTCGACCAGGAGGCGTACGGCTCTGCCGCCGATGCCCGTGCCGAGCGGCTCGCCCGCCGCGACCAGCTCGGCCAGCTCCCGGTCGCCCAGCGCGGCGAGGGAACGGGCGATGCGGGTGTGGGCGGCGAGGCGTCCGGGGAAGGCCATGCCCCCATGATCAGCCGACGGCCGGGTGGCTGTCCGCCGCTTTCCGGAGCGCGGCCGAGGCACTGCCCACCACCGGGTCACCGTGCCCGAAGCAGGCCACGTCCGCGTCCAGGGCGGCCAACCGGCGAAAAGAGTCAAGAAGCCGGGGCCGGTCGAGGTTGAACACGCCCGGCATCACCGCACCGTCGACCGGCGAGGCCGCCACCGTGTCACCCGTGAACAGCACGCCCTCGCCGGGAAGGAACAGCGCGATGCTGCCCTCCGTGTGCCCCGGCACATGGACTACTCGAGCGCCGCCGCCGAAATCGAGCACGTCACCGTCGGACACAGGAGTGACGCTCCGCGGGCGCACCGAGGCGCCCCGGGGAAGGTGCCGGGACACCTCCGCGTGGATCGGCAGCTCCCAGTCCTCGAACCGCGGCGGCGGGCCGGTGAGTTCACCCCGGACGAACGGCGCGTCCAGGGCGTGGGCCAGCACCTCGGCACCGCTGAGCGCGGCGAACTCGCCCGCCCCGCCCGCGTGGTCCTCGTGGAAATGGGTCAGCACGATCCGTCGTACGTCCCCGGGGGCGCGGCCCAGCGCGATGAGCGCGTCGGCGATCGTGCGGGCCGCGCCGATCGCCCCCGCGTCGATCAGTGTGGACTGAGCGCCGTCGTGCCAGAGGTAGGCCTGGCCGACCGCGAAGCGCAGGAGGTGCAGGCGGGGGAGCAGCTCGATGACGTCCATGCGCCGACGCTAGGCAGCGCCCCCGCCGTCGGGCGAGGGCGCTCTGCCGTCGGCAGAAGACTTCACCCCGCCGCGTAGTTGCGCAGGAACAGCGCCTCGGCGACCGACAGCCGCTCCAGTTCCTCGGGGGACACGCTCTCGTTGACCGCGTGGATCTGCGCCTCCGGCTCGCTCAGGCCGATCAGCAGGATCTCCGCCTCGGGGTAGAGGCCGGCGAGGGTGTTGCACAGCGGGATGGTGCCGCCCTGGCCGGCGTACTGCATGGTCTCGCCCGGGTAGGCGACCGCCATCGCGTCGGCCATCGCCCGGTAGGCCGGGCTGGAGGTGTCGGCGCGGAAGGGCTGGCCCTGGCCGATCTGCTCGGTGCTCACCCGTGCGCCCCACGGCGTGTGGGCCTCGATGTGGGCCTGGAGCAGCTTGGTGGCCTCGGCCGAGTCGATGCCCGGCGGCACCCGCAGGCTGATCAGGGCGCGGGCGCTCGACTGGACCGACGGGGTGGCGCCCACCACCGGCGGGCAGTCGATGCCGAGGACGGTGACGGCCGGGCGGGCCCAGATGCGGTCGGCCACCGAGCCGGCACCGATCAGACCGACCCCGTCCAGCACCTTGGCGTCCTTGCGGAACTGCTCCTCGGTGTACTCGAGGCCGTCCCACTGCGCCGTGGCGTCGAGGCCGTCGACGGTGGTCGAGCCGTCCTCGGCGCGCAGCGAGTCCAGGACACGGATCAGCGAGCCCAGGGCGTCCGGGGCGGCGCCGCCGAACTGGCCCGAGTGCAGGTTGCCGGCGAGGGTGTCGACCTGGACCCTAAGCATCGTCATGCCGCGCAGGGTGGTGGTCACCGTCGGCAGGCCCACGCGGAAGTTGCCCGCGTCGCCGATGACGACCGTGTCCGCCTTCAGCAGCTCGGGGTGCTGCTCGGCGTAGCGCTCCAGGCCGCCGGTGCCCTGCTCCTCGGAACCCTCGACGATCACCTTCACGTGCACGGGGACGCCGCCGTTCGCCTTCAGGGCGCGCAGCGCGAGCAGGTGCATGATCGCACCGCCCTTGCAGTCGGCGGTTCCGCGGCCGTACCAGCGGCCGTCCCGCTCGGTCAGCTCGAACGGCGGGGTGACCCAGCCGTCCTCGTCCAGCGGCGGCTGCACGTCGTAGTGCGCGTAGAGCAGAACCGTTTTGGCACCCTCGGGGCCAGGCAGGTAGCCGTACACCGACTGGGTGCCGTCGGGGGTGTCCAGGACGGCCACGTCCACGAAGTCCTCGGCGCGCAGCGCGTCGGCGATCCAGTTCGCGGCACCCTCGCTCTCGCTCTTCGGGAACTGCGCGAAGTCGGCCACCGACTTGAAGGCGACCAGTTCGGTCAGCTCCGCCTTGGCCCGGGGCAGCAGCGAGGCGACGGTCTCGGCGACCGGATTCGACGACATGGGCACGCTCCTCGTGGGTGCGACGTTGTACGGCTGGATAGACCGATCCTCCCACAGTGGCCTGCGACGACGGTCGCCGTAGGATGCGGGGGACAGGTGCGGCAGCGGCTTGATCGGAGTAGTAGACCATCGTGAGCGGCGAGAACTCTTCGGCGGACGACGTGCAGCGGGTGTGGGACGTCGTCGTGGTGGGCGCGGGACCCGCGGGGGCCTCGGCCGCCTATGCGGCAGCGGTCGCGGGGCGACGCGTGCTGTTGCTGGAGAAAGCCGAGCTGCCGCGCTACAAGACGTGCGGCGGCGGCATCATCGGTCCCTCCCGCGACGCGTTGCCGCCCGGCTTCGAGCTGCCCTTCCAGGACCGTGTGCACGCGGTGACGTTCTCGAACAACGGGCGCTTCACCCGCACCCGCCGCTCCAGGCAGATGCTGTTCGGGCTGATCAACCGGCCCGAGTTCGACCAGCAGCTGGTCGAGCACGCCCAGAAGGCGGGCGCCGAACTGCGGACGGGTGCCGCGGTGCAGCGGGTCGAGCAGCACGGCTCCGCGGTGCCGGACCGGCGCACGGTCGCCGTGGTGCTCCAGGGCGGGGAGACCGTCCTGGCCCGCGCGGTCGTCGGTGCGGACGGCAGCGCCAGTCGGATAGGGGCGCACGTCGGGGTGAAGCTGGACCAGGTCGACCTCGGCCTGGAGGCGGAGATCCCGGTCCCTGAGACGGTCGCCGAGGACTGGAAGGGCCGGGTGCTCATCGACTGGGGGCCCATGCCGGGCAGTTACGGCTGGGTCTTCCCGAAGGGCGACACCCTGACGGTCGGCGTGATCTCGGCGCGTGGCGAAGGCGCCGCCACCAAGCGGTACTTGGAGGACTTCATCGCCCGGCTCGGGCTGGCCGGCTTCGAGCCGAGCATCTCCTCCGGGCATCTGACGCGCTGCCGTGCCGACGACTCGCCGCTGTCCCGCGGCCGGGTGCTGGTCTGCGGTGACGCTGCGGGACTGCTGGAGCCGTGGACCCGCGAGGGCATCTCCTTCGCACTGCGCTCGGGCCGGCTGGCGGGGGAGTGGGCGGTCCGGATCGCCGAGGCGCACGACGCCGTCGACACCCGCCGTCAGGCCCTGAACTACGCGTTCGCGATCAAGGCGGGGCTGGGCGTGGAGATGAGCGTCGGCAAGCGCATGCTGGCCGCGTTCGAGCGCCGTCCCGGCATCTTCCACGCGGTCCTCACCGGCTTCCGTCCCGCCTGGCGGGCGTTCAAGGACATCACGCAGGGCTCGACGTCCCTGGGTGAGCTGGTCCGGGCGCACCCGCTCGCCCAGCGCGCCCTGACCGCGCTGGACCGGGGGCCGGCGACCGCGGCGGAGGACCCCGCTACTTCGTGACGGTGATCCGGAAGACCGGGTGGTCGGGGGCGATCCCGAGGATCTCGGCGTCGGAGGACCTGGCCGTGACGCCCGCGAAGTAGTCCTTGACCTCCCAGCCCCACTTCTCCAGGTACGTGCGCAGGATCGGGAGCTTCTCCTCGTCGGGAAGCTCCACCACGGTGAACGCGTGCACCTTCCGGCCCACCCGGAGCTCTCCGCCGTTCGCGGCCCGCATGTTGCGCACCCACTGGGAGTGGCCGCGCGCCGACACCAGGTACTGCTCGCCCTCGTGGGTGTGCGGGTTGACCGGGACGCGCTGCATCGCGCCGCTCTTGCGCCCCCGCACGGACAGCTCGGCGGAGCCCGCGATGCTGAGCCCGTGCCGGGCGAGCCAGGCGACGATCCCGTTCATGCGCACGGCCATCGGGCTGCTCTTCACGTAGAACGGCGAAGACGACGACATGGTGACTGACCCCCACTGTTGGGAGAGCGGTGCTCTCGCTTGATTCCAGTGTGGGGGAGGCAGGCGTGCCGGCGCAAGAGCAGTGCTCTCGTTTTTGCTCGCTGCTCTCGTTTGTGTGCACTGCTCTGCCGTCGTGGCACACTGCTGGTATGAGCACCGCACAGGGCGCCCGCGCGCGGGCCAGGGTCGAAGTCACCGCCGCCATCAAGGACGAGGCGCGCAGACAGCTCGCGGCGGAGGGTGCGGCCAAGCTCTCGCTGCGGGCCGTGGCCCGCGCGCTGGGCATGGTCTCCTCGGCGCTCTACCGCTACTTCCCGAGCCGTGACGAGCTGCTGACCGCGCTGATCATCGACGCCTACGACTCCCTCGGCGAGGCTGCGGAGGCGGCCCACCGGCAGGTCGCCGAGTCGGACCACGTGCGGCGCTGGACGGCCGTGTGCGAGGCGGTGCGCGCCTGGGCCCTAGCCCATCCGCACGAGTACGCCCTGATCTACGGATCGCCGGTCCCCGGCTACGCCGCCCCCGAGACCACCGTCCCGGCCGCCTCCCGCGTCGGCCTGCTCCTCATCGGCATCGTCCGTGACGCCCACCGGGGTCCCGGCCTCGCCGATCTGCCCCTGCCTGCCGAGCTGCGCCCCGAGGCCGAGCGCATGGCGGCGGATCTGGTGCCCGACCTGCCTCCCGAGCCGGCCGTGGCGCTGGTGGCGGCCTGGGCCGAGCTGTTCGGGCTGGTCGGGTTCGAGCTGTTCGGGCAGTTCCACCGGGTGGTCGAGGACCGGGAGACCTTCTTCCGGTACGCGGCCGCCCGGCTCGCCCACGGCGTCGGACTCCGCCCCTGACGTCCGGAGTCCGAGGGTGAGGGCGGTGCGCAGCCGGCGCCGGAGAGCTGCTCACCGCCGAGGCGGAGGGGCCGGCCGGCGCTGAGCACGCGGGCGGTCGTACTCCCCGGGGAGTACCCGTGATCACCTCGTCCGGCCGACGTCCGGGCGGCCCGTCGGCGTCTAGCGTGGCGGGCATGGAAGAGCAGCGCGGAGGCGGACCACGGCACTGGTGGCGGTACGGGCCACCGTGGGGGAGCCGGCCCGACGAACCGGATTCGCCCGCCGTCGGGTTGCCATGGCGCTCCACGGTGCTGATCACCGCGTTCGTCCTCGTCGGGTCGAACTTCGCCGCACACTCCCAGCCGCACCGGGAGCCGCTCGACGGTTACGCGCGCGTGCTGCTGCTCGTGGCCTCGGTCCTGTTGCTGTGGCGGCACCGTCACCCGGTGGCCGTCGCCTTCGGTACGGCGGCTGCGGCGCTGGTCTACCTGGGTGCGGGCTATCCCTACGGCCCGGTCTTCCTGACCGTCGCGGTCGGTTGCTTCAGTGCCGTCGTCGCCGGGCACCGGCGGGCCGCCTGGGCCGCCGTCGGCCTGCTGTGGGCGGGGCACGCCCTGGTCGCGCTCTGGCTCTACCGGTGGCTGCCGCCCAAGGGCGACCCGGCGGCGAGCGTGGGGCAGGAGATCGTCGTCGCCACCTGGGTGCTGGCCGTCGTCGCGGTCTGTGAACTCGCCCGGCTGCGCCGCGAGCAGTGGGCGCGCGAACGCGCGGACCGCGCCCAGGCCGCCAGGCGGCGCGCCGACGAGGAGCGGCTGCGGATCGCCCGCGAGCTGCACGACGTGCTCGCGCACAGCATCTCCGTCATCAACGTCCAGGCGGGCATGGGTCTCGCGCTGCTGGACAGCGACCCCGAGCAGGCGCGCGCCGCGCTCACCACCATCAAGGCGGCCAGCAAGGAGGCCCTCGGTGAGGTGCGCCAGGTGCTCGACACGCTGCGCGCACCGGGCGCCGCGCCGCGTACCCCCGCGCCGGGCCTGGACCGGCTGCCGGAGCTGGTCGAACAGGCGGCGGCCGCCGGACTGACGGTCGATGTCCAGGGCGAGGCTCCGCACCTGCCGCCCGGCGCCGGCCTCGCGGCCTTCCGCATCGTGCAGGAGGCTCTGACCAACGTCGTACGGCACTCCGGATCGAGACACGCGCGCGTGTGGTTCGAGCAGGCCGGCGGCGAACTCCGGCTGCGCGTCGACGACGACGGGCCCGCGACCGGAGCCGACGCCGGCGGCAGCGGGAACGGGCTGGCCGGCATGCGGGAGCGGGCGGCTGCGCTGGGTGGCACCATCGAGGCGGGCCCGCGCCCGGACGGCGGCTTCCGGCTGCTCGCCGTACTGCCCTTGCACACCAGGGAGGACCAGTGATCCGGGTACTGCTCGCCGACGACCAGTCGCTCGTGCGGGCCGGTTTCAAGGCGCTGCTCGACGCGCAGCCGGACATCGAGGTGGCCGGCGAGGCGGCCGACGGCGAGGAGGTCCTGCGCCGGGTGCGTGAACTGCGCCCCGACGTCGTCCTGATGGACATCCGTATGCCCCGGCTGGACGGCCTGACCGCGACCCGCCGCATCACCGGGGACGCGGAGCTGACGGACGTGAAGGTGGTCATGCTCACCACCTTCGAACTCGACGAGTACGTCTTCGAGGCGATCCGTTCGGGCGCCTCCGGATTCCTGGTGAAGGACACCGAGCCGGACGAACTCGTGCGCGCGGTGCGGGCGGTGGTCGAGGGTGACGCGCTGCTGTCCCCGGGTGTCACGCGACGGCTCATCGCCGAGTTCGCGGCCCGCTCCAAGGAGCCCGCCGCGGCGGACACCCTCGCCCAGCTCACCGAGCGGGAGCGGGAGGTGATGGCGCTGGTGGGCATCGGCCTGTCCAACGAGGAGATCGCCCGCCGCCTGGTGGTCAGCCCGCTCACGGCCAAGACCCATGTGAGCCGCACGATGGTCAAACTGGGCGCCCGGGACCGCGCCCAACTCGTCGTTCTCGCCTACGAGTCGGGGCTGGTGCGCCCCGGCTGGCTCGGCTGACGCTCCCGCCGGAAGCGGACCAGCACACTCACCACCCGGGCCAGGAAGACCACCGGAGCGACCGTCAGGCCGATCCACAGCAAGGTGGTACCGGGCAGCTGCGGAAGATCGAAGAGCAGGGCCGGCCCGGCGACGGCCCCGAACACCACGGCCGCCGCGAAGGTGGCACTGACCAGTGCGTATCCGATCTCCACCATGGCCGCGTCCTGCTCGGCCTTGTTGCGCCGTCCCCCGTATGTGTCCATCCGGCCAGTCTCACAGACGTGGGGGGGGGGGGGGAAAAAAACCCCCCCCGGGCGAACCCCCGAGGGGGTGCTCCCCCCCCCTTAATAACCCCCCACCCCCCTCCCCCCTCCCCGCCGTTGGGCCGGGTGAA